>DASXOA010000142.1:0-53748 GCA_036494675.1 Rugosimonospora sp.
CAGCCGCGCTCCAGGCCGGAGCGCCGGATCACGGCCCACAGCGCGAACGGCGTGACGAGCACCCACACCACGATCGTCATGGGCTTACCGTAGCGAGCGCCGCGCCGGGTGGCGGGCAGGTACACAATGAGCGGCGTGACAGAACCTCCCGAGCAGGGCGAGCCAGGGTCTCCCGAGCCCCTGGACCGCGAGACGGAGCAGGAACTCCAGGAGTTCGAGTTCGAACACGAGCGGGAACACGTGCGCGAGCACGGGATGGAGCAGGTGCAGCACGCCGCGCTGAGGGTCCGGCTGGCCCGGCTGGAGCTGCTGGCCGGCCTCGGTCGCACCGACGCCGGCCGCATGTCGCACCACCTGCCGGCCTGGCTGCGCAAGACCCAGGGGGAGAGCCGGTTCGCCGTGGCCGCGGCGGTCGTGGTGGTCATCGTCCTCCAGCTGACGATCGACACGGGCCTGTCGTTCCACCCGAAATACCTGATGCCCGTGCTGGAGGTGGCGCTGTTCGTCCTGCTGTCGATCGGCAACCCGGTCCGGCTCAACCGCGAGTCCGCCCTGCTGCGCTCCGCCGGCCTGCTGCTGGTAACCGCCGCCAGCTTCGCCGTCGCCTGGTCGGCCGCGACGCTGGTGTGGCGGCTCGCGCACGGTACCGCCCCTCCGCAGCCGATCACGCTGCTGCTCAACGGCGGCGCCATCTGGCTGACCAACGTGATCGTGTTCGCGTTGTGGTACTGGGAACTCGACCGCGGCGGCCCGGCGGCGCGGGCCGTTGCCCGGAAGGTCTACCCTGACTTCCTGTTCTCCCAGATGACCGTGCCGGAGCTGGTGACGCGGGACTGGGAACCGGCCTTCGTGGACTACCTGTACCTGTCGTTCACCAACGCGACCGCGTTCAGCCCCACCGATACCCTGCCGCTGTCCCGGTGGGCCAAGCTGGCCATGATGTTCCAGTCGCTGATATCTCTGGTGACCGTGGCGCTCGTGGTGGCGCGGGCGGTGAACATCCTCAAGTGACCGGCGTCAGCTGGTCGATGGTGTCAGCCGGTCGACCGCTTCGATCAGCCGGGCGCGCAGCGGCGCGGCACGGGCGGCGAAGTCGCGCTGGGCCCTGACGTAACCGGCCCGCCCCTCCGGCGTCTCCACCCGGACCGGCTCGTAGCCGAGGGCGGTCAGATCGTAGGGGCTGGCCCGCATGTCCAGCTCGCGGACCTCCCGGGCCAGCGCGAAGCACTCCGCTACCAGCTCCGAGTCGACCAGCGGGGACAGCTTGTAGGCCCACTTGTACAGGTCCATGTTCGCGTGCAGGCAGCCCGGCTGCTCCAGTTCGAGCTCCCGCTCCCGGGTCGGCTGGACCTGGTTGAGCGGGCGCGCGGCCGGCGTGAAGAACCGGTGCGCGTCGAAGTGGGAGCACCGCACCCCGGTCTGCTCGACCACCCGCGCGGTACCGGCCGGGGACAGCCGCAGCGGCCACTGCTCGTGCCGTACCTGGTCGGGTGCCAGCCCGTACACCATGGCCCACTCGTGCATGCCGAAGCAGCCCGCGTACGCCGGCTGGGCGGCCGTCCGGCGCAGCAGGGCGCCGATCCAGGCCACCGAGCCGGCGCGTTTCTCCAGCAGCCTGGCGGTGTCCAGCGTCACGCCGCCGGCGGCGTCGACGTAGTGCGGCCCCAGGTCGGCCCGGTCGGCGCCGGCGAGGACCTGCCCCGGCCCCGGGTGCCAGCGGCGCAGTTGGGCGGGGCGCAGCGAATAGTAGGTGAACATGAAGTCCTCGACCGGGTGCCTGGTGGCGCTCGGCCGGCGGGCCCGGTACCCGGCGGTCCAACCGTCCACCCGGCGCTCGTGCGCCGTCCGGCGCTCGCGCCACACGGACTCGGGTACCACGTTGGTCACACCCGCCATTGTCGCGCGGCCGGGTGCGGCTAGATTGAGGGCGTGCGGATCGCTCGTTTTGTACACGCCAATGGCCTGTCCTTCGGTGCCGTCGAGGGCGAGGCCGAAGCCGGCCCCGAGGCGCTGACCGTCGCGGAGATCGACGGACACCCGTTCGGCTCGCTGCGGTTCACCGGTGAGCGCTGGGCGGTCGCCGATGTCCGGCTGCTCTCGCCGATCCTGCCGAGCAAGGTGGTGTGCGTCGGGCGCAACTACGCCGAGCACGCGGCCGAGCACGGTGCGGACGTGCCGAAGGAGCCCCTGCTGTTCCTCAAGCCGACGACGGCGGTCATCGGGCCCAACGACGTGATCCGGCTGCCCCCGCAGTCGAAGCAGGTCGAGCACGAGGCCGAGCTGGCGGTCGTGATCGGGGCGTCGGGCGCGCGGCGGGTGGACCGGGCCGAGGCCGCGGCGGCGGTCTTCGGGTACACCTGCGCCAACGACGTCACGGCCCGCGACCTGCAGCGCAGTGACGGCCAGTGGACTCGGGCGAAGGGCTTCGACTCGTTCTGCCCGCTCGGCCCGTGGATCACCACGGACGCCACGGTGGACGACGTGGAGATCCGGTGCGAGGTCAACGAGGAGGTCCGCCAGCTGGGCCGGACCAAAGACATGATCTTCGACGTACCCACCCTGGTGTCCTATGTGTCACACATCATGACACTGCTACCGGGTGACGTGATTTTGACGGGTACGCCGGCCGGAGTGAGCCCCATCGTCGCAGGTGACACGGTCACAGTCTCGGTGGGCGGGGTAGGAGTTCTGGCCAACCGGGTCGCGACGATCGACTGACCGGATCCGATTTGGCTCGCCTTTGACCGTCAGGTAGAGTCTTGTTCCGGCGCCGGACAACGGTGCCGATGGGGTATGGGGTAATTGGCAGCCCAACTGATTCTGGTTCAGTTAGTCTAGGTTCGAGTCCTGGTACCCCAGCCCGAAAGACAGTCTTGGCCCCGTCGTCTAGTGGCCCAGGACGCCGCCCTCTCAAGGCGGTAGCGCCGGTTCGAATCCGGTCGGGGCTACAAGTTTTTGGTACCGAAATCGCCTCCCCAGCAGGGGAGGCGATTTGTGGTTGTGGCCCCCTCCGAGTCCCAAGATCGTCCAACGTCGGCCCGCTAGCGGTGCCTGTCGGGGTGGTGGATCGGCTCGATGGCGGAGCCGTCGCAGGGGAACAACCGGGGCGGCAGGCCGGGCAGCACATCGTGGCCACGCCGGCAACACACCCGGCACACCTCGTCCCCGTCCAACGTCCAGCCCAGGAAGCGTTTGTACAGCTTCGCCGAGCCGGCCGAGCCGAGTTCCCGGGCCGCGACAGCCATCAGCCGGGCCAGGTGACCGGCAAGGCCCTCCCGGTCGTCGCCGTGCACCCGAGTCAGCAGGTCGCTCACCGGATTGCACGGCCAGTCGACCAGGCACGAGCCGCAACGCCACAGCGGCCGGATGGGTCCGTGGTCGATCTCGTGGGGGCGGGCCGGTCCGCCGGTGGCGAGGTAGATCGCGGTCATCGTTCACCCGCGTGCCGCTCGCCGTGCCGGATCGACGCGCCGCACTCCGGGCACCATCCGGACTTCACCTTGCACGCGAACAGCCCGGCAAGGAAGCCGAGCAACGTACCGCCGATCGTCGCACTCAGGGACATCCGATCACCTCGTCGCTCCTCGCCGGCGTCCGTGCCGGCGCGTGCGTTCAGCTAACCGGCGGGCACGGTGCGGGCTACCGACCTCGGCGGCGTCGGCGGGGGGAGCGCGAAAGGTGCGTGCACCATCGGGAGCCTGCGCAGCGGACTGCCTTCCGGATGGCGCCTCGTTACACTCCGCATTTGTCCGGAACGGCACTTCTCCACGGGGGCGTCGACAATGCGACTGCCGCAGTGCGTGACCAATCCGACTCTCGTCGCCCTTATCCAGGGCGGCGGCTTTCCGTCGCTGGAGCGCTTCGCCCAGGTCGTCAACGTCCGAGGCTGGCAGTTACAAGGCATCAAGCTCAGCTACGACCACGTGAGCGTGAGGCGTTGGTTGACCGGCGGCGCCTGCCAGAACCCGGACGTGGTCGCGGCCGTACTCAGCGAGGCGTGGGGTGTGCCGGTGCCGGTTCAGGTGATCTGGCCGGAACTCCGCGACGGCAAGGGACCGGCGCCGGCACATCTACAGGCATGGGTGGCTGCGCGTACCCTCGAAGACTTGGCGGCCTTCGTAGGGAGCGACATGCTGACCCGGCGCGAGGTTCTTTCGAGTTCGGTCGGGGTGGCCACCGGCACGGGACTCGTCGGTCCGATTGC
Source organism: Rugosimonospora sp. (assembly GCA_036494675.1). Taxonomy (GTDB): domain Bacteria; phylum Actinomycetota; class Actinomycetes; order Mycobacteriales; family Micromonosporaceae; genus Rugosimonospora. The sequence goes on from DASXOA010000142.1 coordinate 4,205, forward strand.
CCGTTGGCTGGACTCGGAACCGGCGCCTCTCATCGGCGGCGTGGGTGGCGAGCGCGTCGGGCTCGTCGACGTCGAACGGATCGAGCAGGCGACCGGCCATTTCATGGCGAACGACGCGGCAGCCGGTGGTGGTGTCTGCAGGGAAGCGGCCGTGGGACAGCTGAAGTACGCGGTCGACCTGGCCCGTCACGGCTCATACCGGGAAGCGGTCGGCGATCGGTTGATGGCGGCCATCGCCGATCTGGCCGGGTGGGTCGGTTGGATGAGCCATGATCTGGCTATGGCCGGCCCGGCCCAGCACTATCTGTTGTACGGACTCCAGGCAGCGCGAGAGTCCCGAGACGAGCGCGCCCAACTCCGTGCGATCGGCCTTCTGGCCGACCTGGCCCGGCAGGCAGAGGCGCTCGGTCACCCCGACACCGGCTTGCGCCTCGTCGACCTCGCATCTGATGCTCTGCCGTCAGACGGCCGGAAGCTCAACAAGATCCGGTCTCTACTGTGGAGTCTCCGGGCGCAGATGCTCGCCGGCATGGGCCACCGATACCTCCCCGAGGTGCGCAGCGCGATCGGGCTGTCTTTCGAGTTGTACGGGCAGATCAGTGATGAGGACCGTGCCCCCGCCGTGACCGCCTGCTTCCCCTACACCAGCGACGCGGAGCTGGCCAGTTCGGCCGCGACCTGCTATCGGCGGCTGTCCACTGAGGATCCCGGTCTGGCCGGAAGCGCGGTCGCCCAGGCGTTGCATGCGCTGTCGCGCCGCCCGCAGGGCTTTGCCCGGGCCAGGATGTTCGATCAGATAGAGCTGACGCGGGCACGGTTCCTGGCCGGCGAGCCCGACCACGCAGCCTCCGATGGCGAGACAGCGCTCGGCATGGCCGATCGTGTCAGCACCTCACGGCGGGTTGCCGCGAGGCTGCGGGAACTGTGGCGCGAAACTGAGCCATATCAGGCGTACGGGCCGGTGCGGACGCTGCGTGCCGGGCTACGCGAGGCTTTGAGCGGATCATCAGTGGGCGGGGCTCTGCGCGGGAGCTGAAAGCTACCCGGGCGCGGGCGGGACGGGCCACCTGCCCCGAACCGGTAGCTACCGATTTCGGTTCGCGATCTCGTCCGCCTCCGCGAGGATCGCGTCGAGCTCGCGGTCGGACAGGCCAGCATCCTTCAGAATCTTGTGCGCGAGTACGAACGAACTCCGCCGCATCACTTCTGCTGGTCATCCCCGCGCTCCCTGCCCATCCGTCTGGAGACGTAGCGTGGATGTCGCTCGTGCCGCGACCGCGCCCCGTCGGGGGACCGAGGCTCGGCCCCGTCTGGGGCGCTTCGACCGGTTCTACAGGCCGGAGAGGCGCTGTCCGGCCCGTACGACCGCCATCGCGTGCCGGTCGCCGGGGCGGCGTCCCAGGCGCTCGATCGGGCCGGACACGCTGATCGCGGCGATCACCCGGCCGGTGCGGTCCCGGATCGGCGCCGAGACGCTGGCCACTCCCAGCTCGCGTTCGGCGACGCTCTGGGACCAGCCGCGCCGGCGGATCTCGGCCAGCGTCCGGCCGGTGAACTTGCACCGGGGCAGCAGCGGCATGACCGCCTCCGGCGGCTCCCAGGCGAGCAGCACCTGGGCCGCCGAGCCCGCCGTCATCGGGAGCACCGCCCCGATCGGTACCGTGTCACGAAGGCCGCTGGCCCGTTCCGCCGCGGCTACACAGATGCGTTCGTCCGCACGGCGGAGGTAGAGCTGGGCGCTTTCGCCTGTCGCGTCACGCAGTGCGGTGAGCATCGGCTCGGCGGCGGTCAGCAGGACGTCGGGGGCGGCGTTGGCCAGTTCGCCCAGTCGCGGACCGGGTCGCCAGCGTCCCTGCTGGTCGCGCACGAGCAAGCGGTGGATCTCCAGCGCCTGGGCCAGGCGGTGAGCGGTGGCCCGTGGCAGCTTGGTCCGCTCGACGAGTTCGGCCAGGCTGGCGCCGTCGACACAGGCGGCCAGGATGACCACTGCCTTGTCGAGAACGCCGACACCGCTCATACTGTGTCCCATAAGGCGAAACATACCTCCCAAACTTTAGGATGTCCAGATGGTGGGAGTACCCGAGGAAACACCGCGAACCCTGGCGGAAAAGGTCTGGGACGCACACGTGGTCCGGTCCGCTGCAGGGGAGCCGGATCTGCTCTACATCGACCTGCATCTGGTCCATGAGGTGACCAGCCCGCAGGCGTTCGATGGCCTGAGAGTGGCCGGGCGAGCGGTCCGCCGGCCGGATCTGACGATCGCGACCGAGGACCACAACACGCCGACCGACAACCTGCTGACCATCGCCGATCCCGTGTCGCGGACGCAGATCGAGACGCTGCGCAAGAACTGCGCCGAATTCGGAATCAAGCTGCACTCGCTCGGCGACGCCCAACAGGGGGTCGTGCACGTGCTCGGTCCGCAGGTCGGGCTCACCCAGCCCGGCATGACCATCGTGTGCGGCGATTCACACACCTCCACCCACGGCGCGTTCGGCGCGCTGGCCTTCGGCATCGGCACCAGCGAGGTCGAGCACGTGCTCGCAACCCAGACGCTGCCCCAGGCAAGGCCGAAGACCATGGCCGTCAACGTGATCGGCGAGCTGGCCGACGGGGTGAGCGCCAAGGATCTGATCCTGGCGCTGATCTCCCAGGTCGGCACCGGCGGCGGGCGCGGACACGTGGTGGAGTACCGGGGCGAGGCGATCCGCAAGCTCTCCATGGAGGGCCGGATGACCGTCTCCAACATGTCCATCGAGTGGGGTGCCCGGGCCGGGATGGTCGCACCGGACGAGACCACCTTCGCCTACCTCGCCGGGCGCGACTACGCGCCCAAGGGGGCGGCGTGGGACGAGGCCGTGGCGTACTGGCGGACTCTGGTCACCGACGAGGGTGCCACGTTCGACACCGAGGTGACGCTGGACGCCAGCGCCATCACGCCGTTCGTCACCTGGGGCACCAACCCGGGGCAGGGCGCGCCGCTGTCGGCGCGGGTGCCGGACCCGGCCGACTTCGGCAGTGAGGCCGAGCGCAACGCGGCCACGCGGGCACTGGAGTACATGGCGTTGAAGCCCGGCACGCCGCTGCGGGAGGTCCCGGTCGACGTGGTGTTCGTCGGCTCGTGCACCAACGGGCGGCTGGAGGACCTGCGGGCCGCGGCGGATGTGCTGCGCGGCCGGAAGGTGGCCGGCGGGGTACGGATGCTGGTCGTACCGGGCTCCGCGGCGGTGCGGGCGGCGGCCGAGGAGGAAGGGCTGAACGAGGTCTTCACCGAAGCCGGTGCGGAGTGGCGGTTCGCCGGTTGCTCCATGTGCCTGGGCATGAACCCGGATATCCTCGCGCCCGGCCAGCGTTCCGCGTCCACGTCCAACCGCAACTTCGAGGGCCGGCAGGGCAAGGGCGGGCGTACCCACCTGGTGTCCCCGTCCGTCGCGGCGGCGACCGCGGTCCTCGGTCACCTGGCCGCGCCCGCCGATCTGAGCTGAGCACGCCGATCTGAGCGCAGCGCGCCGATCCGGGTGCCCCGCACCCGCGGTCCGCGCCGCCAGCGGCCCTATTGGAGGAATTATGGAAAAGTTCACTGTCCACACAGGTACGGCCCTGCCGCTGCGCCGGTCCAACGTGGACACCGACCAGATCATCCCGGCGGTTTACCTCAAGCGGGTCACCCGTACCGGCTTCGAGGACGGGCTGTTCCGCTCGTGGCGGGACGCCGATCCGGCATTCGTTCTCAACGATCAGAGGTATTCGGGAGCCTCGATCCTCGTTGCCGGGCCTGAGTTTGGCACGGGGTCATCGCGTGAACACGCCGTGTGGGCGCTGCGCGACTGGGGCTTCGCCGCGGTGCTCGCTCCGCGTTTCGGGGACATCTTCCGCGGCAACGCGCTCAAGGAAGGGCTCCTGCCAGTCGAGCTTGAATTGACAGCCATCGAAACGTTGTGGGACGCGGTGGAGGCGGATCCGAGCCTTGCGCTGACTGTTGACCTCGGTGCTCGCGAGGTGCGTGCAGCCAACCTGAGCTGGTCGTTTCCTCTTGACGACTTCAGCCGTTGGCGGTTGATGGAGGGGTTGGACGACATCGGATTGACGCTGCGACACGAGCCCGCGATCGGCGCGTACGAGACGACGAGGCTGGGCTTCAAGCCTGCTGTCGCCTAGCCAACGAACCCCTGGAACTCCCCCGGATGCTCAGCCGACCGGGGGAGTTTCCGTTACGACACAACGGCTTTTTTCTGCCAGATGTTTGTGCTTTTGGCGCGAAGGGCATACCGTGCGCGCAGAATGGCCGCATTGAGGCCAACAATGTGTACGGGAGGGAATGTCGTGAACAAGGCCGAGCTCATCGATGCGCTCGCGGTCCGCTTGGGGGACAAGAAGTCGGCGGCCTCGGCGCTCGACGCGGTACTCGCCGAGATCCAGTCGGCGGTCACCAAGGGCGACAAGGTGGCGATCACCGGTTTCGGTGTCTTCGAAAAGAGGGTGCGTGCCGCGCGTACCGCCCGCAATCCGCGGACAGGCGAGAGCGTCAAGGTGAAGAAGACCTCCGTACCGGCGTTCCGTGCCGGTGCGAGCTTCAAGGACCAGGTAGCCAGCGGCAAGGTGCCGAGGGCCGCCGCGGCGGCGAAGAAGACCGCTGCCGGTCCGGCGAAGAAGGCCGCCGCTACGAAGGCGACCACCGGCCGGGCCACCGCAACGAAGACGGCAACCAAGGCGCCGGCAAAGACGGCGGCCGCCAAGAAGACTGCCGCCAAGACCACCCGCGCGGCGACGACCACCGCTCGCAAGACGGCGACGGCACCGGCGAAGACCGCTGCCGCGAAGAAGGCCCCCGCGCGCAAGGCTCGCTGAACCCGCACAACCTGAGCCACAGACGAAGGCGCCCGTCGCGTGACGGGCGCCTTCGGCGCGTCGTGGGTCGGGAGGTCGGCGGCTCAGGGTACGAGCGGATCCGCGGCCACCGTGTCGGTACCGGCGGCGAACGCCAGCAGCCACCCGGTGCCCTTCGGAGTGTCGTACACCTCGATCGCGGTGGTGTTGGCCGGCCGCAGCGCGGACAGCATGGGCGGGATCACCTTGCCCTGACCGCAGACCACCACCGGGGTCGCCTCCAGCGCCAGTGCGCGCAGGGCCGCCACCGCACCCGGGACACCGTCGGGCGACGTCTCGTCGAAGGCCGGGTACACCGCCACCGGCAGGCCCAGTCCATCCACAGTGTCTCGGCAGCGGCGGGGGGTGGCCGAGACCACCCGGGCCGCCCCGAACGCCGTCAGTAGGCCCGTGAGAGCGGCCGCCTGCTGTACCCCGACGGAGTCCAGCGGTCGCAGGTCATCGGTTCCGTGCCAGGCGTGCCGGGAACCGGCATGGGCGTGCCGCACGAGCACCACCTCGGCCGTGATCCTGGGAAGTGCGGCGAACGCCGCCACCACACCCCGGTCGTGCGCGTACGTCAGCAGGGCCTGGGCACGGGTCACCGGCACCCAGCGCGCCTCGGCCACCTCGTGATCGGGTGCCCGGCCGTGGTCGGCGCGTACCCGCATGGCCCAGAAGTCCACGCTCTTGTCCACGCCCGGTTCTGCGGTCAGGTACCCGATCGTGGGCAGCCGTACCTGCGGCACCGCCTCGATCCCGGTCTCCTCCTGGACCTCCCGTACGGCGGCCAGCAGCGGGTGCTCGTCCGGCTCCAGCTTTCCCTTGGGCAGCGTCCAGTCGTCGTACCGGGGCCGGTGCACCAGAACGATCTCGACCTCGTCCCGTCCGGTACTGCGCCACACCACACCGCCGGCGGCGCGCACCGTACCGCCGGACCGCTCCCCGTCGGCGATCCCGTCAGCGCTTCCGTCCCCGCTCACGGCAGCCACTCGCAGCGCTTGCGGCGGCGGCTGACAGCGGCCCAGGCGTCGGGGAATCTGGCGCGCACCTCGCGGATCACGGCGCGCTCCCGCTCCACGAGCCGGCCCGCGGTCACCGCGAGAGTGTGGTTGCCCGGGTCCGACCCGGCGATGGACAGCCAGGTCTCGGCCGCGATGACCGCGTCCTGGTGCTCGCCCAGCAATTCCTGCGCCTGCGCGACTTTCCGGGCCAGGCCGGACGCGCTGCCGCCCGCCACGGCGGCCACGGCTTCGGTCGCGTAACGGGCCCGCTTGGCCCGGATCCGGACGTTGTGCCATTCGTGGTCCGGGCCCAGCGGGTCGAGCGACCCGGCGGCCACGACGCCGTCCGAGCCGTCCATCAGGCGCCGCCACGGCTTGCCGGCCAGCCGGGGCAGCAGTTCCCGGGCCGGTTCGGCCGCCCGATCGGCGGCCAGCCGGGGCGCGGCGGCCGCGGCCACCAGGCGGTCGAGCAGGGCGAGGTACCGCTTCCCGCTCATCGCCTCCGCCAGGGCGGCCAGCGCGGCGGAGTGCCTGGCCGCGAGTTCGGCGTCGAACGTGGCGACCGCGTCGGAGTCCAGGGGCGACAGCGGATCCACGGCGGCGGTACGGCTCAGCCGGGCGCGCAGCACCTCGACGTCGCGGGCACCGCCCAGCGCGTCGGCGATCCAGGACAGTTCGGCGCGCAACTCGTCGGCCCAGACCGGGTCCAGCAGCGTCCGGAAGGTACGGAGGTCGGTGCGCAGCCGCCGGCAGCCCACCCGCATCTGGTGCACCGCGGTGTCGCCGTCGGGCAGGTCCGTGCCGAGTCGCACCAGCGGATCGTGGGCGAGCATCCGGCCGATGTCCACCCGGATCGCCTCGGTCACCACCTGCCCCGCGTCGGCCCCGTCGGCCAGCCGTCCCGTCGGCGGCGTCAGGTCGGCCGGCCCGGTGGCCTCCAGCGCCCGGACGTGCTTGGGCAGGAACTCGCCGGACACCGCACCGGCCGCGCTCAGCACGTCGCCGATCCGGTTGAGCAGCTTGCGGCCGCCCTCGTGGCGCTCGACCTCGACCTCCCGGAACCGGCTGCGGACCGTCCCGCCGTCCAGCACCGCGACCAGGTCGTCATCCAGTTCGGCGAGCAGTTCGCCGGCCGGGCCGCGCACTTCGTACACCCGCCGGGTGGTGCGCAGCACGGCCGCCGCCGACAGCGGTGCACCCCGGGTGTACCCGGTCACCAGCCCGGCCAGCTCGTCGGGGATCGCGCCGGGAGGGCCGGTACGGGAGATCTCGTGCCGTATCCCCGGCACGTGCGTGGGCAGCTTCACCGTCCACGGCTCCTCGTCGCCGCGCCGGAAACGCAGCGAGGCACCGGCGCGGGCAAGCCGCAGATCGGTCGTGTCGTAGTAGGTCGCGCGCAGCGAGACGGGCGGGCGCGGCACGACCCGGGCACGGGCCGGGAGCGCCGCGGTCAGGTCCGGCAGAGCGAACTGCGGATCGACGTCGTACTTGCGCTCCTCCTCCAACATCCTGGCAGCCTAGTCCTTTCCGGGGCGGGCGCTGTCCGGGTCGCGGACGGCCGGCCGGCGGCCGATGGGCGGCCGGTGGGGCCGCCGGTGGGCGGCGGGCCGGGCCGCCGTCCGGCGCGGGCCGGCGACGGTGTGGCCCCGGCTGTGGACCCACCGGCGGCGGCCCGGTCGGTCCTCAGTCCGCGCGGTCGATGATCCGGTGCAGCAGTGCGCTCTGCAGGTGTTCGGAGTGCCGGTTCCCGTCCCGCGACCGGCCGCCGCGCAGCCACCAGGTGCCGTCCGGCCCGAGTTCAAACGCGGAGATCTCGTCGCTCATCGACAGGTCCAGCACCCCGATCAGGTCCGCCTGTATCGCCGGGTCGGTGACCCGGACCAGCGCCTCCACCCGCCGTTCGAGGTTGCGGTGCATGAGGTCCGACGAGCCGATCCACACCTCGGGATCGCCGTCGTTGCCGAACCGGAAGACCCGCGAGTGCTCCAGGAACCGGCCCAGGATGGAGCGCACCCGGATGCGTTCCGACAGGCCCGGTACCCCCGGCCGCAGCGTGCAGATGCTGCGTACGACGAGATCGATGCGCACCCCGGCCTGGCTGGCCCGGTACAGCGCGTCGACGACCTCCTCGTCGACGAGCGAGTTCACCTTGATCTGAACCAGTGCGGGGCGGCCCTCCGCCGCGAACTTGGCCTCGCGTTCGATCCGTTCGACGATCCCGCTGCGTACCCCGTGCGGCGCCACCAGCAGCCGCCGGTACGCGGTCTGCCGGCTGTACCCGGTCAGCACGTTGAACAGGTCGGTCAGGTCCGCGCCGACCTCCGGATCGGCGGTCAGCAGCCCGAAGTCCTCGTAGAGCCGGGCCGTCTTCGGGTGGTAGTTCCCGGTGCCGATGTGCGCGTACCGCCGGATGTGGTTGCCTTCCTGCCGTACCACCAGCGCCGTCTTGCAGTGCGTCTTGAGCCCCACCAGGCCGTAGGCCACGTGACAGCCGGCCTTCTCCAGTTTGCGTGCCCAACCGATGTTGGCCACCTCGTCGAACCGCGCCTGGATCTCGACGAGCACCACCACCTGCTTGCCGGCCTCGGCGGCGTCGATCAGCGCGTCGACCACGGGCGAGTCGCCGCTGGTGCGGTACAGCGTCTGCTTGATGGCCAGCACGTTGGGGTCGGCCGCCGCCTGCTCGATGAAGCGCTGCACGCTGGTGGAGAACGAGTGGTAAGGGTGGTGCACCAGGATGTCGCCGTCGCGCAGGGTGGCGAACACGCTGCGCGGCATCTCGCCCTCAACGAAGCGCGGGTGGGTCGCCGGTACGAAAGGGCGGTCCTTCAGGTCGGGCCGGTCCACCCCCTCGTACACCTGCCACAGCGCGGACAGGTCGAGCAGCCCCGGTACCCGCAGCACGTCGTGGCTGTCCATGTCCAGCTCGCGGACGAGCAGTTCCAGGACGTGGTCGGAGACGGTCGAGGCGACCTCCAGCCGGACGGGCGGCCCGAACCGGCGCCGGGCCAGTTCACGCTCCAGCGCCTGGAGCAGGTCCTCGTCGCGGTCGTCCTCCACCTCCAGTTCCGCGTTGCGGGTCACCCGGAACAGGTGGTGTTCGAGGATCTGCATCCCGGGGAACAGCTGGCCCAGGTGCGCGGCGATCAGATCCTCGACGGGCAGGAACCGGTGGCGCCGCCCGGATTCGACGGCGACCAGCCGTGGCACGTTGTTGGGCACCTTGACCCTGGCGAACAGTTCGGGGCCGCCACCCGGGTCGCGTACCACGACCGCCAGGTTCAGGGAGAGCCCGGAAATGTACGGGAACGGGTGCGCCGGGTCGACGGCCAGCGGGGTGAGCACCGGGAAAACCTTGTCGCGGAAGTAGTCGCGCATCCGGTCCCGCTCGCCCGGGTCGAGATCCGACCACCGGACCAGATGGATGCCCTCCGCCGCCAGTGCGGGCTGGATGTCACTGGTGAAGGAGCGCGACTGCCGGGCGACCAGATCGGCGCTGCGCTCGGCGATCAGCTCAAGCTGCTCCCGGGTGGACAGTCCGTCCGCGCTGCGGATGGGCAGGCCGGTCTGTAGCCGGCGTTTGAGGCCGGCGACCCGGACCATGTAGAACTCGTCGAGGTTGCTGGCGAAGATGGCGAGGAACTTGGCCCGTTCCAGCAACCGGTTCGCGGGGTCCTCGGCGAGGGTCAGCACCCTGGCGTTGAAGTCCAGCCAGGACAGTTCACGGTTGAGGTACCGGTCGTCGGGCAGCGGTTCGGACAGCGCCGGCGGCGACTGGTCCGGGGGCGGCGTGCCGCCGTCGAACGGCTCGGGTGCGGGGTGTTCGGGTACGACGAGTTCGGGTCCGGCCGCTTCGACCGGTTCGGGTCGGGTCGGTTCGGGTCGGGCCGGTTCGGGTCCGGCGGGTTCCGCTGCGGTGGGCTCGGTTCCGGACGCCTCGGGGCCGGTCAGCTCCCGCTGTACCTCGACGGCCTGCGGGTCCTCGATCCCGCCGACGGGTGCCGCGGTCCGGCCGCTCTCCTTCCGTGGCGCCGCTGCGCTCGCGGCGGTCGCTGCCGCCGGGGATGCTGTCGCCGGACTGGCCGCCGCGGTCCTGGCCCGCTTGGTCGGCCTGGCCGATTTCGCGGCCGTGGCGGCCGTGGCGGACGCTGCCGCCGTCACGCCGGCGCTCAGCGACGGGCTCGTCTCGGCGGCCTTCGCCGCCCCCGTAGCCGTGGCCGCTCTGGCGGCGGCCTTGGATCGGGTCCCCCTTCCGGCGCCGCCGGTCCGCTTGGTGGATCCGGTGTCGGGAGCAGATCCGGCTCGGGGGACGGATCCCGCTCGGCGCGTGGATCCGGCTTCGGGGGTGGATCCCGCTCCGGGGGTGGAATCGGCGTCGGGGGTGGATCCGGTGCGGTTGGTGGAGGTGCGCGTTCGCGCCGGCTGCGTCGCCGGCGATCGGCGCGCGCGAGGCGAATCGGTGCCTCCGGATCCGGTACCTCTGGCCGGATCGGGGAGTGGGTCGGGGACGGCTGCTCGGCGCTGGCGTGGCGGCGTGGGTGGAACGGGAGAGGCCTTCACGTCGCAATCATGACCCGATCCGGGTGAACGTGAAACGGCCTTCGTGGAAAACCCCGGCGCCGGGCCGGGCGGCTCAGGGGCGGCTCAGGGGCGGCCGGGTGCCGGCCGCGCCGGAGCGTTGGCCCTACCGGACGTCAATGGCGGCCGCAACCGGCGCTCGCGCGTCTCCGGGCCGCTACGGGCGCCGGCAATCCCGGGACCGGGACGGTCCCCGGTCGGGTGCGTGATTCAGCCGACACTTCCGGGCATCGTGACGAGGCCGAGCGCGGTCACCTCTCCGCCGCTCTGATCGAGGCGTACCCGCTGGCCCGGGCGCAGCAATCGCAGGCCGGAGGCGTCGAACGCGGTCGCGGGGAAGGGCAGCTCGGTACCGTCGTCGAGCAGTACCGTGCCGGATCGCCCATCCGGGTCGTAGCTGGCCACCGTGCCCTGCATCCCCGCACGGTACCGCGTTCCGGAACGGCGTTGGGCGGGCTCGTCTCCGCCGGAGCCCGGCTCCGGCTGCGCCCCCAGGAGGCGGTGCTCCGGCTGCACCCCCCGCAAACCGTGCTCCGGCTGAGCCCCGCGCAACCGGTAGAGCGCCTCGGTTCGCGTACCCAGGCCGATGGCGGCGGCCGCCACCAGGTCTGCGCCGGTGTCCACGTCATGGCGCAGGCTGGGCCACGGCCCGTCCAGCGTCGTGGCGCCCGAGCCGGCGTGCGCGGCCGCCGAGCCCGGCCCGAACCGGGGATCGAGCGCGGTACCCGCCGGCGCGGCGAGCAGCGTGGTTCCGGTACCGGCGGCGTCCGGTACGAAGGCCCGCCGCCCGGCGGTGGCCGCCAGCGCGGCGCTGAGCTCGGCCGGCCGCAGCGCGGGCAGGTCGCCGGCCAGCGCCACCACCGGCCGGTCGCCGGCCAGGCGCGCACCGTGGGCGAACGCGGGGTTCAGTCCCGCCTCCGGAGCGTCAGGCACCACGCGTCCGCCGAGCGCGGTGACCACCCCGGCCATCGCCGGTTCGCTGGTCACGACCATGAGGTCCGCCACATCCGGGCAGGCCAGTACGGCGGCCACGGTGTCCTGCACCAGAGCCAGCACCAGCCGGTCGTGCGCCACTCCGGGCAGCGCGCCGCGCAGCCGCGTCTTCGCCGACTCCAGCCGCTTCACCGGTACCACCGCGATCCACACCGCACCCACCGTCGCATTGTGCCTCGCCGGCCGACGTACCCCGCGCTGGCCAGCCGGTACCCGAGCCAGGCATGATGCGCTGATGGCGGCGCCGACCGGGCCGGCACAGGGGACAGGGATCGAGGAGGAGCCGTGCGGCGCAGGCTCGGATTCTGGCGGGGACTCGCGATCGTCACCGTCAAGCCAACCCTGTTCGTCCTGACCAAGCGGACCTGGTCCGGCATGGAGCACATACCGGCCGAGGGTGGGGTCATCATCGCGGCCAACCACGTGTCCGAGGCCGACCCGCTGATCCTCTCCCACTACATCTTCGACGCCGGGCGCTGGCCGCAGTTTCTGGCCAAGGCGAGCCTGTTCAAGATCGTTGGGCTCGGCCCCTACCTGCGTGCGGTCAAGCAGATCCCGGTGTACCGGGGCACCGCCGACGCGGTGAAGTCGCTGGACGCGGCTGCCGCCGCGCTGGGGGACGGCGACGGGGTGATCATCTATCCGGAGGGTACGACGCCCAAGTCCGGTGACCTGTGGCCGCAGCGCGGCAAGACCGGCGTGGCCCGGCTGTTCCTGCGGACCGGCGTGCCCGTGGTACCGGTGGTCAGCTGGGGGCCTCAGCTGCTGCTGGATCCCCGTACCCGGAAGGTCCGGCTGCGCCCGCGCACCCCGGTGACCGTGATCGCCGGGCCTCCGATCGACCTGTCCCGGTGGACCGGTGCCGAGCCGACGGCGGCCAACCTGTACGCGATCACCGACGAGATCATGACGGTGCTGCGGGACCTGCTCGCCGGGATCCGTGGCGAAACGGCACCCGAGCAGCCCAGCGCCGCCCGGCGCGGCGACGGCGGGAGCGCGGCATGAAGCGGGCAGCCGTTCTCGGTGCCGGGTCGTGGGGCACCCCGTTCGCGAAGGTGCTCGCCGACGCCGGTACCGAGGTCACCCTGTGGTCCCGGCGTCCGGAGGTGGCCGCGGCCATCACCGCGACCGGCTCCAACCCCGACTACTTCCCCGACCTCAGGCTGCCCGGGCTGGTCAGCGCGACCAGTGACGCGGCCGTCGCGCTGGCGGGCGCCGACCTGGTGGTGCTCGCCGTGCCGTCGCAGACCCTGCGCGGCAACCTGGCCGCCTGGGCCGGGCTCATCGACCCGGACGCCACCCTGGTCAGCCTGATGAAGGGCATCGAGCTGGGCACCTCGAAGCGGATGAGCGAGGTCATCGTGGAGACGGCCGGGGTCGACCCGGAGCGGGTGGCGGTGCTGTCCGGGCCCAACCTGGCCGCCGAGATCGCCGCGGAACAGCCGACCGCGTCGGTGATCGCGTGCCTGGATCCGGTACGGGCGGCGGCCGTGCAGAAGGCCGTGGTGACCCGGTACTTCCGGCCGTACACCAACGACGACGTGGTCGGCTGCGAACTCGGCGGCGCGGTGAAGAACGTGATCGCGCTCGCGTACGGGATGGCCACGGCGCTCGGCTTCGGCGACAACACGAAGGCCACGCTGATCACCCGTGGCCTCGCCGAGACCGCCCGGCTCGGCGTCCGGCTGGGCGCCGATCCGCTCACCTTCGCCGGACTGGCCGGCCTCGGCGACCTGGTGGCCACGTGCGCGTCGCCGCTGTCGCGCAACCGCACCTTCGGCGAGCACCTGGGCCGCGGCGAGTCGCTGGAGCAGGCGCAGGCGGCCACCCGGCAGACCGCCGAGGGGGTCAAGAGCTGCCTGGCGATCCGGGACCTGGCCCGCCGCCACGACGTCGAGATGCCGATCACGGAGCAGGTCGAGTTGGTCTGCCACGAGGGCGCCGACCCGCGGGTGGCGGTCACCGCGCTGATGAGCCGGGAGACCAAGTCCGAGTAGCCGGTCCGGGGTAGCCGCGGTCTGGTAGTAGGACCGGGTAGGTCGCCGCGGGAACCGGACGGCGGGGCGGTTTCCGGGTACCGGCGGTGTTCCGGGTGCAATTCGGCGCCGCGATCCAGCAGGGAATGATGGTCGCATGACCTCGATTCCCGGCCCCGGCGCGCCCAACGGCTTCGGTGACAGCACCGCCTGCGTACACGCCGGGCTGCCCGAGCCCGAGCCGGGCCAGCCGTTCCTGCCCGGTCCGGTGTTCGCCGCCCCGTACCACCTCGATCCGCAGGCGGGCCCGGCGGCGGCCGCGAACGGCTACGGGCGGGTGGACAACCCGACCTGGCGCGCCCTGGAGCTGGCGATCGGCGGCCTGGAGGGCGGCGACTGCGTCGTCTTCTCGTCCGGCATGGCGGCGATCTCGGCGGCGTTGCTGACCCACCTGCGCCCCGGCGACACGCTCGTGCTGCCGTCCGACGGCTACTACAAGACGCGCGTGTTCGCCGCCGGGTTGCCCGGGGTGACCGTGCGGGAGGTGCCCACCGCCGGCCCGTACCCGTCGTTCGACGGGGTGCGCATGGTGCTGCTGGAGACGCCGGCCAACCCCGGGCTGGACGTGTGCGACATCGCCGAACTGTCCGCCGCCGCGCACGCCGCCGGGGCGCTGGTCGCGGTCGACTCGACCACCGCGACGCCGCTCGGCCAGCAGCCGCTGGCGCTGGGCGCGGATCTGGTGGTGGCCAGCGGTACCAAGGCGCTGACCGGGCACTCCGACATCCTGCTCGGGTACGCCGCGGCCGCACCGGACCTGGCCGCCCGGCTGCGCGCCTGGCGCGACGACACCGGCGCGGTACCGGGCCCGTTCGAAGCCTGGCTGGCGCACCGCTCATTGTCCACATTGGACCTTCGGCTGGCCCGCCAGTCGGCCAACGCGGCGGCGCTGTCCCGGCTGCTGTCCGGGCGGCCCGAGGTGCTCTCGGTACGTTGGCCCGGCCTGCCCGGCGACCCCGGGCACGAGGTGGCCGGCCGGCAGATGCGCCGGATCCCGGGCGTGGTCACCTTCACGCTGCCGGACGCGGCGCACGTGACCCGGTTCCTGACGTCGTCGAAGCTGGTGTACGCGGCGACCTCGTTCGGCGGTACGCACACCACCGCGGATCGCCGGGCACAGTGGGGCGACCCGGTTCCCGAGGGCCTCGTCCGGCTGTCCTGCGGCATCGAGGACACCGAAGACCTGCTGCTCGACCTCGATGCCGCCCTGAACGAGGCGCGGGGCGCGGCGGCCGGCTGAGCGGGCCGCCGGGCGTGCGCCGGGGCGCGGGCGGCGGCCGGGTTTACCGCTCATGAGCCTCTCGCCCCGCCGCCACGCAGAGTAGGGTCACCGGGGTGACGAGCACACGAAAAGTTCGCGTCGCAGTGGTCTTCGGTGGCCGCAGTCCTGAGCACACCATCTCCTGTGTCAGCGCGGGAGGCATCCTCGGCGCCCTGGACCCGGACGAGTTCGAGACGGTTCCGGTCGGGATCACTCGGGAGGGTCGATGGGTCCTCACTGACGGTAACCAAGAGCGCCTGTCCCTCGCCGGCGGCACACTGCCGGAGATCACCTCAGGATCCGGTACCGCCATCGTGCTGCCCGGCGATCCGACCGCGAGCGGGCTGATGGTGGTCGACGCGGCGGACGGTACCCGGGCGCTCGGCGACGTCGACGTGGTGTTCCCCGTGCTGCACGGCGCGTACGGCGAGGACGGCACCATCCAGGGCCTGCTGGAGATGGCCGGCATCCCGTACGTGGGCGCCAACGTCTTCGCCTCCGCGGCGGCGATGGACAAGGAGTTCACCAAGAAGCTCGTGGTGTCCGAAGGCATCCCGATCGGGCCCTATGCGGTCCTGCGTGCCGGTCAGTCCCTGTCTGCCGCCGACCGGGAAAGACTCACGCTGCCGGTGTTCGTCAAGCCGGCGCGGGCCGGGTCGTCGTGCGGCGTCACCAAAGTCGAAGACTGGGACGACCTGGATGACGCGGTCGCCACCGCGCGCGCCATCGACCCGAAGGTGCTCGTGGAGCAGGGCATTGGAGGGCGCGAGATCGAGTGCGGGGTGCTGGAGGGGGAGTACGGCGGCGGCCCCGAGGCGTCCCTGCTCGCCGAGGTCCGGGTACACAGCGACCACGACTTCTACGACTTCGAGGCGAAATACCTGGACGGGTCCAGCGAGTACGACGTCCCGGCCAACCTGCCGCCCGAGGTGAGCCGGCAGGTCCAGGAGTACGCGTGCCGGACGTTCACCGCGCTGGACTGCGCCGGTCTGGCCCGGGCGGACTTCTTCGTCACGCCGGAAATGGACGTCTACCTCAACGAAATCAACACGATGCCCGGTTTCACCAGCACGTCGATGTTTCCCAAGATGTGGGCGGCAACCGGCCTGGAGTACCCGAAACTGGTCTCCCGCCTGATCCGTACCGCCTTGCGTCGCGGTTCGGGGCTGCACTAGAGCGGGCGCACCGGCAGATGCGTCAGCCCGTCGGGTCGGTGCACCCGGTCGGGATCCCGCTGGTGACGGCCGCCTGGGACGAGGCGACGGCCCCGGAGAACTCGGTGACCCACTGACCCGGACCGTCGTAGTGGCTGGGCACGGTCACCTGGACCGGCAGCGCGCGGTCGACCGTCGTCCACGTCGTGGCGGTCTTGGTCTGCTGTTCGTACCAGCAGACGTTCGACAGGACCCAGACCTCGGCGGTCGGCGGCACCCCGGGCTTCGGGACGTTGTCGCAGCCCAGCGTGATGGCCGGGTCGCCGTAGGCCGCGTTCTGCTCGGGGCCGGCGGTGACCGGGCGGCGGGGCAGGTTCTGGATCTGGTTCGGTAGCGCGGCGATGAGCGCCCGGCACACGGTCGCTGGTCCGTCCGCCAGGTTGGGCGCGGGGATCGCCACCGGCGCGGTGGACTGCGGTCCCGGCGTGGCCGAGGCGGCCGGCGCGGCGGAGACGTGGCCGTCGAGCACCTTGAACGCGATCAGGCCGACCACCAGCGCGATGGGCACCGCGATGAACGCGGCCAGCCGCGCGGCGCCGCGGGTTGCCTGATCAGCCATTTACAGACGCACCACCGAACAGGTGAGGGTGCGGGTGATCCCGGGGACCAGTTGCACCTTGCTCACGATCATGTTGCCCAGTTCGTCGACGGTGTGTGCCTCGGTGAGCACCACGACATCGTACGGCCCGGTCACGGCGTCGACCCGGACGACCCCGGCAATATCCGTGATGGTCGCGGCCACGTCGCGCGCCCTTCCCACCTCTGTCTGGATGAGGATGTACGCCTGGACCACGTCACGCCCCCTTTTCACGGCAAGCTCGCGGGTTGCCGTGAAACTACCGCAAGAGCCATCGCGCGTGCAGAGGAGAATTCTTCGATGAGTGTCGCTGAGTCCGGCGAATTCGGGTTGATCGCCCGGATAACCGCCCGGTTGGGCGTGCAGCCGAGCACGATACTCGGCCCCGGGGACGACGCCGCCATCGTCGCAGTGCCCGACGGCCGGGTGGTCGCCTCGACCGATGTACTGGTCGAAGGGAGACATTTCCGCCGTGACTGGTCGTCGGCGGTGGACATCGGGCACCGCGCCGCCGCCGCCAACCTGGCCGACATCGCGGCCATGGGCGCGGTACCCAACGCGCTGCTGGTGGCCTTCTGCGGACCACCCGACCTGGACGTGCGGTGGGCGGAGGAGTTGACCGACGGGCTGGCGGCCGAGGCCGAGCGGGCCGGCGCCGCGATCGTCGGCGGCGACGTCTCGTCCAGTCCGGTGCTCACCGTCGCGGTGACGGCGCTGGGCGACCTCCAGGGCCGGGAGCCGGTCCTGCGCTCGGGTGCGCGGGCCGGGGACACCGTCGCACTGGCCGGCCGGATCGGGTACGCCGCGGCCGGGTACACCGTGCTGTCGCGGGGCTTCCGGACGCCGAAGGCGCTGGTCGAGGCGCATCGTCGCCCGATCGTGCCGTACCCGGCCGGCCCGGCGGCGGCGAAACTCGGCGCGACCAGCATGATCGACGTGTCGGACGGCCTGCTGGCCGACGCCGGGCACGTGGCCAGCGCCAGCCGGGTGGCCGTCGACATCGACCGGGACGCCTTCGTGGTACCCGACCAGATGCGCGACGCGGCGGCGGCGCTCGGCGTCGACCCGTACACCTGGATCCTGGCCGGTGGCGACGACCACGCGCTGCTGGCCACCTTCCCGGCGGGTGTCGAGCCGCCCGAGCCGTTCCAGATCATCGGCAGGGTGGTCGAGGGCAGCGGGGTGACCGTCAATGGCAAGCCGTACGGGGACGGACCCATGGGCTGGGACCATTTCCGGTGAGCCGGCCCCCGGTACCCTGGGCTGAGTGAGTGAACTGAAAATCATCCCGATCGGGTACCAGGACCCGGTCGCCAGTACCCTCGTCCGCGCCGCACTGGCCGATCTCACCGACCGGTACGGCGGCAACGGTGACGACACCCCGGTGGACCCCACGCAGTTCGACCCGCCACGGGGCACCTTCGTCGTCGCGTGGCTGGACGGCGACCCGGTCGCCTGCGGCGGCTGGCGCACGTTTGGCGGGGACGGCGAGGTGGCCGAGATCAAGCGGATGTTCACCCTGGCCTCGGCGCGACGCCAGGGGGTCGCGATGGCGGTGCTGCGCGCGGTCGAGGAGTCGGCCCGGTCCGCGGGCCGGAAGCGGGCGATTCTGGAGACGGGTGGCCTGCAGCCCGAGGCGATCGCGCTGTACGAGAGGGCCGGGTACCGGCTGGTGCCGAACTTCGGTTACTACAAGGACGAACCGGACGTCCGGTCCTACGGCCGGGATCTCTGAACTCCCGACGCAGATCGCCGCCGGCCCGTTGGACCGGCGGCGATTGTGATGTCAGTGCGGCGTCAGCCGCGAACGACCTTGCCCGCCTTCAGGCAGGACGTGCACACCTGCAGGCGCTTGGTGTTGCCGCCACCGGCCGGGGTACGCACGGTCTGGATGTTGGGGTTCCAGCGCCGGTTGGTCCGCCGGTGCGAGTGGGAAACGTTGTGGCCGAAGCCCGGCCTCTTGCCACATACGTCGCACACGCTAGCCACGGGAATCTCCTGGATTGGTTGTCATGTGTCGCCGGGCAACCCGCCGGGCAACCTGTCCAGGGTAACCGATGCCCAGGATGCCGGGCCAATCGACCGGAGGTATCGACCCAAACTGATACCTCGGCGCGGTTGTGGCCACGGACACAGTCACACCGTTCCCGCCCGTCCCGTCCACCCTGCGACTCAAGGAGGAGCGATGAGGGTACTGCTGGCGGGGGCGTCGGGCGCGATCGGCGCCCCGCTGACCCGGATGCTGATCGGGGCCGGATACGAGGTGCTCGGGCTGAGCCGGAGCGAGGCGAGCGGCCGGCGGCTGCGCGAACTGGGGGCCACCCCGCTGCTGGCCGACGCGATGGACCGCGACGCCCTGGTGCGGGCCGTGCGCGGCCAGTCGGCCGACGCGGTGATCAATGAACTGACGGCACTGAAGAGGCCGCCGTCCCGGCACCGGGATCTGTCCGCGACCGACGCGCTGCGGATCACCGGTACGGCCAACCTGCTGGCGGCCGCCCGGGAACTGGGTGCCACCCGGTTCCTGACCCAGTCGATCGTGTACGGCTACGGCTACCGCGATCACGGAACCCGGCCGCTGACCGAGGACGACCCGTTCGGGGAACTGGACGGCAGCCGGTTCGACGAGCACGTACGGGCGATGGTGTCCACCGAACGGCAGGCGTTCGAGGCTGCCGGGATCGAGGGTGTCGCGCTGCGCTACGGCGGCTTCTACGGCCCCGGCCCCGGTTCGGAGGAGATCGGCCGGCTGCTGCGGCGCCGGGCCTTCCCGGTACCCCGCGGCGGTGGCGGGTACCTGCCGTGGGTCCACCTCGATGACGCCGCCTCCGCGACGGTGGCCGCACTGGAGAAGGGGCGGGCCGGGCAGGCGTACAACATCGTGGACGAGCAGCCGGTCCGGCTCGGTGACTTCCTGGACGAGATGGCCGCCGCCTACCGGGCACCCCGGCCGATGCGGGTGCCGGACGGCCTGTTGCGGATCATGCCGTACGCGCACACGTACATGAACATGTCGATGCGGGTGTCCACCGACAAGGCCCGGCGGGAGTTGGGCTGGCAGCCGGCGGTGCGGTCGTACCGGGACGGGATCCGGGAGATCGCGCGGGCCGCGCGGGGCTGATCCTCCCGGAGGAATTGTCGGTCGTCCCATTAGTGTTTGGGACGTGTTGGACAGCCTGGACGCCGCAGCCGTACGGCAATGGTGTGCCGCGGGCCTGGCCGCGCTGCGCCGGCACCAGCACGAGATCGACCAGCTCAACGTGTTCCCGATCCCAGACGGCGACACCGGCACCAACCTGGTGCTCACGGTCGCCTCCGCCCACCAGGCACTCGCCGCCGAGGCGGACGGCGGCGGCCCGGACACGGGCGGCCCGGATACTGGCGGTGAGGTCACCGCGCTGGGCCGGGCGCTGCGCCGCATGGCGCGCGGCGCCCTGCTCGGTGCCCGGGGCAACTCCGGAGTGATCCTCTCCCAGATGCTCCGGGCGATCGCCGACACGCTGGCCACGGCGCCGTCCGCGCGCGGGCAGGCGCTGACGGTCGCCCTCGACCGGGCGGCCGTGGCGGCGTGGGCGGCGGTCGCCGCGCCGGTGGAAGGGACTCTGCTGTCGGTGGCCGGCGGCGCGGCCCGGGCCGCGGCCGAGGACGGCTCCGACGAACTGGAGACGGTCGCGCGAGCCGCCGCCCGGGGTGCGGCGGAGGCGCTGGCGCTCACGCCGCGGCAGCTGTCGGTGCTGGCCCGGGCCGGTGTCGTGGACGCCGGGGGCCGTGGCCTGGTGGTGCTGCTGGAGGCGCTGGTCGAGGTCGTGGGCAGCCCGGGAGCGCCGGACGCCGGAGCCGCCCCGCCTTCGGGCGGCGGCGAGGGTGCCGCCGGGCGACCCGCCCCGGTCCGCGAGGCCGCCCCGGTCCGCGAGGCGGGCTCGGTCCGCGAGGCGGGCTCGGTCCGTGAGGCCGGTTCGGCCCGCGAGGCGGGCTTGGTCCGTGAGGCCGGTTCGGTCCGTGAGGCCGGTTCGATCGAGTTCGGATATGAGGTGCAGTACCTTCTCGACGCGCCGGCCTGGGCGGTGGAGGTGCTGAAGGCGCGGCTGGCCACGCTCGGCGATTCGCTGGTGGTGGTCGGCGACGGCGAGGACACCTGGAACGTGCACGTGCACGTCAACGACGTCGGTGCGGCGTTCGAGGCCGGTGTGGAGGCCGGACGGCCGTACCGCGTCTCGGTCACCCGGTTCGAGGATCAGATCAGCCCGCCGGACCCGCGGGCCCGGGGTGCCGTGGTGGTGGCGGCCGGGGACGGCCTGGTCGACCTGTTCCGTAACGAGGGAGCGGTGATCGTCGCCGGTCCGGCGCCGTCCACCGGCGAGATCCTGACCGCGATCCGGGCCACGAACGCCAGGCAGGTGGTGGTGCTGCCGGGTGGCCGGGCCACCCAGTCCGTCGCCGGACTGGCCGCCGAGCAGGCGCGGATCGAGGGTACGCGGGTCGGTGTCGTGCCGACCCGGTCGCCCGTACAGGCGCTGGCCGCGCTCGCCGTCCGGGACGAGGGGCGCCGGTTCGAGGACGACATGATCGCGATGGCCGAGGCGGCCGGGGCCTGCCGGTACGCGGAGGTGTGCCGGGCGAGCCGGGAGGCGGTGACCGTGGCCGGAGTGTGCCGGCCAGGCGACATACTGGGTCTGGTGGAGGGCGAGGTCAACCTGATCGGGCACGACGTGTACGGCACGTGCCGCGACCTGCTGGATCGGCTGCTGGCCGGCGGCGGCGAGTTGGTCACGCTGCTGACCGGTACCGATGCGCCGCCGGACCTGGCCGCGCTGCTGAGCGAGCACCTCGGCCGGCGCTGGCCGTTCGTGGAGGTGCAGACGTTCGATGGCGGCCAGCCGCTGTACTCGCTGATGGTGGGTGTCGAATGACCGGATTCGACGACCCGCTGCGCAAGATCGTTGGCGAGAAGACGGCCCGTGCGCTCGCCTCCCACCTGGAGCTGGAGACGGTCGGCGACCTGCTGTACCACTTTCCCCGCCGCTACGACGAGCGCGGTGAGCACACGGACATCCGCTCGCTGACCATAGGTGAGCAGGTCACGGTGCTGGCCCAGGTCCACCGCACCAGCATCCGGCCGATGCGGGCCCGGCGGGGCCAACTGCTGGAGGCCACCGTCGGCGACGACAGCGGTGGGCTGCTCACCCTGACGTTCTTCAACCAGGCGTGGCGCGAGCGCGACCTGAAGCCGGGTCGGTGGGGGATGTTCGCCGGCAAGGTGACCGAGTTCCGCGGCAAACGCCAGCTCAACAGCCCCGACTACATGCTCCTGGACGACCGGGACGGCGGCGAGGAGATCGAGGAGTTCGCGGGGGCGCTGATCCCGGTGTACCCGGCCGCGGCCGCCGTGCCGACCTGGGTGATCGCCCGCTGCGTACGGGTCGCGCTCGACACGTTCGAGCCGCCGCCCGATCCGCTGCCCGCCACGCTGCGCGGCGAGCGCCGGTTGATGGACCTGGGGGCCGCACTGCGCCAGATCCACCGGCCGGAGAGCCGGCCCGCCCTGGAGGCGGCCCGCAAGCGGCTCAAGTGGGACGAGGCGTTCGCGGTCCAGGTGACTCTCGTCCAGCGCAAGCTGCGTGCCCTGGACTGGCCGGCGCGGCCCCGGCCGCGGCGGGAGGACGGCCTGCTGGCGGTGTTCGACCGGCGGCTGCCGTACGAGCTGACCGAGGGCCAGCGTGCGGTCGGGGCCGAGATCGCCGCTGACCTCGACCGGCCGCATCCGATGCACCGGCTCCTGCAGGGCGAGGTCGGTTCCGGCAAGACCGTCTGCGCACTGCGGGCGATGCTCCAGGTGGTCGACGCGGGCGGGCAGGCCGCGCTGCTGGCCCCGACCGAGGTACTGGCGGCCCAGCACTACCGGGGCATCGCCGACCTGCTCGGCGCGATGGGCCGCGCCGGCGAACTGGACTTCGACGACCGCCCCACCGATCCGGCCGAGGTGCCGGCCGGCGGCGAGGACTCCACCCGGATCTCGCTGGTGACCGGTTCGCTGGGCGCCGCGGCCCGGCGTCGGGCGCTGGCGGAGATCGCGTCCGGCGAGGCCGGCATCGTCATCGGCACCCACGCCCTGCTCTATGAGGGCGTGGACTTCGCCGACCTGGGCCTGGTCGTGGTCGACGAGCAGCACCGGTTCGGAGTGGAGCAGCGCGACGCGCTCCGGGCCAAGGCAGACCAGCCGCCGCACGTACTGGTGATGACCGCGACCCCGATCCCGCGCACGGTCGCCATGACGGTCTACGGCGACCTGGAGGTTTCCACGCTGACCCAGTTGCCCCGGGGTCGTTCGCCGATCGCGTCGCACCTGGTCCCGGCGGCGGACAAGCCGGCGTTCCTGGACCGCGCCTGGCAGCGGCTGCGCGAGGAGGTCGAGGCCGGGCACCAGGCCTACGTGGTGTGCCCGCGCATCGGCGAGGACGAGCCGACCGATCCCGGCGACGCGGGCGATCCGGGCGCGGCCGGCGACGACAACGGCGGCGGCGACGACAACGGCGGCGAGCGGCGCGCACCGCTGGCCGTCCTGGAGGTCGCACCGCTGCTGGCCGACGGGCCGCTGCACGGGCTGCGCATCGGGATCCTGCACGGGCGGCTGCCCTCCGACGAGAAGGACGCGGTGATGCGCTCCTTCGCCGCGGGCTCGCTGGATGTCCTGGTCGCCACCACGGTCGTCGAGGTCGGCGTCGACGTTCCCAACGCGACCGTGATGATCGTCCTGGACGCCGACCGTTTCGGCGTGTCCCAGCTGCACCAGTTGCGGGGTCGGGTCGGCCGGGGCGCGGCCCCGGGCCTGTGCCTGCTGGTCACCGAGGCATCGGAGGACAGCCCGGCGCGCGAGCGGTTGACCGCCGTGGCCTCCACGCTGGACGGATTCCAGCTCGCCGAGCTGGACCTGGAGCAGCGTCGGGAGGGCGACGTGCTGGGTGCGGCGCAGTCCGGCCGCCGCTCTCACCTGCGGCTGCTGTCCCTGCTGCGCGACCGCGACCTGATCAGCGAGGCGCGCGCCGAGGCGTTGGCGCTGCTGGACGGCGACCCGGAGCTGGAGCGCCAGCCCGCGCTGCGCGAGTGGATCGCCGCGCTCGTGGACGAAGAGCGCGCGGAATACCTGGAGAAGGGGTGACCCGGATCGTCGCGGGCGCCTACGGCGGCCGGCGGATCGCCACGCCGCCGGGCCGGGATACCCGCCCCACCTCCGACCGGGTGCGCGAGGCACTGTTCGGGTCGCTCGGGCCGCTGGACGGGACCCGGTTCCTCGACCTGTACGCCGGCTCCGGCGCGATCGGCCTGGAGGCGGCCTCCCGGGGTGCGGCGCACGTGCTGCTGGTGGAGAGCGACCCGAAGGCGGCCAGGGCGGCGCGGGACAACGTGACCCTGCTGGGCGCCGCCCGGCAGGTGACCCTGATGACCGCCCGGGTGGCGCAGGTACTGGCCGGCGGCCCGTCCGGGGCGCCGTACGACGTGGTGTTCGCCGACCCGCCGTACGCGGCGGGCGAACCGGAGATCACCGGGGTGCTGGAGGGTCTCGTGGAGCACGGCTGGCTGGCACCCGGCGCGGAGGTGGTGATCGAACGGTCGCGCCGCTCGCCCGAGCCGGCCTGGGTGCCGTGCGTCACTGGCGAGCGTTCTCGGCGGTACGGGGATACCACCCTTTGGTACGGTCGCGGATCGTGAGGCGTGCGGTGAGCCCCGGCTCCTTCGACCCGGTCACCAACGGACACCTGGACATCATCGACAGGGCGTCCCGGCTGTACGACGAGGTGATCGTCGCTGTCTTGATCAATACCTCGAAACACGGCCTGTTCACGGTCGAGGAGCGGCTGGACATGCTCCGTGAGGTGACCCGGACGTACCCGAACGTCCGCGTCGAGTCCTTCCACGGGCTGCTGGTCGACTTCTGCCGGACGCAGGGCGCCGCGGTCGTGGTGAAGGGCCTGCGCGCGGTCAGCGACTTCGACTACGAGCTCCAGATGGCCCAGATGAACACCGGGCTGGCCGGGGTGGAGACGCTGTTCATGCCGACCAACCCGCTGTACTCGTTCCTCTCGTCGAGCCTGGTCAAGGACGTGGCGAAGTGGGGCGGGGACGTGTCGCCGCACGTACCCGAGGTGGTCGCGGGCCGGTTGGCCGAGCGGCTTGCCGGGAGTACGACGAACGGCTGACCCCATCCGGCCCCCGGCGGCAGTGGCGGGGACGCATCATAGAGCGGGCTCGGATTGACGGGCGCGTCTTTGTTCCGACCGTCATGATGGGTCTGGCCGCGACCGGACCCGTGTCGCCGGCCCGGCTCACGTGCCGGCCGGCGATCACGAGGTCGGCCCGGCGCCCGTACAGCTGACAGGAGACCGCCGGTGGACCCGCTGGACCGCATCGACGAGATCACGGTGCTCGTGGAGAGCGCGCGTTCGGTGCCGATGTCGCGCAACTGCATGCTCGACCGATCCGAGTTGATCAACATGATGGACCGGCTGCGCGAGGAGCTGCCCGGCGAGCTGCGCCGCTCCACGGCCCTGCTGGAGGAGCGCGACAAGATCCTGGATGCCGGCCGGAACGAGGCGGAGCGGATCATCGCGGAGGGCGAGTCCGAGCACTCCCGGCTGGTGTCGATCAACGAGATCACGGTGTCGGCGGAGCACGAGGGGGCCCGGCTGATCAGCGAGGCCCGGACCGAGGCGCAGCGGCTGCGCGAGGAGGTCGACGACTACGTCGACACCGCGCTGGCCAACTTCGAGCAGTTGCTGACGCGCTCGTTGGCCTCGATCGAGCGGGGCCGGGACAAGATGCACGCGCTGCGCGAGATCGGCTCGTTCATCCCCGATCAGGAGACCGGGCCGCTGCCGCTGTAGCAGGGGCGATTCGACGGTCCAGCGGCAACTCGGGTAACCTTCTTCGACGGCCTCTCCTGGCCAGCCGGAGACAAAAACGATGCATGATCATTCGCCGAACCATCACCTTGACCCCCGGGCACCGCTGGTCCTCGACACGAGAGACCTGCCTCGCCGCCCGGGGGCTATGCGTGCCGTCCGGCGCGCGGTCCCCGCACCGCAGGATCTCGGCCTGGAGCTGATCGGGGTGCCGCGGGGCGCCGACCTCGCCCTCGACCTGAGGCTAGAGTCGGTCTCTGAGGGCGTGCTCGTCTCCGGGACCGTCACCGCGCCGGTCCAGGGGGAGTGCGGGCGCTGCCTGCGCCCGATCAGTGACACCTTGACCGTTCCGATCCAGGAGCTGTACGCGTACGAGCACAGCACCACGGACGAGACGACCGAGGAGGACGAGGTCGGCCGGTTGCAGGGCGACCTGTTCGACCTGGAGCCGGCCCTGCGCGACGGAGTGGTGCTCGCATTGCCCGCGAACCCGCTGTGTCGAGCGGACTGCCCAGGGCTGTGCCCCGAGTGTGGGGTGCACTGGGACGAGCTGCCGGCTGATCACAGCCACCAGCAGGTCGACCCGCGCTGGGCGGCCCTGAACAACCTGAACAACCCGATCGACAGTGCACCGACCGAGCAAGCTCGGGCCGCCCGCGGCCCGGATCATGAGGAGAACTAGCCGTGGCCGTTCCGAAGCGCAGGATGTCGCGCAGCAACACCCGGTCCCGCCGGGCGCAGTGGAAGACCACCGCGGTCGCCACCGTCGCCTGCCCGCAGTGCCGGTCGCCGAAGCTGCCGCACGCGGCGTGCTCCGTCTGCGGCACGTACAACGGTCGCCAGATCCTTGAGGTCTAACCCTGGCGACCAGGGGTGACGCGATCCGAGCGGTCGGGTACCGCGCGGATCGCCGTCGACCTCCTCGGCGGGGATCGTGCCCCCGCCGTCGTGGTTGACGGCGCTCTGCAGGCCTGCAACGCCGACCCTGATCTACACCTGCACCTCGTC
The DNA here is from genome assembly GCA_036494675.1 of Rugosimonospora sp. Lineage (GTDB taxonomy): Bacteria > Actinomycetota > Actinomycetes > Mycobacteriales > Micromonosporaceae > Rugosimonospora. Next base: position 30,639 of record DASXOA010000142.1, read on the forward strand.
GGGCCACCGGATGTGGCGGACGAGGTCTTCAGCGCGTCCACGCCGGACATCCGGCGGCGGTTGACGGTACGGCCGGTCGATGCGGCCGTGGGCATGGCCGACGCACCCGCCCGCGGGGCGCGGCCGGACACCACCGTGAGCGCCGCGGTGTCCGCGGTCGCCGGCGGGATGGCCGATGCCGTGGTCTCCGCCGGCGCCAGCGGGGCCATCGTGACCGCGGCGGTACTGGGCCTGGGCCGGGTGCCGGGGGTACGCAAGCCGGCGCTGGCCGCGATCGTCCCGAGCCGGTCCGGCCCGTTGATGCTGCTCGACGTCGGTGCGTCGCTGGACACGTCCGCCGGGGTCCTGGTGCAGCACGCCATCCTGGGGGCCCGGTACGCGGTGACGGTGCTCGGCCTGCCCGAGCCCCGGGTGGGGCTGCTGTCCATCGGCGCCGAGCACGGCAAGGGCGACCGGCTGCGGCGCCTCGCCGACGACGCCCTGCGCAACGCGCTGCCCCAGTACGTCGGCAACGTGGAGGGCAACGACGTGCCGCTCGGTGGGCGCGCCGACGTCGTGGTGACCGATGGGTTCACCGGAAACGTGCTGCTCAAGGGCATCGAGGGCGCGTTCCTGCTGGCCGGAGGGGTGGCGTCGGACAGCGTCGCGCCCCGGGGGGCCGCGCTGCTCGGGGTGCGTGGGCAGGTGGTGGTCTGCCACGGGGCGGCGACCGGCGCGGACATCGCGTCCGGCATCGCCTTCGCCGCGCGCCTGCACCGGACCCGGGCGGCGGCCGAGTTCGCCTGGGTTCCCCGGCTGGGTCTCGCCGGGGATGACAACAATGCGCCGCCGCCGGGCCCGGCCCGCAGCCGGGCGGCACTGACGTGGAAGAAAGGGTGAGTCGATGAAGGGCCGTCCACCGGTCGCCTTCCTGGAGGCCGCCTTCGGGCTGAGCGTGGATCCCGAGTTGCTGGGGCGGGCGTTGACGCACCGCTCGTACGCGTACGAGAACGGCGGCCTGCCGACCAACGAGCGGCTCGAATTCCTCGGTGACTCGGTGCTCGGCGTGATCGTCACCACCGCGCTGTTCAACGATCACCCCGACCTGCCCGAGGGGCAGCTCGCCAAGTTGCGCGCCAGCGTGGTCAACATGCGGGCGCTCGCCGAGGTCGCCCGGGGACTGGGGCCGTACGGGCTCGGCCCGTACCTGCTGCTGGGCAAGGGTGAGGAGACCACCGGCGGGCGGGACAAGGCGAGCATCCTCGCCGACACCCTGGAGGCCCTGCTCGGCGCGATCTACATCCAGCACGGGCTGGACCGCGCGGCCACGGTGGTGCACAAGCTGTTCGACCCGCTGATGATCGACGCGGCCGGACGGGGTGCCGCGCTGGACTGGAAGACGAGCCTCCAGGAGCTGACCGCGAGCCGCGGCCTGGGCGTCCCGGAGTACCGGGTGGACGAGGCCGGTCCGGACCACGCGAAGGTGTTCACCGCGTGGGCGGTGGTCGCGGGGAACCGGTACGGGGGTTCGGAGGGGCGCAGCAAGAAGGAGGCGGAGCAGCGGGCCGCCGAGACCGCCTGGCGGGAGCTGTCCGCCGCGGCGCTCGACGGCGGGGCCGGGGACGGCAGGGTGCGCAGCGGGAAAGAGGACAGGCTGGGATGATCGAGTCCGTCGACCGGGCCGACGCGCCCGCGGCGCTCCCGACGCGCACGTTCCCGATCACCGGAGCCTGGCTGGCACTGCTGCTCTACGTCGCTACCCGGGTCGCGCAACTGGGATTCATCGCCTGGCTGGCCCCGGCACACGGCCCGTCGATCAAGGGCCGGCTCCTCGCCTGGGACGGCGGCTGGTTCGTCCGGGTGGCCACCGAGGGGTACCCGCACACCTACACGTACGACCCCAGCAGCCACGTGATGCTGGGCAACGGCCTGGCGTTCTTCCCGCTGTACCCGGGGCTGATCCACGCCGTGCACTGGCTGGGGCCGAGCTACGACTGGTCGGCCATCGGGATCTCCTGGGTCGCCGCCGGGGTCGCCGCCGTCCTGCTGTACCGGTTCGGAACGGCCCTGCGCGATCGGCGCCTCGGGTACGCGCTGGTGGTGCTGTTCTGCGCGCAGCCCATGTCGGTGGTGCTGTCCATGGCGTACAGCGAGGCGGTGTTCAGCGCACTGGTGATCGGTGCGCTCTACGCCGCGTACCGCGACCGGTTCATCGTCGCCGGCGTGCTCGGGCTGGCGGCGGGGCTGTGCCGGCCGACAGGGCTGGCGCTGGCGCTGGCGATCGCGGTGGCGGCCGGGCTGGCCCTGCACGCCCGGCGCGCCACCGGGCCGCTCGCCTGGCGGGCCGTTGCCGGTTCCGCGCTGGCCCTCGTCAGCGTCCCGGCGTACCTGCTGTGGGTCGGCCACCGGGTGGGCGACCTGGGCGCCTGGTTCACCATTCAGACGGCCGGCTGGGGCACCACCTTCGACTGGGGGGCCTCGACCTGGTCGTTCCTGACCACCGCGTTCCATCAGGGCAACAGCTGGGTGCAGATGAGCGTGGCGTTCATCCTGGTCGCCGCCGCGGTCGCGGTGGTACTGGCGGTGGTGCGCCGGACGTGGCTGCCGCTGACCGTGTACGGGCTGCTCTCGTTCGCCCTCGTCGTCGGGCAGGCCGGCTACTACCATTCCAAGCCCCGGCTGATGATCCCGGTGTTGTTGACGCTTATCCCGGCCGGGTACGCGGCGGCCCGGGCGCGGCCCCGCACCGCCGCCCTGGCGCTGACCGCCTACGCCGCCTTCGGGCTGTGGTACGGCGCCTACATGATCACCGTTTGGCAGTTCACGATCTGAGCGAGGCGGCACGACATGCCCGAGCTTCCCGAGGTGGAGACCGTACGGCAGGGACTGGCCCGGTGGGCCGACGGCCGGCGCATCGACGCGGTCGAGGTGCACCACCCGCGCGCCATCCGCCGGCACCTGCCCGGGTCCGAGCACTTCGCGGCCGTGCTGGTCGGCCGCACCATCGTCGACGTCCGGCGGCGCGGCAAGTACCTGTGGATCCCGCTGGACTCCGGCGACGCCATCGTGGCGCACCTGGGCATGTCGGGCCAGCTGCTGTTCCAGCCGGCCGCCGCGCCCGACGAGACACACCTGCGGGTACGGCTCAGGTTCGCCGACGGCGATCCGGAGTTGCGCTTCGTGGACCAGCGCACGTTCGGCGGGCTCGCGGTGTCGGAGGGTGGCGCCGAACTGCCCGACGAGATCGCGCACATCGCCCGGGACCCGCTGGACCCGGACTTCGACGACGACGCCTTCACGTCTGCGCTGCGGCGCAGGCACACCGAGGTGAAGCGGGCGTTGCTGGACCAGACGCTGATCTCCGGCGTGGGCAACATCTACGCCGACGAGGCGCTGTGGCGGGCGAAGCTGCACGGCGCCCGCCCGACCGACGCGCTGACCCGGCCGGCCGTGGCGCGGTTGCTGGGGTACGTCCGCGACGTGCTCACCGAGTCGCTGAAGGACGGCGGTACCAGCTTCGATGCCCTGTACGTCAACGTGAACGGGGAGAGCGGCTACTTCGACCGGTCGCTGAACGTGTACGGGCGGGAGGGCGAGCCGTGCTTCCGGTGCGGTACCCCGATCCGGCGCGAGCCGTTCATGAACCGGTCGTCGTACTCCTGCCCGCACTGCCAGCCCCGGCCGCGCCGCCGCACGCAGTCGTAGGCGCTCAACTCGCCGAGGTGTCCGGGTCGAACATCGCGTGCGCGGCGATCACCAGTCCGGCGAGGTAGCCGGCGCCGACCAGGGCCACCCGTACCGGTGCCGGATGCGAAAGTACGACGGACAGGCCGCACGCGGCGAAGAGCACCGTCCCCGCGAGCAGCCGGCGCCGCGCGGCGAGCACGAGCAGGACCGCGTACCCGCCGGTCACCAGCACCCCGCTGGCGAGCGCGAGCAGCCCGGCCCCGGTGGCGGCGGGCAGCGGGTGGGTGAGGCCGCCCCCGCCGGCCAGCGCGGCCCCGACCAGCGCGGCCCCGACCAGCAGGGGCGGTACCAGGACGGCCAGCGTCGCCCAGCCCAGCGCGCGCAGGTGCCGGCGCCAGGCCAGCGTGCTGTCGTAGCTGATCAGACCCCACCACACGTGACCCTGGTGCCAGGCGACCAGCAGTTCGGCCAGGGGCACGCCGATCAGCACGGGCAGGAGCGCGATCGCGCCCGACCACCAGGCGGTACCGGTCAGGGCCGCGGCGGCGACGAGCCGGATGCCGAGCAGCGGCGGCCGGAGCAGCCCGCGCCAGTCCCAGCGCACCGGCGCCGCGGCGTGCCGGCTACCGGACGGGCGTACGCACAGCCGGGCGTGCACCCGTTCGGCCAGCGCGAACACGTCCGGCTCCCGGTACCTGCCCCGGGCCACCTGGTCGGTGATCCCGGACTCCTCCAGGAACGCGGCCACCTCGTCCCTGTCGACCGCCCCGGTGGCACGCAGCCGCTCGGTCAACTCGTCCAACCGGTCGCCACCGGGCCGGCCGCCCGCGTCGACGGCGGCGGTCGGACTCGGCTTCCCGTCGGGACCGGGTGCGTTGGAGGGCGCGGTGCCGCCGGGCGCCTCGGACGGCGCGGTGCCGCCGGGCGCGTTGGAGCGCATGGCGCCGCCGGGCGTGCGCGGCCGCAGCGGGCGCACCACGTCCATCGTCACGCCGCGACCCCGTCCCGGGCGGTGGTCCGCCGCGTGGGCGCCGGTCGCTGCGCCAGGACCCGCCCGTACTCGGTGCGGAAACCGTCGAGCATGGCGTTGAGAGAGAACAGGGTGCGGGCCCGGTGCCGCGCGGCGGTGCCGAACTCGCGGCGCAGCCGGGCGTCGGTCAGCAGGCTGGCGCAGGCCGCCGCGAGCCGCTCGGGGTCGCCCGGCGGCACGACGAGTGCGCCCATTCCGGCCATGGCGGTCAGGCCGCCGTTGTCCGTCACGACCGTGGCCCGGGCGCAGAGCATCGATTCGATCAGCGGGTACGGCATCGAGCGGTGCGCCCCCGAGATCACCACGATGCGTCCCGCCGCGTACGCCTCCCGGCCCGGCGCCCCCGATCCGGTGAAGCCGACCCGGTCCGGTGGAACCAGATCCGGGTCCGGCACCTCCCGCGCCGGTCCGGCGACGATCAGCCGGGCGTCCGGCACCGTCTCGCGCAGGGTGGCGAACGCGCGCAGGATCAGCGGGAGTTCGCCGTCCGGGCCGACCCAGACCACCACCGGCTCGGCCGGCTCGTCGCGCAGTTGCGGGTGGTCGCGGGGGTCGACGCCGGGCGGTACCACCCGCAGCACCTCCCGCCCGGCGCCGTGGCGCATCGCCCAGCGCCGCATCCGTTCCGTGGGCAGGGCGATCGCGGCGGCTTCCGCGTACCCGAGCCGGGTCAGGGCGCGCAGGAAGCGCAGCAGGATGGCCCGTACCGCCGGCCGCCCGCCGGCCTGGTCGATCAGTGGTGCGTGCACGTACAGGTCGTGCTCGGTGAGCACGTACGGGACCTCCCGGCGCCACTTCACGCCGAGCGCGACCAGGGTGGCCAGGCCACCGTTCGCCGCGTGGCACAGGTCGACCTCGGGTACCTGGACGCACAGCGCCCGTACCGCGCGTTCCAGCACGCGCGCGGTCACCTGCGCGTCGCGCAGCGACGGCCAGGGCAGCCCGGTGCCGGGCGTCCTGCCGGTCAGCCGGGCCACCGTCGCGGCCGGCCCGGCGCCGGCCCGCCAGGCGTCCAGCAGGACGGTGGCCAGCGGCACCCCGCTCAGCGGGTGGGTACCGTCGGCGGCGATCACGGCCAGCCGGCGCAGGCCGGAGCGGAACATCGCGGCGCTGTGCGGGCCGTCGTCCAGCATCCCCCGGCACAGCAGCACGGCGGCGTGGGTGGCCGCACGGCGATGCTCGCGCGGGGTCCCGCCGGCTCGAAGGAGGCCGCCGCGTCGGAGGAGGCTGCCTCGTCGAAGGAGACGGTCGGGCCGAAGGAGCCCGCCGGGTCGGATGAGGCGGTCGGACCGGAAGAGGCCGCCGGGCCGCAACGAGCCGCCGACCAGGCGTGCGACGCTGGAGCGGTCGGGTCGTCCGGCGGTCGCGTCGAGCACGGTGACCGGGTGGAAGTCGTACTCGTCGAGGCCGGTCGCGAGCCGGTGGCACCAGGTGCTCAGGGCGCCGTCCCGGTACGGGGACGAGCCTTCACTGATCAATGCGACCCGCACGCTGCGTTCACCCCATGAGGGGCAACGAGCCGCCCGGCCCGGTCGCACCGGTCACCCGCCCGGCAACTTTGCCGCCGCCGGTCAGGGCGGCCCCGCGGCCAAGGCGGCCCGCCGGTCAGGGCAGGCTCGCCGGCCGGGGCAGGCCCGCCGGCCGGGCGGCCCGCCGGTCAGGGCGGGCCCGTGACGAGCCGGATGCCCCGGGTCAGTCCCCGAAGTCCTGCGTCCAGTACGCGACGCCGTTCTTGGCCACCGCGACGCCGACACCCACCGCCTTGGCGTCACAGTTCAGGATGCCGGCCCGCTGTGCCGGGTCGGCCAGCCATGCGGTGATCGCCTGCTGGGCGGTCTGGTACCCCTTGCCGACGTTCTCGCTGAGCGGGCGGCGGTACCCGGCCTTGCGGATCCGGTCCGCGAAGCTGCTGCCATCGCTGCCGGATTGGCCGACAAAGCCCTTCTTGGCCATGTCGTCACTGTGCCCGCGCGCCGCCGAGTGGAGATGGCCGTCGTTCTTCACCGCGTGGCATCCGGCCTGGGATCGCGCCTGGTTGGTCAGCGTCACCAACTGGTTTTCGAGGTCCCCGGGCTTGGCCGCCGGCGGCTGGGCGGTGACGAGCGGGGGCAGCGAGGTCAGCAGGCTCGCCGTGAGAGTCGGCTTCGGTGAGGCGGCCGGCGCCGGTACGGCCTGCCCCGGTGCCGCGCTGCTCGCCGGCAACGTGTCTGCCTTCGGGTGGACGATCAGCGACGGGAGCAGCGCGAATCCGATGCCCAGGACGGCCAGCGCACCTGCCGCCATCGCGGCCAGGACGACCGGATCCGGGCGGCGCCAGCCGATGCGGTGAACGCCGGTCCGGCGTGGTGGAGCGGGGTCGGCTCCGTCGATGAGCAGGGTCTTGTGCGGCTCGGTCACCGGCCTGGGCCTCCGTGTTGCTGCGTTTCGCTCTGAAGCGCGCTCGCATCCGGAACGACGGTACGCGAGCCGTCGGGGGCGGGCAATCGGCGCCCCTACCGGAGCGCACCAAGGGCAAATCGGGCACATCGGTCAACGGTTGCTTTGCCTTGAGTCTCCGGGACTCAAGGCGAAACTTGACGTTCCTGGGTCGACGGCGGACTATAGGAGGGTCGCCAGTCGCGCCCGGCCCTGCCTGTGCGCTTGTGCTGTGGCAGTGACAGCTGGGCGCGCGTTGGCCGGCCACTCCGGCGACGCATTACAAGGAGACGATATGGCGAAGGCCCTCTTCGGCCACGTAGGCAGCGCGCCTGACCGGCGTCTGCTCGACGAGGTCACTCAACTGCGTGCCAAGGTTCGGACCCTGGAGTTCGAGGTCACTCGGCTGCGTGCCGAGAATGATCGTCTGGCGGCAGCCGAAGCCGACGAACTGCTGCGCTTGCCCGAGCCAGCACTGACCTGACACCGGACACCGGTTCCCCCCGGACCCGGGCACCATCCGATCCACCTGCAGACAACTGCACACCCAGCGCGCCGATACCCTCCAGCAGGGTTCGGCGCGCATCACTTTGTCGCCCACGCTCCATGCTGCGCGTACCACGACCCCGTCCGGGGTACCCTCGCCAGGAATGACCCACTTCTGACCTGTAGAAACCCGGAGACACGTGCACCTCAAGACTCTGACGGTCAAGGGATTCAAGTCCTTCGCCTCGGCCACCTCGATGAAGTTGGAGCCAGGGATCACCTGTGTGGTGGGCCCGAACGGCTCCGGCAAGTCCAACGTGGTCGATGCGATCTCCTGGGTGCTCGGCGAGCAGGGTGCCAAGGCGCTGCGCGGCGGCAAGATGGAGGATGTGATCTTCGCCGGTACGTCCGGCCGGGCGCCGCTGGGTCGCGCCGAGGTCACCCTGACCATCGACAACAGTGACAACGCGCTGCCGATTGACTACACCGAGGTGTCGATCACTCGCCGGATGTACCGGTCCGGCGAGAGCGAATACGAGATCAACGGAGACTCCTGCCGGCTGCTGGACATCCAGGAACTGCTGTCGGACTCGGGCATCGGCCGGGAGATGCACGTCATCGTCGGGCAGGGCCAGCTCGACGCGGTGCTGCACGCCAAGCCGGAGGACCGGCGGGCGTTCATCGAGGAGGCGGCCGGCGTCCTCAAGCACCGCAAGCGCAAGGAAAAGGCGCTGCGCAAGCTGGACGCGATGCAGGCCAACCTGAACCGGCTGACCGACCTGACCGCCGAACTGCGCCGGCAGCTCAAGCCGCTGGGCAAGCAGGCCGAGATCGCACGCCGGGCCGTCGGCATCCAGTCCGACCTGCGCGACGCCCGGCTCCGGCTGCTCGCCGACGACCTGGCCACGCTGCGCGAGACGCTGGAGAAAGAGGTCGCCGACGAGTCCGCGCTGCGCCAGCGGCGTGAGGAGGTCGAGGCCGAGCTCGGTTCGGTACAGGCCCGATTGGCGGCGTTGGAGACCGAACACGCCGCAGATGCCCCGATTCTCGCCCGTGCGCAAGAGACCTGGTACCAGCTTTCCGCACTCCAGGAGCGGTTCCGTTCGTCCGAACAGCTGGCCACCGAGCGGCTGCGGCACCTGTCGGCCATGCCGGACGACGAGCGACCGGGCCGCGATCCCGAGCAACTGGCTGCCGAGGCGGAGAAGATACGCGCCCAGGAGAGCGAGTTGCGCGCCGCACTGGAGGCGGACGAGGACCGGCTTTCCGACGCGGTGGAGCGCCGGCAGGAGCTGGAACGGCAGCTGGCCGAAGCCGAACGCGCACTGGTCGCGGCGGTCAAGGCGATCGCCGACCGGCGCGAGGGGCTGGCCAAGCTGACCGGCCAGGTGGACGCGGCCCGGACCCGGACCACCGCCGCCGAGGAGGAGATGGCCCGGCACGCGACCGCCTGGACCGAGGCGCGGGAGCGGGCCGAGCTGGCGGAGGCGCAGTACGACGCGGCTCAGGAGGAGTCCGACGGCCTGGAGGACGAGGACGCCGACCTGGTCACCCGGCACACCGCCGCCAGCCAGGCGCACGAGACGGCCCAGGCCCGGGCCCGCGAACTGGGCGAGGCCGAGCGCAAGGCCGAGCGTGAGGCGTCCGAATGGAAGGCCCGCGAGGAGGCGCTCGCCTTGGGGCTGCGGCGCAAGGACGGCGCCGGTGCGCTGCTCGCCGCGACCGACCGGATCCCGGGGGTACTGGGCAGCGTGGCGGCGCTGCTGGCCGTCGAGCCCGGACACGAGGCGGCACTGGCGGCGGCACTCGGTGCGCTGGCCGACGCCGTGGCGGTGTCCGCAGTGGACGACGTGACCGCGGCGGTCGGGCTGCTCAAGGCGCAGGACGCCGGCCGGGCGACGCTGTTCGTCGGCTCCCCCGGTACCGGCGGTGAGGATGCCGCCACCGCGAACCGGCCGGCCCTTCCGGACGGCGCGCTGTGGGCGCTGGATGTGGTGCGCTGTACCGAATCGCTGCGCCCCGCACTGGCGCACGCGCTGGGCGACGTGGTGCTGGTACCGGACCTGGACGCGGCCCGCGACCTGGTGGCGACCCACCCGCGGCTGCGCGGCGTGACTCCGGACGGAGACGTGGTCGGGGCCTGGGCCGCGGCCGGCGGTTCGGCGAAGGCGCAGAGCTACATCGAGGTTCAGGCGGCGGTCGACGAGGCGCGGCAGCGCCGTTCCGAGGCGGGCGCCGGGCTGGAGCTGCTGCGTGCGCAGCTCGACGGGGCCCGGGCCGAGGTCGCCGAGCGCAAGGAGGCGGAGACCGTGGCCGCCGCGGCCCGCCGGGAGGCGGAGAGCCAGCGCAACACGTTCGCCCGCCGGCTGGCCGAGCTGGGCGCCGCGGCCAGGTCGGCCCGCGCCGAAGCGGACCGGCTCGGCGCCGCCCGGTCGAAGGCCGAGGCCGCCCGCGAACAGGGCCTGTCCGGCCTGGCCGAGCTGGAGGAGAGGCTGCGGCTGGCCGAGTCGACGCCGGTCGAGGACGACCCGTCCAGCGGCGAGCGCGACCGGCTGGCCGCGCTGGTGCCGCAGGCCCGGCAGAACGAGATGGAGGTACGCCTGTCCGTGCGTACCGCCGAGGAACGGGTCGGCGCGCTGGCCGGCCGGGCGGATGCGCTGGCACGCCAGGCGGCCGCCGAGCGGGCCGCACGGGAACGGGCCGCCGCCCGGCGCGCGGCACGGGCCCGGGGCGCCCGGATCGCCGAGGCGGTCGCCGCCGGAGCCCGGATCGCGCTCGACCGCATCGCCGCGTCACTGACGGCCGCCGCGGCACAGCGCGACCAGGTCGCCGCCGCCCGTTCGGCGCGCGAGGCGGAGCTGTCCGAGGTGCGCGGGTCCGTCGGTCGGATGGCCGGAGACCTGGAGCGACTGACGTCTGAGGTGCACCGGGACGAGGTGGCCCGGGCCGAGCAGCGGCTGCGCATCGAGCAGCTGGAGGCCAAGGCGGGCGAGGACTTCGCCATCGACGTCGAGACGTTGCTCGCCGAGTACGGGCCGGCGGTCGAGGTGCCGCCGACGGCGGTGGACCTGCTGGCCGCCGAGGCGGCGGGCAAGCCCGAGCCCCTGCCGTCGCCGTTCGACCGCCCGACGCAGGAGAAGCGCGCCGCCAAGGCAGAGCGCGAGCTGGCCCTGCTGGGCAAGGTGAACCCGCTGGCGCTGGAGGAGTTCGCGGCGCTGGAGGAGCGCTTCAAGTTCCTCTCCGACCAGCTGGAGGACCTCAAGAACACCCGGCGCGACCTGCTGACCGTCGTCAAGGATGTGGACGACCGGATCCTGGAGGTCTTCACCCTCGCGTACCACGACACCGCCCGCGAGTTCGAAGAGGTCTTCCGGGTGCTGTTCCCCGGCGGCGAGGGCCGGCTGATCCTCACCGACCCGGACGACATGCTCACCACCGGCATCGAGGTGGAGGCGCGGCCACCGGGCAAGAAGATCAAGCGGCTGTCGCTGCTGTCCGGCGGGGAGCGCTCGCTGACCGCGGTCGCCCTGCTCTGCGCCATCTTCCGTGCCCGGCCGAGCCCGTTCTACATCATGGACGAGGTCGAGGCCGCCCTCGACGACGTCAACCTGGGCCGGCTGCTCACGCTGATGCAGCAGCTCCGCGAACGCAGCCAGCTGATCATCATTACCCACCAGAAGCGCACCATGGAGATCGCCGACGCGCTGTACGGCGTGACCATGCGCAACGGGGTCACCGAGGTGATCAGCCAGCGTCTCGGCCGCGATGAGGAAGCGGTCGAGGAAGCGGTCCTCGGATGACGGCAACCAGGCCCGTCGCCACCGGGCTCCTGGTCGACATGGATGGCGTCCTGCGCCGCTGGGATCCGCAGGTACTCCTGTCGGTCGAGGAGCGGCACGGGCTGCCGGCCGGTACCTTGTGGCGCACGGCATTCGCGCCGTCCCGGCTGGTACCGGCGATCTCCGGCCGGGCCAGTCACGCCGACTGGATGGACGGCGTCGCCGAGGCGATCGGTGAGCCGGCCGCGGTGGCCGAGTGGGAAGGCTACCGCGGCGAGGTGGATCCGGACGTGCTCGGGTTCGTCCGCGAGGTACGGGCGGCCGGGATCCGGGTCGGCCTGGCCACCAACGCCACCGACCGGCTGGACGCCGACCTGGTCGCGCTCGGCCTCACCGACGAGCTGGACGTGGTGGTCAACTCGTCGGTCGTCGGCTTCACCAAGCCGGCGGCGAGCTACTTCGCGGCGGCGTGCGCGCAGCTCGGGGTACCGCCGCGGCAGTGCCTGTTCGTCGACGACTCGGAGCGTTACATTCTCGGCGCCCGGGCCGCCGGACTGTCGGCGTACCGGTGGACCGGCCCGGACGACCTGCCCTACCTGCGCGCCGCGCTGGGCCTCACCACGGCGTCACCCCCGCCGAGGTGAGGAAGGTGCCGGTGGCCGTCCAGGCGACGATCGAGGCGGCGCTTCCGGGCGGCGAGTCGGTGGAAAACGCCGTGGGTTAATGGTTTCGTGACCGATCCGGGTAATCGGGATCTTCTGCCGGGCGATACCTGTGTAATGACACGCGCGGCCGTACCCTGAATGGGACAGAACGAGGGGGAGGAGAAGGCTGGTGACGGTGACCGTGACCCCGACCCTGGAGCCCATCGGACAGGTCCTGACTCCCGAGGAGTACGACGCGCTACCCGAGAACAGCCTCAGGGAGTTCGTCGATGGAGTCGTCCACGTGATGGCCACCCCTTGCCCATTGCACCAAGATGTCGCTTTCGCGCTGCGCAATGCATTGAGCCGGCTACGGCCGGCCGATCTCAGGGTCACCGGCGAGGTCGAGGTCCGGCTGACGGACTCGCTGCGCCGCAACCCCGACGTGGTCGTGGTCCATGCGCGCGACTACGACCGCCGCGTCCCGCGGCTACTTCCCGAACAGGTGCTCCTCGCGGTCGAAATCGTGAGCCCGGGCTCCGAGTCGACCGACCGTGAGGTCAAGCCCTGGGAGTACGCGCGAGCGGGGATACCGCACTACTGGCGGGTGGAGATCACTCGCGAGATCGTGGTGCATACCTTCCGGCTCGGTGACAGGGGCTACGTCGAGAGCGGCGTCTTCGCCAGAGGAGACACCATCTCTCCACCCGGGCTCCTGTGGGCGCGGGTGGAGGTCGACAAACTCGGTGAGGAGAGCTAGCGGGGGCTACTCGCCGGTCGCGCCGTCGACCCGCTCGCGGAGCAGGTCGGCGTGGCCGTTGTGCCGGGCGTACTCCTCGATGAGGTGCATGAACACCCAGCGCAGCGTGTAGCGCTTGCCGCTGGGCCTGCCCGCCGTGTAGTCCAGCGGGTGCGCCGCCGCCGCTGCCCGGGACCGTTCGCACTGCGCCCGGTAGGCCGCGAAGACCTGATCGACCGGGGTGTCGTCGAGGTCGTTGAAGTCGCCGTCCTCGTTCTGCTCGGTGGAGTACAGCGGGTGGCGGGGATCAGGGGTGAAGATCCAGAACCAGCCGTTCTCCACGTCGGTCAGGTGCCGGACGAGGCCGAGCAGCGACATCGGCGACGGCGGGCAGGACCGCGTCGTCAACTGGTCGGCGTCGAGCCCGGCGCACTTGATCATCAACGTCGCCCGGTGGTAGTCCAGCCAGGCTTCCAGCATCTGTCGCTCGTCGAGCTCCTGGCCCGGCTCGCTACGGGAGACTTCCGGCACGATCATGGAGTCACCGTACCGGCCGGGTACGACACTGGGCGCAGGGCCGCGTACCGGCGCACGGCCAGCGGCTTGCCGGCAGCGTGGCACCCGCCCGGACCAGGGCGGGACGCCCTCAGGACGAGCCGCCGGCGCGGCCCGGACGCCGCAGCGTCCGGCGATCCGCGGGGGCGCCGCGCCGGCTGCGGCGACCGGGTGGGCGGGCCGCCGCGCCGCCGGCCGCGAAGTCTGCCAGGATTTCGTCATGCAGTGGTACGTGTACGTCCTGATCGTGCTCGCCATCGTCGTGGTCGTCGGGCTTGGCCTCGTGGTCGGCCAGATCGTTCGACGGCCACCCCAGGCGCCGCCGCCGGGGGGACCGACCGGGGCCGCGCCCCCCGCACCCCCGGTCGAGGCCGCGCCAGGGACGGCCGCACCCCCGGTGGTCGTCGAGCCACCGGTGGTCGTCGAGCCCCCGGTCGAGGTCGTCGCGCCACCGACCGTCGAGGCACCCGAGCCGACCGCCGGACGGCTGGTCCGGCTGCGCTCCCGGCTGTCGCGTTCGCAGAACGCGCTGGGCCGCGGCCTGCTCGCGGTGCTGTCCCGGGACCGGTTGGACGACGAGGCGTGGGAGGAACTGGAAGACAGCCTGATCACCGCGGACGTCGGCGTGGAGCCCACCCGGGAGATCGTGGAGCGGCTGCGCGAGCGGACCCGGGTGCTCGGCACCCGCAGCCCCGCTGAGCTGCGTGGGCTGCTCAAGGAGGAACTCGTCGGCGCGCTGGAACCGAAGCTGGACCGCAGCCTCGCGGCCACCCCGCACGACGGCCGGCCCGCCGTCCTGCTGGTCGTCGGCGTCAACGGTTCCGGCAAGACCACCACCTGCGGAAAGATCGCCAGGGTACTGATCGCGGACGGCCACACCGTGGTGCTCGGCGCCGCTGACACGTTCCGCGCCGCGGCCGCCGACCAGCTGGCCACCTGGGCCGGCCGGGTCGGTGCCGAGGTGGTCCGGGGGCGGGAGGCCGGCGACCCGGCCGCGGTCGCGTTCGACGCGGTACGCCGGGGGATCGAGGCGGGCACGGACACGGTGCTGATCGACACAGCCGGGCGGCTGCAGAACAAGGTCGGCCTCATGGACGAACTGGGCAAGGTCAAGCGGGTGGTGGAGCGGCACGGCCCGGTCGACGAGACGTTGCTGGTACTGGACGCGACCACGGGGCAGAACGGGCTCACCCAGGCCCGGGTGTTCACCGAGGTCGTCGACGTCACCGGCGTGGTGCTGACCAAGCTCGACGGGACGGCGAAGGGCGGCATCGTCATCGCCGTACAGCGCAATCTCGGTATCCCGGTGAAGTTGGTGGGCCTCGGCGAGGGGCCGGACGATCTGGCGCCGTTCGAACCGGAGGCGTTCGTCGACGCGTTGCTTGGCGGGAACGCGTAGCCTCGGGGGACGGCCACGGTGCCGCGACCGTAGGCACCGCCGGCGAGATTTGGGTGGGGAGTGACGCAACAGGAGATCCCGCTGCTGGGTGGCAATACCAGCACGGTGGTGCGGGTGGGAGACACGGTACGGCGTGGCTGCGGTCCGTGGACCCCGGCCGTTCACGCGCTGCTGCGCCACCTGGAGTACGTCGGCTTCACCGGGTCACCGCGTGTCTACGGTGTCGACGAACGCGGCCGTGAGGTGCTGTCGTACCTGGAAGGCGAGTGCGGCTCGTACCCGCTGGGCCCGGACTGGGTGACCGACGAGGCACTGGTGGCGGTCGCCCGGATGCTGCGGATGTTCCACGACGCGCAGTACGGGTTCCGTCCGCAGCGTGGGGCGGTGTGGCGTTCGTTCGGGCCACCGCCGCCGGACACCGAGGTGATCTGCCACCACGACGCCGCGCCGCACAACGTCATCTGGCGGCCGGACGGCACCCTGGCCATGATCGACTTCGACCTCTGCTCGCCGGGTGCGCGCATCTACGACGTGGCGTACGCCGCCTGGACGTGGGTGCCGCTGTTCTCCGACCGGGACTCGTACACGCTCGGCTGGCGGCGCCCGGACCGGCCGCGACGGCTGCGGCTGTTCGCCGACGCGTACGGGCTGATGAACCGGGACCGTCACCGCCTGGTGCGCACCATCCGCAAGCGGATCGTGGACCACGTGGAGGGCATCCGGCGCATGGCGGCGGCAGGGGACCCGGCCTTCGTCCGCATCGTGCACAAGGGCCACCTCCGCCGGCCGATGCGCGATCTCCGGCTGATCGACTATGAGCGGAACATCCTGGAGTACGCCCTGCGTTAGGCCGTTCGGCCAACTTGGCACTCGGTGAGCGTTTCTTCACACGTACGAAACATCACGTCACGCTCCAGTAACCGTGCAGAGACCTTGCGCGAAACAGCGGAGCGCGAGAGTTCCGCGCAACCGGCGATCGGGCGACGCTGCCGCCGCCGGAAGGAGGGAACTCACACCGAGGAGGGCAGCGTGCTGCTCGCTGATCCACCGACGCTTGACACGGGCAACACCGCCTGGTTGTTGGCCTCGTCCGCGCTTGTACTGCTCATGACTCCGGGACTGGCCTTCTTCTACGGTGGCCTGAACCGTTCCAAGAGCGTACTCAACATGATGATGATGAGCTTCTCGTGTATCGGGCTCGTCTCCGTCCTCTGGCTCGTTTACGGCTTCTCGTTCGCGTTCGGCACCAACTCCAGCACCGGTGTCAACAACATCATCGGTAGCTGGACGCAGTACCTGGGCAACAAGACGTTCGTCGGGGAGCTGTGGGGTACCACCGGCATCCCGACGTATGTGGTGCTCGCCTTCCAGATGATGTTCGCGATCATCACGGTCGCGCTGATCAGCGGCTCGATATCCGACCGGACGAAGTTCGGCGGGTGGCTGCTGTTCGCGTTCGGCTGGTTCACCATCGTGTACGTCCCGGTGGCGCACTGGATCTGGGGTGGCGGCTTCATCGCCACGAAGATCGGCGCGCTGGACTTCGCCGGTGGTACCGCGGTGCACATCAACGCCGGTTCGGCAGCGCTGGGTCTCGCGCTGGTACTCGGCAAACGGGTCGGCTGGCCGAAGGAGAGCTTCAAGCCGCACAACGTGCCGTTCGTGGCGCTGGGTGCCGGCCTCCTGTGGTTCGGCTGGTTCGGGTTCAACGCCGGATCCGAGCTCACCGCCGACAACCTGACCGCGCTCGCGTTCGTCAACACCCAGGTCGCGACGGCCGCCGGGTTCCTCGGCTGGATCATCGTGGAGTGGGTCCGCAAGAACGGCCGGCCCACGATGGTCGGTGGCTCCTCGGGTGCGGTCGCCGGTCTGGTCGCGATCACCCCGGCGTGTGCCTACATCGCCCCGTTCGCGGCGGTCCTGCTCGGCCTCGTCGCCGGTGCGGTCTGTGCCATGGCGGTGAGCGTCAAGTACAAGCTGGGCTTCGACGACTCGCTCGACGTGGTCGGCGTGCACTTCACCGGTGGGTGGATCGGCTCGCTGTGGATCGGCCTGTTCGGCAGCGGCGCGATCAGCAGCTACGTCAAGCACAACGGCCTGTTCTACGGCGGTGGCGTGAACGCTCTGGGACGCCAGGCGGCGGCGAGCGCGATCGTCTCGGTGTTCTCGTTCGGGATCGCGTACCTGCTCGGTACCGTGATCCACAAGACGATCGGCCTGCGTACCAGCAGGGAGGTCGAGGTCGAGGGCATCGACGTGGCGGAGCACGCGGAGAGCGCGTACGAGTTCTCGCCGGCGGCCGGTGGCGGCGGCAGTGGCGCGTTCGCCCTTGCCGGGGTCGGTGCGTCGAAGCCCGACATCCCCGCTCCGGCACAGGAGCCGGAGTCCGAGAAGGTAGCCGGTTAATGTCTTGGCGATGGAGGGACTGAGCATGAAGCTGGTGACCGCGGTCATCAAGCCGTACCAGCTCGATGCGGTCAAGGAGGCGCTGCACGCCCTGGGCGTGGCCGGGCTGACCGTGAGCGAGGTGCAGGGCTATGGCCGGCAGAAGGGGCACACCGAGGTGTACCGGGGCGCCGAGTACACGGTGGAGTTCCTGCCCAAGATCCGGGTCGAGGTCGTGACCGACGAGATCGACGTGGACAAGGTGGTCGACGCCATCGTCGCCGCCGCCCGTACCGGCAAGATCGGTGACGGGAAGGTCTGGGTCACCCCGGTGGACGAGGTGATCCGGGTTCGGACCGGTGAGCGTGGGCTCGACGCGCTCTGACGCGCCGCAGGTGATCGACCGCAAGACGGTGGGCGCCGCCGCACGCGAGGAGCGTGCGGCGGCGCTCGACGCTTGGCTGGCCGGACTGCTGCCGCTTTCCGACGTCGCCCTGGTCGCGGTCGGCGGCCTGGGCCGGCGGGAGTGCGCGCCCTACGGGGACGTCGACCTGGTGCTGCTGCACCGGGGCCGCCCGGACATCCGGGACCTGGCCGACGCGCTGTGGTACCCGATCTGGGACGCCCGCGTCGGGTTGGACCACTCGGTGCGTACCGTCCCCGAGGCGCTGGCCGTCGCCCGGCAGGACGTCAAGGTGGCACTCGGCCTGCTCGATCTGCGTTACCTCGCGGGCGACGAGGCGCTGGCGCAGCGGCTGCGCTCGGCCGCGGCCGAGCAGTGGCGGCGGACCGCGGCGCAGGCGCTGCCGGCGCTGCGCGAGGTGACCGCGGCCCGCTGGCAGACGCACGGCGAACTGGCCTTCCTGCTGGAGGGCGACGTCAAGGAGGCCCGGGGCGGCCTGCGCGACGTGGCGATCCTGCGCGGTATCGGGATGGCGGGAGTGGCGGACGCGACCCGGCCGGCGGTGCGCGCGGCGCACACCCGGCTGCTCGACGTGCGCGACGCCCTGCACGTGACCGCCGGACGGCGGATCGACCGGCCGCTCGCCCAGGACCGGGAGGCGGTCGCGAGCCTGCTCGAACTGCCCGACGGCGACGCGCTGCTGCGCCGCGTCGCGCAGGACGCGCGGGCCATCGCGTACGCGGTCGACGACGCCTGGCGGGCCATGGACCGCTGGAGCCGGCCCGCCGGCCCGCCCACGCGCCGGCCGATCGGTCGGGACGTGGTGGAGCAGGACGGCGAGGCGGTGCTGGCCCGGGCGGCGGTCGGGCCGCGCCCGGAGCCGAGCCTGGCGCTGCGGGTCGCCGCCGCCGCGGCCAACGCCACGCTGCCGATCGCGCGCCCGACGCTGGAGTGGCTGGCGGCGTTCTGCCCGCCACCGCCCACCCCGTGGCCGGCGGTGGCCCGGGAGGCGCTGCTCACGCTGCTCGGATCGGGTACCGGCCTGGTGCCGACCTGGGAGGCGTGCGACCGGTACGGGCTGGTGGTCGGCTGGCTGCCGGAGTGGAGCCGGGTACGCGGCCACCCGCAGTACAACCCGGTGCATCTGTACACAGTGGACCGTCATCTGGTACAGGCGGCGGCCGAGGCGAGCGCGTTCACGCGTGAGGTCGCCCGGCCGGATCTCCTGGTGCTGGCCGCGTTCCTGCACGACATCGGCAAGGGCCTGCCCGCTGCCGACGGTGCGGGAACGCCGGATCACAGCACCCTGGGCGCACCGGTGGCGGCCCGCATCGCCACCGACATCGGGCTGCCGTTCGAGGACGTCGCGATGGTGGAGAAGCTGGTACGGCTGCACCTGCTGCTGCCAGACGTGGCCACCCGCCGGGATCTGGCCGACCCGGTCACCATCCGGCGGGTCGCCGAGGCGGTCGGCGATGTGACCACATTGGACCTGCTGTACGCGCTGACCCGCGCCGACGCCGCCGCGACCGGGCCGGGAGCGTGGTCGACGTGGAAGGGCCGGCTGGTGGCGTCCCTTGTGGACCGCGTTCGGTCCACTTTGGATACCGGTGAGGTGCCGCCCGCCCCCACTCCGGATCGCGCGCTGGTCGCCGGGCCGCTGCCGGCGGTACACGTCAACGGGGAGCGGGTGGCGGTCGCCGCGACCGACCGTCGCGGCCTGCTTGCCGCGGTGGCCGGTTGCCTGACCCTGCACCGGCTGGACGTCGTCACCGCCGACGTGTCCTCGGTGGAGGGACGGGCGCTGGTGCAGTGCGCGGTGCAGACGCGGTTCGGCTCGCTGCCCGACGCCGAGGCGCTGCGCGCGGACCTGCGCCGGGCGGCCCTCGGTCAGCTGCCGGAGCGGTTGAACCGGCACGCCGCGCCGCGGGCCGGTGGTGCGGCGCCCCGGGTGGTCTGGCACCGGGATGTGGCGACCGACGCGGCCGTCCTGGAACTGCGCGCGGCGGACGCGCCCGGTTTGCTGTACCGGGTCGCCAGGGCGCTGGAGGAGGCCGGGGCGGACGTCCGCGCGGCCCGGATCTCCACGCTCGGCGGCGACGTGGTGGACGCGTTCTACCTGGTCGGCCAGTGGTCCGATCCGACGATCCGGGCCGAGGTCACCGGGGTGGTGCTCGCCGCCGCCGGCTGACCTTTTCCGGGGGAAGCGACGTTAGGGACCAATACCTATTTGGTAGGCTTTGTCCGTATCGGCGGTGACGCCTCGGCCTGCCGCCGCCCGGACGGGTCGCGTCCACGGCGGGAGGGGGCGGCGCCGGCCGGCTACCCTTGTCGGGGGCCTCGGCCCCGCCCACCGGATCCGACATCGAGGATGAGGCACCGTGTTTGACACGCTGAGCGACCGGCTCAACGGGATCTTCACCAAGCTGCGTGGCAAGGGCCGGCTGTCCGACGCCGACATCGACGCCACCGCGCGGGAGATCCGGCTCGCCCTGCTCGAAGCCGACGTCGCGCTGCCGGTGGTGAGGGCGTTCATCGCGTCGATCAAGGAACGGGCCCGCGGCTCCGAGGTGCACCAGGCCCTCAATCCGGCCCAGCAGGTCATCAAGATCGTTCACGAGGAGCTGGTCGGCGTGCTCGGCGGGGAGACCCGCCGGCTGCAGTTCGCCAAGCAGCCACCGACCGTGATCATGCTCGCCGGCCTCCAGGGTTCCGGCAAGACCACGCTGGCCGGCAAGCTCGCCCGCTGGCTCAAGGCCCAGGGGCACCAGCCGCTGCTGGTCGCCGCCGACCTCCAGCGTCCCAACGCGGTCAACCAGCTCCAGGTGCTCGGCCAGCGGGCCGGGGTCGAGGTGTACGCGCCCGAGCCGGGCAACGGCGTCGGCGACCCGGTACGGGTGGCCAGTGACTCGATCGACCACGCCCGGCGCTCGATGCGCGACATCGTCATCGTGGACACCGCCGGCCGGCTCGGCATCGATGCCGAGATGATGGGGCAGGCCGCGGCGATCCGTGACGCCGTCGCCCCCGACGAGACCATCTTCGTGGTCGACGCGATGGTCGGTCAGGACGCGGTGGCCACCGCCGAAGCGTTCCGCGACGGGGTCGGCATCACCGGTGTCGTACTGTCCAAGTTGGACGGTGACGCCCGCGGCGGCGCGGCGCTGTCGGTACGCCACGTGACCGGGCAGGCGATCCTCTTCGCGTCCACCGGCGAGAAGCTGGAGGACTTCGACGTCTTCCACCCCGACCGGATGGCCTCGCGCATCCTCGGCATGGGCGACGTGCTGACCCTCATCGAGCAGGCCGAGCAGGCCTTCGACGAGGACCAGAAGCAGCGGATGGCCGCGAAGGTCACCGGCGGCGAAGCGTTCACGCTGGAAGACTTCCTGGAGCAGATGACCGCGCTGCGCCGGATGGGTCCGATCGCCAACATCCTCGGCATGATGCCCGGCATGGGCCAGGTGAAGGACCAGCTGGCCGAGCTCGACGACAGCCATTTCGACCGGATCACCGCGATCATCCGGTCGATGACCCCCGGCGAGCGCGTGAACCCGAAGGTCCTCAACGGCTCCCGGCGGGCCCGCATCGCGCGGGGCTCCGGGGTGACCGTGATGGACGTGAACCAGCTGCTCAACCGGTTCGCCGAGGCCCAGAAGATGATGAAGCAGATGGGCGGCATGATGGGCCTGCCCGGGCGGCGCAAGGCGACCAAGTCGCCGAAGAACAAGCGCAAGGGCACCAAGGGCGGCGGCCGGCCCCGGGTCGGCGGCGGCCTTCCGGGCGGCCTGCCCGGAGGCTTCCCGGGCGGGATGCCGACGCTGCCGCCGGGGTTGGACCCGAGCGCGCTGGACCCGGGCGCGGGCTTCAAGGCGCCGAAGCTCGACTTCGGCAAGCTGACCAAGGGCAAGGACGCCTGACCCGCTGATCACAAGGCGTTCAGGTGGGGTGACCCGCCAGTAACGAGCGGCCGTTCGGTGGAGCCTGGCCGGGTATCGATCGGCGTACGTTACCGGGCATGCTACGACGCCTCGCTAGCCTCGCCGGCGCGGCGGCGACCGCCACCTGCCTGCTCGCCGCCCCCGCCAGCGCCGCCCAGAGCGGCCGGGGCGGCCACGACGACGATCGCGGCCCGAGCTACTACCTCGCGCTCGGCGACTCGCTCGCCTACGGGTACCAGCCGACCCAGGTCACCGGTCAGGGGTACGTCGACCAGCTCTACGCCACGCTGCACGCCCGCGACCACGGGTTGGCGCTGAAGAATCTCGGCTGCCCCGGCGAGACCGCCACCTCCATGCTCACCGGTGGGGTCTGTGGCGCCGGGGCCCAGCTCGACGCGGCGGTGGCGTTCCTGCGCGACCACCGGGTCGGCCTGGTGACCCTGGACATCGGTGCCAACGACGTGGACGGCTGCGTCACCGCGACCGGTCTGGACCAGGCCTGCGTCCTGCAGGGGCTGGCCACCGTGGCGAGCAACACCGATCAGATCGCCGGCCGGCTGCGGGCCGCCGCTCCGCACGCCACGATCGTCGCGATGACCTACTACGACCCGTTCCTCGCCTCGTACCTGACCGGGCCGGACGGGCAGCAACTGGCGCAGCAGTCGCTGCTGATCAACAAGGTGTTCAACGCGCTGCTGTCGGCGACCTTCCGGGCGCACGGGTTCCGCGTCGCCGACGTGGCCGCCGCCTTCGATACCAACGACTTTCCGGCCGACGTGACGAACATCTGCGAGTGGACCTGGATGTGCGCCCAGCCGCCGCTCGGGCCGGACATCCACGCCAACCAGCAGGGGTACGCAGTGATCGCGCAGGCGTTCCTGAGCCAGATCCCGGCCCACGCCTGATCCCGGCCCACGCCTGATCCCGGCCCACGCCTCCCGGTCCACGCCTCCCGGTCCACGCCTGATCCCGGCCCACGGTTGGTCCCGAATTACCGCCGGCCGGGAACCGCACCGCCCGTACCGGCGTGTACCTGGCATGGATGTGTCCCCGACCCAGGCTCCCGCGCCTCTCACGCGGGAGCCCGTGGTACCAGAAGCCAGAGCGCGGGAGCCCGTGGCGCACGGACCCGTTGACATCCTCCACCGCCCTAAAGGGCGGGGATTCCCTTGGTTGCCCTCGGGTTTTCCTGCTTCACCGACGACCGCCCCGTGCGGGAGGAGTCCCGTTGAGGTCTTACACCGTCTCCACAGGCTGTCACCGCCAGCCCGGCGGCCAAAAGGTTGCGTGCCGCGTTGAGGTCCCGGTCGTGAACGGTGCCGCAGGGGCACGTCCATTCCCGGATGTTCAGCGGCATCTTCTCGGTCAGTCGCCCGCACGCGGAGCACAGCTTGCTGGACGGGAACCACCGGTCCACGACGATCAGGTCCCGGCCGTACCAGTCGGCTTTGTACTCCAGCATGGTGCGCAACCCTCGCCAGGCCGCGTCGGAGATGGCGCGGGCCAGCGGGTGGTTTCTGACCATGGTGCGCACGGTCAGGTCCTCGATCACGAGCGTTTGGTTTTCACGCACGAGTCGAGTGGTCAGCTTGTGGAGGTGGTCGCGGCGCCGGTCGGTGATCCGGGCATGGACCCGGGCGACCTTCAGCCGGGCTTTGGCCCGATTGT
>DASXOA010000143.1:0-3758 GCA_036494675.1 Rugosimonospora sp.
CACCGCCGAACTCGAGGTCGTGACGGACACCTTCGCCGGCTATGCCGACGCCGGCATCCCCATCGTGCCGGCTGTCGCGTTCTACGGCGGTCTCGGAGACCTGCTCGCCACCGCGGCGATGGGCGACTGGCCGGTCGCCGATCGTCTGACCATCGCGTACGCCCTCAGCAGTTGGCACCCCACCCGCGGCACCCGGCTGACGGGGCGGGTTTCCGCGCAACGCCGAAGTGGCCGGCGGATCGCCTACACCGGCAACCGGCTGCAGTTCCGTGCGGGCGACGCGCCCCGCACCGAGTGGACCTTCCCGGCGCCCATCGGCACCCAGCCGGTCGTCGGCGAGTTCACGATGGCCGACAGCGTCACCATTCCGACGCATCTGGACACGCCCGAGATCTCCACGTTCATGTCGAGCAACGCCGTCGACGACCTGCACTCCCCCGACCCGTCGGGCCCGGTCGCTGTCGACGAGCACGGCCGCTCGGCGCAGACGTTCCTGGTCGAGGTCATCGCACGGTCAGGTGGCGCGGAACGCCGCGTGGTGGCGAGCGGCCGGGACATCTATGCGGTGACGGCGCCGCTGGTGGTCGAGGCAGCCTCTCGGGTACTGGCCGGTGCGGGCGACACGGCGGGCGTCGCCTCGATCGGCGCACGCTTCGACGCGAAGGACTTCCTGAGCTCGCTCAGCCCGGAGCACCTGACCCTCGGGTGACGAACGGCCGGACCACGCGACACGCGTGCCGATCCTGGTTTCTCTGGATGGCGGAGGGGCAGGCGTTGCGACTGTCCACTAGGGACCGCCGGGATCGGCCGCGGGTCTGGTGGAGTTCAGGCCGGTGAGGCGAGACAGGGCGGCGAAGCCGTCGTTGGTGCCGGGCCACCGGTCGCGTACGGCATCGAGTCCGGCGCGGTGGACCGTGCTGCGCAGGACGAGGGTGACGACGATCGCGTCGTCGGCGTAGCCGAGGATCGGGATGAAGTCGGGGATGATGTCGATCGGCATGGCCAGGTACGCCATGAGTAGGGCCAGCCGTACGCGCACGCCGCGGGGGAGGCCAGGATCGGCGGCCAGGCGGCGTAGCAGCCGCAGTAGGTCCGGTAGCAGCCGGACTGCCTCACCGAGCAGGGCGCCCTTGGGCCTGGTCACCATCAACGCGATGATGAGGGCGGCCCAGGCGAGGACCAAGGCGACCGCAATGCCGAACAGGGTTTCCCACCACCAGACCACGGGTCAGCTCCCTCTGCGCGCCACCCGTAGCATGTAACGACCGTAACATCGATTCGTTTCAGTTGTTTCATGGGTCAGCACCTTACGACTCGTAGGGGTTGTGGCTCTGATCGATCTGGTTGACAATCGTTGTTGTCGATGTCTGGGGCCCGCACGGGCGGCGTTTGGACGACTCTTCCGCCGGCCGGTCAACCTGCTGAGTTCCCGTGCATCGAAAGGACTCCGAGAATGGGCGCCTTCACCCGACCTCGAATTCGACTCGCTATCGCCGCTGTCGCCGGTACGGTCCTGGCCGGCATGGCCATCGCTATCTCCGCACACGCCGCTACCACCGGCTGCTCGGTCACATACACGGTCACCTCCCAGTGGCCCGGCGGGTTCGGCACGAATGTGTCCATCACCAACTTGGGCGACCCGGTCAACGGCTGGACGCTCACCTGGTCGTACTCGGCCGGGCAGCGGGTGACCCAGGCCTGGAACGCGACTGTGTCGCAGAGCGGCGGCCAGGTGACCGCTCGCAACCTCAGCTACAACGCCAGCATCGCCACCAGGGCCAGCGTCGCGTTCGGGTTCAACGGCTCCTGGGCCGGCAGCAACCCGGCACCGGCCAGCTTCACTCTCAACGGCACGGCCTGCACCGGCGGGGTGAGCGGTTCACCCACACCCACGCCCGCGTCACCCACACCGACCGGCGCCTCGCCAACGCCGACGCCGTCACCCACACCAACCCGCGCCTCGCCGACGCCGACGCCGTCGTCCTCGCCGACCGGCGGCGGGGACTGGCCGACCTACCACCGCGACAACACGCGCGCCGGGAACGCGACGGATCTCGCCCCGCTGTCCACGCTGTCGGTGAACTGGACCGCCACGCTCGACGGCGCGGTCTACGGCCAGCCCCTGGTCGTACGGGGCCGGATCTTCGCGGCCACCGAAAACGACACGGTCTACGCGCTGAACCCGAACACCGGCGCCGTCGTCTGGTCAGCGCATGGCGGCACGCCCGAACCGCTGTCCGACCTGCCCTGCGGCGACATCAGCCCACTGGGTATCACCAGCACGATGGTCTACGACCCGGACACCAATCGGGTGTTCGCCGTCGCCGAGACCACCGGCGGAGCGCACACGCTGCTGGGGATCAATGCCGACACCGGGGCCGTCGAGGTGCGGGTCCCGGTCGAGCCGCCGCTGGGCGACCCGAAGGCGCACCAGCAGCGCGGCGCCCTGACCCTGCTGAACGGCCGCGTCTACATCCCGTACGGCGGCCTGTTCGGCGACTGCGCCAATTACATCGGCTCGGTGGTCTCGGTGACCACCGCTGGCGCCGGCAAGCTGAGCTACGCGGTGCCGACCGGCCGCGAGGCTGGCATCTGGGGAACCGCCGGCGCGGTTGTGGACGCCGGCCGTCTGCTGTACGCGGTCGGAAACGGCGAATCCACCACCGGCGCCTACGACGGCAGCGATTCGGTCATCGCGCTGTCACCCGATCTGCAGCGCACCGACTTCTTCGCCCCCACCGACTGGGCCACGCAGAACGCCGGCGACCAGGACCTCGGATCGATGACCCCGGCCCTGGTCGGCCAGTACGTCTACGCGGACGGCAAAGCCGGCACCGGCTACGTGCTGCGGCACGACAACCTCGGTGGCATCGGCGGCGAGGTCGCCGACCTGAACAACGGATGCGACGCCTTCGGCGGCAGCGCGGTCGCCGGGAACACGATCTACCTGCCCTGCACCACCGGGCCGCGCGCGGTGACCATCGGTGCCGACGGGACGGCGCACGAACTGTGGCGGGCCGCCAACAGCGTGCCCGCCGAGGGCTCACCCGTGATCGGCGGCGGTGCCGTCTGGGTGGTGGACTACTTCGGCGGCGTGCTCTACGCGCTCAACCCCAGCACCGGAGCGGCGCTGGCGCAGGTGCAGATCGGCCAGGCGCCGAACTTCGCCTCGCCCACCCTGTCCGGCAACCGGGCCTACGTCGGTACCCGCGCCGGCGTCACCGCCGTCGGCGGCGCCTGACAAAACCGGGCGGTGCGTGGACCGGCCGCTACGGATCAGAAGGTTGGCGTTCGAACTCTTCCGGGCGACGCCTTGAGTCAAGGCCGTGACCTGCCGGGTCACGGCCTTGACCCAGTTCCGGCAGGTGCCGTCTGAGGCACTGCCGCCCGTGGTGAAGAATGGAGACCGGCCCCGGGACGTAAAGCTCACTTGACATCGATGGCCGCCTCGGTAATGCTGGGAGTCAAGCACGCTTGACAGCCCGTCGAGCGGGTTCACGGGGAAGGTGAGCGATGACGCGATTCGTGGTACGCCGGCTGGCGGCCGTCGACATGTACGGAACGAGGGGGTCCCTCCGGCGCCGCCGCGTGATCCTCGTGGAGTTCATCGCGGGCGTCGTGCTGTCCACGTGCCTCGGTGCCGCACTGGCGACCACCGATGGTGAGACGGGTCGGCTGGTCGGCTGGTGGCTTCTCGGCATCGCGGTCAACTACGTGCCGCTGGCATTGATGGCGGTGTCCCTGTCCCGGCCGGGAGC
>DASXOA010000144.1:0-27051 GCA_036494675.1 Rugosimonospora sp.
GAAGCTGTCGGATCCGGGGAAGCTGTCGGGTCCCGGCACCTAGTTGACACTGACTAGTTGGAAGTGGATAGTCATAGTCAACTAATCGAGCGGCCGGGTACCGGTCGACCCGAAGGGACAATGAGCATGAACACCGTGCAAACCGCCCCCGCCACGCCGATCCGGATTCCGGCCAACGACGCCGTGACCAAGCGGCTCGGCCACTGGACCACCGCCCGCCAGTTCCAGGTGCGCGCCCGCCACGGAGTCGCCGTGCTGGACCTGCGGTCTCCGCAGATCCCGGCCGGCGACATCGAGATCGACGTCGACCTGGACCGCGCCGTGCTCAAGCTGCTGGTCGCCGACGACGCGCTGATCGAAGACTGGGACCTGCGTCGCTCCGGCCGCGGCCGGGTCAAGGACGGGCAGGTGCCCGACGCGCCCGGCGACCGCCGCATCGTCGTGACCGGTCAGATGCGCCATGCTGAGATCCGCGTCCACCGTGGCGGCGTGGCCATCCTGTCGGCCATGTTCTCCCGCGAATACCTCGCCGACCTGTGGCGGGCGCACAAGCAGGGCGTGCTGCCGACCGTGGATGATCCGGCCCGCGCGGCCTGACCGCCCACACATCCACGACGCGTGCCGCCTCCGTGCGGCCCGCGCGACGGAGGAGCAGATGGCAAAGCAACGCAAGGTCGGCAACCTGCTCGGGCTGGCCGTGCTGTCGTACCTGACCCAGCGGCCCATGCACCCGTACGAGCTGAGTCGCACCCTGCGCGACAACGGTGACGCGCGCAGCATCAAGTTCAACCACGGCTCGCTGTACATGGTCGTGAACCAGTTGGCCAAGGCCGGGTTCGTCAGCGAGGTGGAGACCAACCGGGAGGGGCAGCGCCCGGAGCGCACGGTGTACGCGCTGACCGACGCCGGACGCCAGGAACTGCGCGACTGGCTGCGCGAGCTGGTCGAGGAGCCACGGCACGAGTACCCGCAGTTCGTGGCGGCGCTGTCGCTCATCGCGGCGCTGCCCCCCGGCGACGTACTCGTGCTGCTGCGGCGGCGACTCGACCGGCTCGCCGAGCAGCGCACCGAGGTCCAGGCACTGATCGACGGCGCGCTCGGCAACGGGGTGCCCGAGCTGTTCCTGGTCGAGGAGCAGTACCGGCTGGCCCTGCTGGACGCCGACGCGTCGTTCGTCCACCGGTTCATGGACCGCATCACCGATCCGGACAACGGCTGGGGACGGCAGTGGGCCGAGTTCCACGGCGAGTCCCCACCCATACAGGAGAGGCAACAGTCATGAACGAGACGCGCTCCGCGCTGGTCATCGGCGGCGGCATCGCCGGCCCGGTTGCCGCGATGGCTCTGCGGCAGGCCGGCGTCGAAGCCACCGTGTACGAGGCCTATCACGCCACCGCCGACGGGATCGGTGCCGGGCTGAGCATCGCACCCAACGGCCTGGCCGCACTCGATGTCCTGGGTGCGGGGGACATCGTGCGGCGCATCGGCTCGCCGATGTCGGCGCTGGTGCTGCAGAGCTGGACCGGTAAGCACCTGGCCGAATTCGGCAGCGTGCCCGGCCAGCCCACCATGCAGTTCGTGTGGCGCGCCGACCTGTACCGGGGGCTGTATGACGAGGCGACCCGCCGAGGCATCCGTACCGAGCACGGCAAGCGGCTGGTGGGTGCGCGGGAGACCGCGGACGGCGTGACCGCGCGGTTCGCGGACGGTACCGAGGCCACCGCCGACATCCTGGTCGGCGCCGACGGCATCAGGTCGACGACTCGTGGGCTGATCGATCCCGGTGCGCCGGAGCCCCGGTACAGCGGCCTGATCAGTTTCGGCGCGCGGCTGGCCGACACCGGCCTTCCCTCGACGGGCGGCAAGATGTACATGGCCTTCGGCAAGCGGGCATTCCTCGGGTACATGGTGGACGACGACGGCAGCGGTGGATGGTTCGTCAACCTGCCGCACCGGGCGCCGATGACGCTGGAGGAGGCCAGGGCGACCAGCGCCGATCGGTGGCTGGCCGTGTTGCGCGAGGCCTTCGCCCACGACCGCATTCCGGCGCTGCGCCTGTTGGACCGCACCGATCCGGCCGATCTGCTGGTCGTGGGTCCGATGGAGGACGTGCCGAGGGTGCCCGCGTGGAGCGGCGACCGGATGGTGCTCGTCGGCGACTCCGCGCACGCGCCGTCGGCCAGTTCCGGGCAGGGCGCGTCGATGGCCGTCGAGAGCGCCGTGCAACTCGCGCGCTGCCTGCGCGACCTGCCACGCGGGCAGGCGTTCGCGGCGTACGAGCGGTTGCGCCGCGACCGGGTCGAAAAGATCATCGCGGTGGGCGCCCGCAGCAATCAGGACAAGGCCGCGGGCTCGGTCGCCCGGGCAGTGCGCGACCTGTTCCTGCCGGTGGCCATGAGACTGCTGGCGAAGCCGGAGAAGATGGCGTGGCAGTTCGACTACCGGATCGACTGGGACGCGCCGGTCGCCGGAGCGCCGGAGCCCGGCCGTCTCGCGACGCGCTGACTCCGGCCACGCAAGCGGCGCCTGCCCGGTACCCCGTTGTCGCAGTTCGTCAGGGGTGGCAAGGCCGGACGCCCGCCGAGTCACAGCCGGCGGGCGCCCGGTTCCGTCCGTCCTCGGGTCAGGCGGCGGCGCGCAGCGGCGCGAGCGCCGTGCTCCACGTCACAACCTGGTCCAGCACGGTGCCCAACTGCTGGCTCTGGAAGGCGGCGGGCTTGAAGACGCTGTAGTTCTCGAAGTCCGTGATCAGGGACAGCGCCACCTGGGCGCGGACGTCCGCCATCATCAGCTCACCGGCGATGAGACGCAGGTGCTCCACCGCGCGGGCGCCACCGACCGAGCCGTAGCTGACGAATCCGACGGCCTTGTTGTTCCACTCGGCGAAGAGGAAGTCGATCGCGTTCTTCAGCGCGCCGGACGTGGAGTGGTTGTACTCCGGCGTCACCATGACGAAGCCGTCGAACGAGGCGATCTTCTCCGCCCACTGCAGGGTGTGCGGCTGGGTGTACTGGCCCAGCGACGGCGGTACCGCCTCGTCGAGGTGGGGAAGCTTGTAGTCGAGCAGGTCGACGAGCTCGAATTCCGCGTCGCTGCGCTGGGCGGCGATGTCGTAGACCCAGCGGGCGACAGCCTCACCGTTCCGCCCGGGACGGGTGCTGCCGAGGATGATTCCGATCTTGGGCATTGCGGTGGCTCTCCTTTGAGGAACAGATATGATTGCTTGATGAAGCAAATATCCTGGTCGTTGCTTCGTCAAGTAATTAGTCTAGATTCATGACCGCCGTCACACCGCCAGTTCCGCCGCTAAGCGGCGACGAGGAGGCGGTGATGCGTGCTCTCGCCCGGGTGATCTTCGCCCTCCCTCGTGCGCTGGACGCAGACCTGGCGCGGGAGCAGCGCTTCACGCTCAACGAGTACCTGGTGCTCATGCACCTGTCGGAGGCTCCCGACCGCCGGATGCGCATGAGCGAACTGTCCGTCGCGTGTGACCTCTCGATGAGCGGGATCACCAGGATCGTCAGCCGACTGGAGGCGGACGGGCTGGTCGTGCGGATCAGGTGCGAGGAAGACGCGCGCGGGTGGCACGCCGTACTCACCGACGACGGCCTGGACCGCCTGGAACGGGCGTACCCGACGCACCTCGCCAGCGTGCGCCGGCACGTGATGGACCACCTCGACGGGATCGACCTCGCCCGGCTCGCCTGGGCACTGGAGCGCTTCGGGACCGGCGCGCACGACCCGCGGCCCTAAGGGATCCGCCGGGGGTGCGCCCGTTTCGGGGCGTTCGTGATCTACGGGGTCGCGTGGCGGGAGGACGCCTGCGTACAGTGACGGGTCTGCCTTACTGAATGCTGAATACCTCTCGGCGACAGGAGACGGCCTGTGGAGTACTCATCCCGTTCGGCTGGCGCAGTCAGGGATTACGGCGACGGCGCGAATGGTCCGGCGGGCCGTCGTCCCGGCGGCAGGCCACCCAGGGATGGGCGCGGCGCTACGGGGAGTAAGCGTGGCAATGCGAAGAAGGGGCGCCCCAAGAAGGTCAAGGGTCCGCTCTGGGCCCGGCTCCTGGTGATTTTCGGCGCGATCCTCATGGTGGGCAGCGGCGGCACGGTCGTGGGCTTCCACGTGGTACTGGCCGAAGCGACCAAGAGCTTCACGAAGCAGAACCTGCTCGGCTCGGCCGCGAGCGGCGGCGGCGCGGCACACAAGTCGATCACCGGCGCGAAGAACATCCTGTTGGTCGGCGTCGACGCGAGGCCGGGGCAGAACCCGAACGACATCGTCCGAGCCGACTCGATCATCATCCTGCACATCCCGGCGAACCACACCGAGGGGTTCATGGTCTCGATCCCCCGGGACACGCTCGTGGAGATCCCGGCGTACAAGAACGGCAAGAAGTCGTACGGCGTCCAGCACGACAAGATCAACGCGGCGTTCGGGTTCGGCGGCTGGGGGCTGACCGGCGCCGCCTCCCGCCAGCACAGCGTCGAACTGCTCGCGCTGACCATCAAGAACCTGTGGGGGATCACCTTCGATGCCGCCGCGATCGTCGACTTCACGGGCTTTCAGCAGGTGGTGAACGTGATCGGTGGGGTCCACATGTGCGTGGACGAGGACACCAGGTCGGTCCACATCGGCTACACCAAGTCGGGCAAGCAGGTCTCCCCGGGGTGGCGGCTGACCACTGCTGGCGTGCCCATCGGCCCGATTCCCGGTGTCACGCCGAAGGAATACAAGGTCGGCTGCTACGACATGAAGCCCTGGGAGGCACTGGACTTCGTGCGCCAGCGCGACCTGCTGGCCAACGGTGACACCGACTACGGCCGTCAGCGCCACCAGCAGCAGTTTCTCAAGGCGATCTTCAGCAAGGTCCTGTCCAGCGGTGTGCTGACCAACCCGGCCAAGCTGTCCGGCGTGCTGAACACGGTCGGCAAGGCGATGACCATCGACCAGGGAGCCTTCTCGATCCAGGACTGGCTGTTCGCGATGAAGGGCATCGGGGCATCCGACCTGGTCACGTTGAAGACCAATGGCGGCACGTACTTCAACGTGACCGGACCCGACAACTTGTCCTACCAGGGGCTCGATCCCACGAGCCTGCAGATGCTCCAGGCGGTCAAGGACGACGCCATGGACGCCTTCGTCAGCCTGCACCCCGACCGGGTGGCGCCCAGCGCGACGTGACCTCAACCGGTTCGCCTCCGCGAGCCGGCCCTCCCACCCCCCGTTACCAGCCGGGACTGGGCACAATGGGGGCATGCAGCTGCCGGTCATGCCCCCTGTCGCGCCGATGCTCGCCAAGTCCGTCCCGGCCATCCCGCCGGACGCCTCCTACGAGCCCAAGTGGGACGGCTTCCGGTCGATCATCTTCCGCGATGGCGACGAGGTCGAGATCGGCAGCCGCAATGAGCGGCCGATGACCCGGTACTTTCCGGAGCTGGTGACGGCTTTCCGGCGCGAACTGCCGCCCCGCTGCGTGATCGACGGTGAGATCGTTCTCGGTACGCCGGCCGGCCTGGACTTCGAGGCGCTGCAACAGCGCATCCACCCGGCAGCCTCCCGGGTCACCATGCTCGCCGAGCAGACGCCGGCCTCGTTCATCGCCTTCGACCTGCTGGCCCTCGGCGACGAGGACCTGACCGGCCTGCCGTTCGCGCGGCGCCGGGAGATGCTGGAGCAGGCCCTGCGCGACGCCGGCGCGCCGGTGCACGTGACCCCGACGACCACCGACCGCGAGCTTGCCACCCGCTGGTTCGAGCAGTTCGAGGGCGCCGGGCTGGACGGCGTGGTCGCCAAACCGCTCGACGGCACCTACCAGCCCGACAAGCGGGTGATGTTCAAGATCAAGCATGAGCGAACGGCGGACTGTGTCGTCGCCGGGTACCGGCTGCACAAGAGCGGACCCGACCGCATCGGCTCGCTGCTGCTCGGCCTGCACACCGATGACGGTTCGCTTGCCTCGGTCGGCGTCATCGGCGCGTTCCCGATGAGCGAACGCAAGAACCTGTTCGAGGAGATGCAGTCGCTGGTCACCACGTTCGACGAGCACCCGTGGAACTGGGCGAAGCCGGTTGAGGGTGTGCGCAATCCGCGCGACAACGAGACGTCGCGGTGGAACGCGGGCAAGGACCTGTCCTTCACGCCGCTGCGCCCCGAGCGGGTGGTCGAGGTGCGGTACGACCACATGGAAGGCACCCGGTTCCGGCACACCGCACAGTTCGTACGGTGGCGGCCGGACCGGACCCCGACCTCGTGCACGTTCGCACAACTGGAACAGCCGGTGACCTTCGAACTCAACGACATCGTGCCCGGCCTGCACACCGCGCGGCCGGCGCAGGTACCCGTCGATCCGACGTGACATGTGGCCGATTGCTACCGTGATGGCGTGACCACGGGGATCGAATTCGGAATCGTGCTGCGCGGCTATGCGCGCGTCGAGGTTGACAAGCTCATCGGGCGGGCCGAAGAGGCAACGCAATCACGCGATCCCGCTCTGCGCGCGGCTGTGCGTGACGAACTGCGGGCGGCGAAGCTCACCTCGGCTCTGCGGGGCTATGACCGCTCCCAGGTCGACCGGGTCCGGGAGACGTTCGCCAGGGAACTCGAACAGCCCTACGGCGAATAGCCGCGCCCTCGCGGCAGTGTGCCCACAGCTCGCAACGCCATTCTTCGGGCACTCGCCATACGATAGATAGACAGAAGTAGAAATATCGTTGAGGAGACTGTGATGTCCGATCCATACGGTCCACCGGGCGCGTACCCGAACCAGCCGCCACCGTGGCAGCAGCCGGGCACCGGTCAGGGACCGACTCAGCCGGTCAGCGGCGGCGGTGGAGCGCCTGGGTACCCGCCACCGCAGGGTGCCGGATGGCCACAGTCCGGCGAGCCGCAGTCCAGCCCTCCGCAATACGGCGAGCCACAGTACGGCGCCCCGCAGCCACAGCAGCCCTACGGCACCCCGCAGGGCCAGCCCCAGGGCCAGCCGCAGTACGGTGCGCCACAGGATCAGCCGACCTATGGCGCGGTTCCCGGCCAGCCACCCTACGGTGCCCCGCAGGGTCAGCCGCAGTACGGCGCCCCGCAGACCCAGCAGCCCTACGCGCCGGGCCAGCCGCAGTACGCACCAGGCCAGCAGTACGCGCCGGGCCAGCCGCAGTACGGCGCCCCCCAGGGACAGCAGCCCTACGGCGCAGTTCCCGGACAGCAGCCCTACGGCGCCTTTCCCGGACAGCCGGCCTACGGCGCGCCGCCGCAACCGGGACGCTCACGCGGCCCCGTCATCGCCGTCATCGTGGTCGTCGCGGTCCTGCTCATCGGCGGGGGCATCACGGCCGCCGCACTCCTCGCGGGCGGGCCGGGCAGCAAGAACCAGGCCGGCAACTCCAGCACCATTGGCCCGGGAGGCACCGGCTCGACCGGAGGCACCGGGTCGACGAACGGTGGCAGTGGCGCCAACGTGACGTTCAACGCACCCGACCAGGTCGGCTCGCTCAAGAAGATGAGCGACCAGTCCGAGGTGGCTCCGATGCTGGACAGCCTCAAGGGCGCCGGGATCGACGACGCGTTCGCCGTTGGCTATCAGGACCCGTCGGCGATCGGCCACAACGTCATCGCGTGGGGCGGGAGCGGAAAGGCGTTCGAGGTGGGCGGCGCGCAGACCGAACTCAACGCGTTCTTCAAGAGCGCCGTCGCGTCGATCGCCGGTGGCACCCAAGGCCCCGTGGACAAGGTCGACGCGGGCTCGCTGGGTGGGACGGCCGAGTGCACCGACGTCTCGGGCCTCGACCAGCCCACGTCGCTGTGCGCCTGGACCAACAGCGAGGCTCTGATCGGCTTCATCTTCGACGGGTTCACGCCCGATCAGACCCGGAGCCAGGTGCACACCATGCTGTCGGCGATCGTCAAGAAGGGCTGACCGCGCGGCGGGTACGCGCGGGCTTTCGCGCCGCGCCGGCCGGCATCACGTCGGCCGGCGTCATGCCGCCGCGACGGGTGACCCGGCACCCGGCGCAGGAGCGTTGGCCGGTGGAATGGTGGCCGGTGGAGTGGCGGCGGCGGACGGTTCCGCCGCGCGGCGGCTGCGCAGCGCCTCGGCCGACGCGGCGACGGCGACCAGCGCCGGTACCCCGACGAGTACCAGGTTCGGCACCCCGAAGAGCTTGAGCGCGCTGGCGAGCAGCACCACGACGAGCGCGATGCGCACGATGCCGCCGGGTGCCCGCGCGGACAGCCGCGCCCCGAGCAGGACGCCGGGACCGGAGCCGATGAGCACGGCTGCGGCGACGTCCAGGTTGAGGTCGCCAAAGAGCGCGTGACCGAGTGCGGCGGCGGCCACCAGCGGGATGGCCTGCACCAGGTCGGTACCGACCAGGTCGTTCGCCCGCAGCGACGGGTACAGCGCCAGCAGCGCCACGATAATCAGTGAGCCGGAGCCGACCGAGGTCATCCCGACCAGCAGTCCCCCCGCCGCTCCGAGCAGGGCGGTCGGCAGCCGTCGAACCGTGACCGGCTCGGAGGAGGCGGTCGGCGGGGTGCGCCGCGCGGCGTACGCCTTGACGACCATGCCGATCACGGCCAGCACCAGTGCGGCCCCGAGCGCGTACTGGATGGCCTGCTGCACCTCCTGGCGCTGGCCGAGCAGCCGGGTGAGCAGCACCCCGGTGAACGCGCTGGGCACGCTGCCGACGCACAGCCACCGCACTATCGGCCAGTGCACGGTGCCCCGGCGGGCATGCACCCAACCGCCGAACGGCTTCATCACCGCGGTGGCGGCCAGGTCGCTGGACACGGCGGCGAGCGGCGGTACGCCGAAGACGAGCACCAGGATGGGCGTCATCAGGGCGCCGCCGCCCATGCCGGTGAGCCCCACCACGATGCCCACGCCGAAGCCGGCGAGCGCCAGGATCGGATCCATCGGCCCAGTCTCGGGCAACGACCCGGCCATGTCTACTTTCCCACCTGACTTGGTCGACATCTCCGGCGACCGGGTCCGGTGCCCGGCGATGGCGCACCGGCACCGCCTGCCGGGCGGCACCGCCGCCGCGCGATCAGAGGGCGCGGGTGAAGACGACCAGGTCGTGGCCGGGGCCGTTGTAGCCGGACACCGGACCGTCGACGGCGAAGCCCATCCGCCGGTGGAAGGCGATGGATGCCTGGTTGACCGGGGAGGTGACCGCGCCGACCGACCGGCGGTCGTGTTCGCGGGCGATCCGGAAGAAGTGCTCGTACATCGCCCGGGCCAGGCCATGGCTCCTGGCCCGGGGACGCACGCCGACGAAGTGGATGTACGCCTGGTCGGGCTGCGACGGGGAGACGATGCCGACCAGGAAACCGGTCAGCTCGCCGCCGTCCTCCGCGATCAGGCTGGTGCGGTGGAAGTGGTCGAGGAACAACCGGGGGATCGAGGACAGGACCGGCCGCCCCCACCAGTCGTCGACGACGGCGGCGATGGCGTCGTAGTCCGCCGGTCGTGCCGGGCGCAGCGCCTGCTCGGCGATCGTCATGCCTCCCATGATCGCAGTCGCCATCAGTTCTCCGCACCCGCGCGTACGGCGTCGGAGGTGCTCGCCTCCGCCGCGACCCGGCTCCGGCTGCGCTCCCCGGCTACGGCGTCGGGAGTGGCCGCCTCCGCCGCGACCCGGCTCGGGCCGGTCTCGGCGTCCGGGTGGGAACCGGCGGGCGCGGCGGGCGCCACGGCCGCCGGGGACGGCGCCGGCCGGACCACGATGAGGGCGACGAGCGCCGCGATCCCGCACACGATCGCCCCGCCGATCAGGATCTCGTTGAGCGCGCTCGCGGTGGCCGCGCGGGCCGCCGCGGCCAGTGCCGGGCGCAGCGCCGCGGGTGCCGCGTCGGCGACCCGGATCCCGGCCCCCGAGCCGACGGCGTCGGCGATCGCGGACGCCTGAGCGTGGGGCACCCGTGCGGAGTTGAGCTGGCGGGTCATGTCGCCGGTCGCGCGGTGCTGGAACACGGCGCCGAGTACGGCGACGCCCGCCGCCACGCCGATCTGGCGCATCGTGTTGACCGTACCGGTCGCCATTCCGGCCCGGGTCTGGTCGACGGCGGACAGCGCGGCCTGGGACATCGACGCGTTGGCCATGCCGAGACCGAGGCCGGCGACGACGAACCCGGCCAGCAGGGCGGTCCAGCGCGAGTCGCCGTGAAGCTGGCCGGCGAGCATCATGCCGATCGCCGACAGCGCCAGGCCGCCGCCGACGGTGACCCGGGGCGGTACCCGGTCGACGAGCCGGGCCACGATCGGCGCGGCGACGAACGAGGCGACGGTGAGCGGAAGGAACCGCAGGCCGGCCTGGAACGGGCTGTAGTCGAGCGTGTTGACCAGGTACAGGCCGAGGTACGAGGTGGCACCGACCAGGGTGGCGGACACCGCCCAGGCGCCGAGGGACACGCCGGTGAACGAGGCGCTGCGGAACAGCCGCAGGTCGAGCATGGGCTCGGCGGCGGACGCCTCCCGGACGACGAAGCCGGCGAGCAGCACGGCCGCGACGGCGAACAGGCCCAGGATCGTTGCCGAGCGCCAACCGTCGGCGTTGCCCCGGATCAGGGCCAGCAGCAGGGCGAGCAGGCCCGCGGTGAGCAGGGCGGTACCCGGCCAGTCGGCGGCGCGGGCCGAGGCCACCCGGGACTCGGCCAGCCGCAGCCAGCCGGCGACCAGTGCGGCCACCCCGATCGGCACGTTGATCAGGAAGATCCACCGCCAGCCGGGGCCGTCCACCAGGGCGCCGCCGACCAGCGGCCCGACCGCGGTCGCGCCGGCCAGGGTGGCGCCGAACGCGCCGATGGCAGCGGCCCGCGCCTTGGCCTCGGGGAACGCCGCGCCGACCATCGGCAGACCGACGCCGAACAGCAGCGCGCCGCCGATGCCCTGCGCGGCCCTGGTCAGGTCGAGAATCACCGGGGACCAGGCGAGCGCACAGGCCAGGGAGCCGAGCGTGAACAGCGCCATGCCGGCCAGGAAGATCTTCCGGCGGCCGATCCGGTCGCCGAGGGTGGCGGCGGTGAGCAGCAGGCCGGCGAGCGGCAGCGTGTACGCGTCGACGACCCATTGCAGCGACCCGAGGTCCGAGCCGAAGTCGGCCTGGATGTTGCTGAGCGCGACGGCCACCACCGTCACGTCCAGTAGCAGCATGAATGTCGCGACGCACACGATCGTGAGCGTCCATCGGGGGTGGCGCTGGGTGGCTGAGCGCTGTGGCATGGGTAGCCTCTCCTCGCTGGAGACGATAAGGCAACGGGTGTAGCCTAAACATCGATGGGTTATGTGTACGCCCGTAAGGCTACGGATGTCAACTTGTGGAGGGCCGATGCCGCACGGACCGACGTCGCACTGTGGGCCGCGGGATCAGCCGGACGACGAAGGCGCGGCGCCGGGTCTCGGGCGGCGGCGCCGGGCGCGTCGCGGCGAGGGCGAGAGGCTGCGCGAGGAGATCGTGGCGGCGGCCAGCCGCATGCTCGCGGAGACCGGCGAGGTGGCCGAACTGTCCCTGCGTGCCGTCGCGCGCGAGGTCGGCGTCGCCACGACCTCGATCTACCTGCACTTTCCCAGCCTCGACGAGCTCGTTCTGGCGGTGAAGACCCGCTACTTCGCCGAGTTCGGGGACGCGATCCTCGCCGGAGCCGCCCGGACGGGCGACACCCCGCTGGCGCGGGTACGGGCGAGCGCCCACGGGTACGTGCGCTACGGCCTGGAGAACCGCGGCCGGTACCTGGTCATGTTCACCTCCGAGTCGCTGCCGGCTCGTCTCCTCCCCGCGGCCACCTACATCGGCGTGGACGTGTTCGAGAGGTTCCGGGACGAGGTCGCCGCGGTCGTGGGGCCCGACCAGGATGCCCACCTGCTCGCCATCCATCTGTGGACCGCGCTGCACGGCATCGTGACGCTGCGTACGGTGCGCCGGACGTTCCCCTGGCCGGATCTGAACCGCCAGATCGACAGCTTGATCGATCGGCTCCTGCCGGTCGAGTGACTCGGTGCGAAGGAACCTCGCGTCCGGTCTCGACGCGGTAAAACTTCCAGCGTTAGTTTAGAGAGTGCGGCACCGCTCCCCGTCACGGCGCTACCCCCGTGGCAGACGGCGAACATCCGAAGAGGGACACCATGGACTTCGCACTCAGCGACGAACAGAAGGCCATCCGCGACACCGCGCGCGCGTTCATCCGCAAGGAGGTCATGCCACTGGAACCGGAGTTGCTGCGGCGCGAGCGCGCCCATCAGCCCGGCCTGACCCGCGACGAGCTGAGCGAACTGCAGCTGCGGGCGAAGAAGTTCGGCTTCTGGGGACTGTCCACGCCGGAGGACTACGGGGGCATGAACCTGCCGGCGGTGACGCAGTCACTGATCTGGACCGAGATCGGTCGTACCATCCTGCCGTTCCGCTTCGGCGGCGAGGCGGACAACATCCTGTACCACGCGAACGAGGAGCAGCGGCGGGAGTACCTGGTCCCGACCATCGAGGGCGACCGCGTCTCGTGCTTCGCCATCACCGAGCCGGGTGCCGGATCGGACGCGGCCAACATCAGGCTCTCCGCCCGCCGGGACGGCGACGACTGGATCCTCAACGGCGAGAAGACGTTCATCACCAACGGCAACGACGCGGACTTCGCCATCGTGGTCGGGGTCAGCGACCCCGAACGCGGGGTGCGCGGCGGCGGCACCACGGCGTTCCTGGTCGACCGCGCGATGGGCTGGCGCTCGGAGTTCATCCAGACGATGGGGGAGGGCGGCCCGGCGTCGCTGGTCTTCGACGACGTCCGGGTGCCCGGCCGCAACGTGCTCGGCGAGGTCGGCCAGGGCTTCGAGCTGGGCATGCAGTGGATCGGCAGGGGACGGTACATCATCCCGTCGCACGCGCTCGGCATCGCCGAACGGGCGCTGCAGATGGCGATCGACCACGCGAACACCCGGGAGACGTTCGGCCGGCCGATCGGCACCAACCAGGCCATCCAGTGGATGATCGCGGACTCGGAGACCGAACTGGAGGCGGCCCGCTGGCTCGTGCTGCGCGCCGCGTGGACGGTCGACCAGACCGTCGACCCGCGCCACGCGTCGTCGATGGCCAAGCTCTACGGCGCCGGCATGGTCAACCGCGTGATCGACCGGGTCATGCAGATCCACGGGGGCATGGGCTACACCCGCGAGCTGCCGATCGAGCGCTGGTACCGGCAGGTGCGGCTGCTGCGCATCTACGAAGGTACGGACGAGATGCAGCGACTGATCATCTCGCGCGACCTGCTGCGCGGGTACACCACGATCGGAGGGCACCTCGGATGACCATGCTGTCGTTGGCGAGCATCCTCGCCGAGTCCGCCCGCCGCTACCCTGACAAGACCGCGGTCGTCGACGGCGACCTGCGGGTGCCCTACGCGCGGCTGTGGCGCGAGGCCCGCGGGTACGCGGCCGCGCTGCGGGAACTGGGGGTGCGGCCGGGTGACCCGGTCGCGTTGCTCGCCCCGAACACGGTGGACTTTCCCCGCGCGTACTACGGGGCGCTCGCGCTCGGCGCGGTCATCGTGCCGGTACACCTGTTGCTGACTGCGGACGAGGCGGCGTACGTGCTGCGCGACAGCGGTGCCCGGGTGCTGATCTGCCACACGAGTCAACTGGCCATGGGCGCGGCGGCGGGGGCGTCGGCCGGGGTACCGGTCGCCACGGTCGGGCCGGCGGCCGGCTCCGCCGATGGGTCCACAGTGGACGTTGCGCGCCTGGAGGACCTGGCCGCCGGGCTCGAACCGGTGCCATCGTTCGAATCCCGGCAGGCCGAGGACCCCGCCGTCATCCTCTACACCAGCGGTACCACCGGCGTACCCAAGGGCGCCGTGCTCACCAACCTCAACCTGGTGATGAACGCGGTGGTCAACACGTTCGACGCGAACGACGTGCGCCCGGACGACATCGTGCTGGGCTGCCTGCCGTTGTTCCATTCCTTTGGTCAGACCGTCAGCATGAACGGCGCGTTCCGCATCGGTGCCACCCTGGTGATGCTGCCCCGGTTCTCCGGCCCGGCCGCGATCGAGGTGATGCTGCGCGAGAACGTGAACGTGTTCCAGGGCGTACCGACGATGTATGTCGCGCTGGCCGAGGCGGCGGCCGGGTACGAGCGGCTGCCCCGGCTGCGGCTGTGCGTCTCCGGTGGCGCGTCGCTGCCGCTGGCCGTGCTCGAACGGTTCAACGCCGCGTTCGACACGACGATATTCGAGGGGTACGGGCTGTCCGAGACCTCGCCGACCGCGACCACCAACCAGCCGCACTTCGGCACCAGGGCCGGCACGGTCGGCCACCCGGTCTGGGGCGTGGAGGTGGAGATCGCCCGCGCCGAGGTGGACGAGAGCGTCGAGTTGCTGCCGGTCGGGGAGTTGGGCGAGATCGTGATCCGGGGCCACAACGTGTTCGCCGGGTACCTCGGCCGCCCCGAGGAGACCGAGCGGGCCATCGTCGACGGCTGGTTCCGCAGCGGCGACCTGGGCACGAAGGACGAGCAGGGTTTCATCACGATCGTCGACCGGAAGAAGGACATGATCATCCGGGGCGGGTTCAACGTGTACCCGCGGGAGGTCGAGGAGGTGCTGGCGAGGTACCCGGGGATCGTGCAGGTCGCGGTCATCGGCGTACCGGACGCGACGCACGGCGAGGAGATCTGGGCCGTGGCGGTGGCCGACAAGGACACGTCCGTGACCGAGGACGAGGTCATCGCGTGGTCCAGGGAACGGCTCGGCCGGCACAAGTACCCGCGCCAGGTCCGGTTCGTCGACGAACTCCCGGTCGGTCCGAGCCACAAGGTGCTCAAGCGGGAACTGCGCCGCACGTTCGGCGGCTGACCTCAGCGGCCCACCGGTGCCGGCTGCGCCGCGACGGGCGCGTCGGCACCGGAGGCGCCGTCCTCCTCGATGGTCAGCGTCGGCAGCACGCGGGAGAGCCAGCGCGGCAGCCACCAGTTGGACCGCCCGAGCAGAGTCATCACGGCGGGTACCAGCAGGCTGCGGATCACCACCGCGTCGAGCAGGACGGCGCTGGCCAGCCCGAGGCCGGCTATCTTCACCACGCGGTTGCCGCCGAGGACGAACGAGGCGAAGACCAGCACCATGATGATGGCGGCGGCGGTGATGGTGCGGCCGGTGGCCGCCAACCCGCGCACGACCGCCTGGCGGTTGTCCCGCACCCGGTGCCACTCCTCCTGGATGCGCGAGACCAGGAAGACCTCGTAGTCCATCGACAACCCGAACAGCCCGGCGAACAGCAGCACCGGCAGGTACGGCTCGATCGGGCCGGTGCGGTCCTCGCCGATCAGAGTGCCGGCCCAGCCCCATTCGAACACCGCGGTGAGAATGCCGAAGGCGGCGCCGGCCGCCAGCAGGTTCATCAACGCCGCGGTGAGCGGCACGAGCAGGCTGCGGAACACGATCGCCAGCAGGATGAACGAGATGCCGACCACGGTCGTGATGAACAACGGCAGCCGGTCGGTGAGGGCCTGGGAGAAGTCGACGTCGACAGCGGTCGTACCGCCCACGTACAGCCGGGTACCGGTGCCCTGCGTGGCGGCCGGGATCACCCGGTCGCGCAGGTCGTGCACGAGGTCGGCGGTGGCCTTGTCCTGCGGCGAACTGGCCGGGTAGACGGTCAGCACCGCGATCGTGCCGCCACCCTGGGCCGGAGCGAACGCGACCGGCGGTATCCGGGCCACGTCCGGGCGATGGGCCAGGTCGGCGGCGAGCCCCTGCACCGTCTGCCGTGCCGGGTCGCCGTCCGTCCGACCGGCGATGACCAGCGGGCCGGCGTACCCGGGCCCGAAGCCCTGGGCCAGCAGGTCGTACGCGGCCCGGGTGGTGCTGCCCTTCGGGTCCAGGCTGGCGTCGGAGATCCCCAGGCGCATGGACAGGAACGGCAGCGCGAGCAGCACGACCACCGCCAGCGAGGCCAGCGTCGCGGCCACCGGCCGGCCGATGATGAACCGGGCCCACCGGCTCCACGCCCGCCCCTCCTTCTCGGCCTGCGGGCCGTCCGAGGCGAGCCGGCGCCGCTCGCGGCGCGACAACACCCGCCGGCCCAGCAGCCGAAGCATGGCCGGCAGCAGCGTCAACGCCGCGAGCATCGTCAACAGCACCGCGACACTGGAGCCGATCGCGATGCCGTAAAGGAAGTTCAGCCGCACCGTGAACATGCCCAGCAGGGCCACGCAGACGGTGAGCCCGGCGAACAGCACGCTGCGCCCGGAGGTCACGGCGGCGCCGCCGAGCGCCTCCTCCGGCGTCTGGCCGGCCTTGAGGCCCTGCCGGTACCGGGTGACGATGAACAGTGCGTAGTCGACCCCGACCCCGAGGCCCATCAACGCGGTGATCTGCGGACTGACCTGTGCGACGTTCATCGTGTGGGTCAGCAGTCCGACGATCGCGACACCGGAGCCCACCGACACGGCGGCGGTGAGGATGGGCAGCAGCATGGAGAACAGCGACCCGAACGTGACCAGCAGTACCAGGGCGGCGGCGATCAGCCCGATGTACGCGCCGCCCAGGCTCGGCGGCGACGCCCGCATCGCGACCTGGCCCGACACCTCGACCGACAGGCCGGCCTGGCCGGCCGACCGGGCCACGTCCACCAGTTGCCGAGCCTGGCTCGGGCGGACCTTGTTGGCACCGGTGCCGTAGGAGACCGTGGCGAACGCGACGCGCCGGTCGCCGGAGACCTGTGCCTGTCCCTGCGGCGAGTACGGCGACGTCACCTGCGACACGTGCGGCAGGCCGGCGACCCGCGCCAGCATCGGCTCGATCCGGTCGCGTACCTGCGCGTCGGTCACGGTACCGCCGGAGGTCGCGAACACGATCCGCTCCGAGTCGCCGCCCTGGCCACCACCCTGGACCTGGGCCAGCAGGGTCTGGGCACGCTGGCTGTCGGAGGCCGGAAGGTTGACGGTGTCGCGGTAGTCGCTGCCCGCGACGCGGCTGGCCAGAGTCAGGCCCACCAGCACCACCAGCCAGGCCGCGACGACCCAGCCGGCGCGGCGGTGGCAGAACAGAACTACCCGACGCATGGATCCTCCGAGTCCCGCCGAACTGTCACGACTGACACGATAGCCCGGAAGTGTCAGTCATGACACTTGGGGTCCCGACCTGGAATGATGGCCCGGTGACTCAACCGGGGCGGCGCGAAGCGCACAAGGTAGCGACTCGCCAGGCGCTCCAGGAGGCGGCGCTGCGGATGTTCGAGCAGCACGGGTACGCGGCGACCACGGTGCGCGACATCGCCTCGGCCGCGGGCGTGACGGAGCGGACCTTCTTCCGGTACTTCCCGTCCAAGGAGGACCTGGTCCTCGGCGAGATCGTCGACCTCATCCCGGTCCTCCAGGAGCAGGTGCGCGCCCGCCCGGCCGACGAGCCGCCGTACACGGCGGTGCTGCAGGCGCTGCTCGCGATCGCGGCCAGGCGTGGCGCCGGGCTCGGCATCATGTTCAGCGGGCCGCCGGCCCGGTTCCTGTCCCAGGCGACCCGGCCGGCTCAGCCGGTCCTGCGCGAACTCGAGGACGGCCTCGCCCAGGCCCTGGAGT
Organism: Rugosimonospora sp.; assembly: GCA_036494675.1. Lineage (GTDB taxonomy): Bacteria > Actinomycetota > Actinomycetes > Mycobacteriales > Micromonosporaceae > Rugosimonospora. Next base: position 17,562 of record DASXOA010000144.1, read on the forward strand.
CGCGCCTGCACGAGGCCGGAGGGGCTGCCGGGGCTCCCGGCGGCGACGGTGGTGGCGGTGGTGGCGGTGGTGGCGGGCGGCCCGGTCCGCCGGTCGCGTCCGGACCCGCGCTGGGGACCGCCGTGCTGGCGAGGGCGTGTGTCGCCGCCATGCGCAGCACGCTGATCGAATACTCGGCCCTGCCGGAGCGGGAGAAGACCCTGGAAACGGTGCTGCGCCTGGTTCGCGAGGCGTTCGCCGCCCTGCGCCGGGGCTGACCGCCGGCCGGCCCGTCGTTTGCCTGCCGGCGGTTCCCAGCGTGCTGGCGTTCCCGTGCTTGCCGGCGGTTCCTTGTTCTCTGGCGGGTTCCCAGTTCCGGGCTTTCTGGCGGCTCCGGTCGCCCTCCGGCATAACTTCGCGCGGGGAATCGCGGTTTAAGTGGGTGACTTTGCGACGATATGCCGCGGCGGCTCGACGGCCGGGGTGAGGAGGCCGATGGTACTGATCTTCCTGCTCGGGGTCGTGGTGGGCTGCCTGCTGGGCTGGTGGGCCGCGCAGCGGATGGCGGGGTTCCGCAACTCGGGCAACGACTCGACCCAGGCTCAGCAGGGTTTCGTCGCCGGCCTGGTCGCCGGGTTCATCGCGTTCGTCAAGGGGGCGGCCCTCTTCGTCGTCGCCGTCGTCGTGCTGTTCGTGCTCGCGTTCCTCATCGCGCCACTGCCGAAGCACTAGCGCGTGACGGCGGCCCGGGCGACCGGTCGCCAGACGCTCCACTGTGGACGGACGGGGCCGGGATCCGTCCGTACGCTCGCGTCGTGGTCGTTTCCGGGTACATTGCTCTTGGCAAGGCATACGATACGGAGAACGGCTCATATGGGTTCCAAAGCATCGACAGGCCCCGACGCGGCGCGGCGCAGGCGGCGGACCGGCACCGCCATCAAGGAGTCGCTGCGCGAGTTGAGCATCCAGCTGTCCCTGCTCAACCACCAGGTCGGTGCCCGGCTCGACCTCAAGGACGTCGACCTCGACTGCCTCGAACTCGTCAACCGTCACGGATCGATGAGCCCGAGCGCCCTGGCCCGGCGCGCCGGGCTGCACCCCGCAACCATGACCGGCATCCTCGACCGGCTGGAGCGGGGTGGGTGGATCTCCCGGGACCGCGACACCGCCGACCGCCGGGCGGTCATCATCCGGAGCCTGCGCGACCGCAGTGCGGAGTTGTACCGCCTCTACGGTGGGATGAACTCGGCGATGGACCAGATCTGCGCCGGCTACAGCGAGGGCGAACTCGACCTGATCGCCGACTTCCTGCGGCGCACGACCGAGGCGGGGCACGGCGCGGCCGAGGACCTGGCCGGCTGAGCACCCGGAAAGCGCTGCGCTGCCACGCCCGGTGTCAAGGCTGCTTGACACCGACGCGGCCGCTCTGCCAGGCTTGACCGGTCCGCTCGCCCCGTCGCAGGCGGCAGGGAGCGGTCGTGGAGTTCATCGTCACCGGAAACGCCGTGCGCGACCTGCGTACGGCCAAGGAGCTTTCCCAGGCGCAGCTCGCCGCGGCCATGGGCGTGTCCCGGCAGACGATCAACTCCGTGGAGACCGGTCGCTACATCCCGTCCCTGGCGCTCGCGGTGGCGCTGGCACGGTACTTCGGCTCCACCGTCGAGGAGGTGTTCGATGTCCGGGAGCGTTAGGGGCGCCGCGACGTTCTGGTCGGTGCCGGCGGTGGGCATCGCGGGCGGGCTCGTGTTCCTCGTGGCGGCCTGGGCCAGCGGCCATGTCTGGCTGGGCGTGGCCATGCTGGCCATCATGGTGGCGTTCACAGTGGCCGTGCTCGTCGCGAGCCGGTACTCGGAGACCGTGCGGGGGCTGATGGACCGGCGCGACGAGCGGATCGTGAGCATCGACGTGCACGCCTCCGCCGCGGCCGGCCAGGTGCTGCTGGTGGTACTCGTCGTCGGCACCGTGGTGGAGTTCGCCAGGGGGCGCTCGGGCGCGCCGTACAGCTGGTTGACCCTGGTCGGCACCGCCGCGTACCTCGGCGCGATCGTGGTCGGGCGCCTTCGCCGGTGAGGCGCGGGTCCTCTCTCGACGCTGGCGTGGGGTGGGGCAGCACCCGGTACCGCCCGCCCGCGATACTGGCGTCATGTCAACGAGTTCATTCCTCGTCACCGGCGCGTCGACCGGCATCGGCAGGGCCTGCGTCGACGAACTGGTCCGCGGCGGAGCGCACGTCTGGGCGACGGTACGCCGCGATGCCGACGAGGAGGCGCTGCGCCGCGACCACCCGGAGCGGGTGAGCGTGCTGCGGATGGACGTGACCGACCCGGCCTCGGTGCGGGCGGCCGGCGAGCGCGTGTGCGCCGCCGGGCCACTGCACGGCCTGGTCAACAACGCCGGAGTGGCGGTGGCGTCGCCGCTGGAGCATGTCCCGATGGAGGCGTTCGGGCGGCAGATCCAGGTCAACCTGATCGGCCAGCTCGCGGTCACCCAGGCGATGCTGCCGGCCCTGCGACTCGCCGCCCAGCAGGGTGGACGGGCGCGCATCGTGCTGGTCGGTTCGATCGGTGGGCGGATCGCCGGGCCGATGCTCGGGCCGTACCACGTCTCGAAGTTCGGCCTCGTCGGCCTCGCCGACACCCTGCGCGCGGAGCTGGCGCCGTCCGGAATCCGGGTGGTCCTCGTCGAACCCGGCGCGATCGCCACCCCGATCTGGAGCCGCGCCGCGGCCGCCGGCGAGGAGTTGCTCGGCCGGATGCCCGAGGCCGGCCAGCAGCGGTACGCGGCGCAGATCGCCACGGCCCGGGCCAGCGCCGAACGGTCGGCGCGGCGCGGCATCCCGGCGCGACGGGCCGCGCAGGTCATCGTCAGGGCGCTGACCGCCGGCAACCCGCGCCCCCGCTACCTGGTCGGCGTGGACGCGCACGTCGCGTCCGTGGTGGCGCGGCTGCCGTACCGGTTGCGCTACCGCCTCACCGCCGCCCGCGAGTAACACGCCCGCGAGTAAACGCTGTCCGTGAGCGACGCCTCCGTGAGCGACGCCACCCGCGTGACATCGGGCTCTGATCACGCTGCGTACCCGTGACGTTTCCGCACCCCCGCGATCCGCGACCCGCGACTCGCGACGCGACACGGTGGACCGATCTGATCTAGGATGCCGTGAATGTGCGTACTCGACGGGCCCGCATGCGTCCACGACGGCGCTTCGACAGGCTGGTCCGCGACCCCGCCGTCACGCATCGTCAATAGCCGACGACGACGAGTGAATCGAGGACGGGTCTCGAAGCGTGCCGCCTCAAGAGCGGCGCCATGACCAGGTCGCCGGAAGGTTCCGACCGACCGCGACCCGCACACGTACAGTTGGTCGCGCCGTCGCCAGGCGCGGTCACCCCATCCGTTGACGCAGAGGACTCACGCATATGCCAGCAGCCAGCCGGCGGGGGGCATCGCGCCCAGGGCGAGCCCGGATCCGGCCGGGATGGTTGGTCCTCGCCGTCGTCGCCGTGCTCGTCGTGTCCTTTACGGCGGCGTACGCGCTCCTGTCGCGCACGACGGGTAAATCGGCCGAGTGGAGGGGTGCGGCCGAAGGTCCCCAGGCTCGGGCCAGCGCGGCATCGCCGTCGCCGTCCGCGGCGCTCAGCCCCGGCGGCAGCGCCTGCGTCACTGCCAAACTCGGCCAGCTCACGGTGCAGGAGAAGGCCGGGCAGGTGCTGATGATCGGCACGTCGATAGCCAGCCCGGCGACGTTGGCCGACACCATGCGGCAGTACCACCTCGGCGGGGTGTTCCTCTCCGGGCACACCACGCTGTCCGCGGCCACGCTCAGCCAGTCGATCGCGTCGCTTCAGGGCACGGCGCGGGTCGCGGGGGACCTTCCCGTCCAGGTCGCGCTCGACCAGGAGGGCGGCGAGGTGCAGAGCCTGCGGGGTACGGACTTCCCGACGATCCCGTCCGCCGTGCAACAGGGCGAGCTGAGCCCATCGGCGCTGCGGACCCAGACCACCGACTGGGCCCAGCGCCTCGCCCATGCCGGGGTGTCGCTCGACCTCGCCCCGGTAGCGGACATCGTCCCCGCGGGGACGGCCGACCTCAACCCGCCTATCGGCCAGTTGGACCGGCAGTTCGGTTCGACTCCGGCCGCGGTCGCGCAGGACGTCAGTACCGTCGTCACGGCCGCGCAGGCCGCCGGCGTCCTCACCACGCTCAAGCATTTCCCCGGGCTCGGCCGGGTCCGGGAGAACACCGACAAGTCCACCAAGGCCGTCGACAACACGACGACCGTGACCGACCCGTCTCTCGACCCGTTCGCCAGCGGTATCCACGCCGGGACGGCCGCGGTGATGATCTCGTCGGCGACGTACCCGAAGCTGGACCCGCATTCGATCGCGACGTTCTCCTCCGCCATCGTGACCGGGCTGCTGCGCCAGCGGCTCGGCTTCACCGGCCTGATCATCTCCGATGATCTCGGCGCGGCGGTCGCGCCGAGCATCGTGCCCGCCGGGCAGCGTGCGGTGCGCTTCATCCAGGCCGGGGGCGACATGGTGCTGACCGTCAAGTCCAGCGACGCCGGGCCGATGGTGGACGCGCTCGTCGCCGCCGCGCAGGGATCCGCCGCGTTCGCGGCCCAACTGAACGAGGCCGCGCGGCAGGTCGTCGCGAGCAAGGTCCGGGCCGGCCTGGTGAACTGCCCCGCCAGCGGCTGAGGGCGGAAGGCTGCGCGGCTCCGGCGCCCCCGGTCACCCGGCCGCGGTCCCGGTTCCGGCACCGGCGGCGTTTCCGGTCCCGGCACCGGCGGCGGTTCCGGCACCGGCCGCGGTCCCGGTTCCGGCCGGGCAGGGGACCCAGGACACGTGCGCGCTGACGATCCGCCAGCCGGCCGGCAGCCGTACCCACGCCTGCGTCTGCCGGCCGGCGTCCGGACCGGCCCCGTACCCGAAGAGGGTCGTCACCACCGCGAAGTCCGACCCGAAGGTGGTGATGGTGGTGCCGCTGCGGCGGCGCCCCGGCAGCGGCGACGCGGCCATCCGCCACGCCCGCAGCTCGCGGGCGCCGGCCTGCCGGTCGGCGAGGCCGAACCGCACCAGTTCCGGCGCGTCCCAGAAGTAGCCGACGAGGCACTCGTTGTCGCCGGCGACGAGCGCCTCCTCGTAGTCCGCGAACGCCCCGGCGATCTCCGCGACGACATCGGATCGGTTGACCTCCAGGTGGTCGGCATCGGTGGGGTCGAGGTTCGCGGGGTCGAGGTTGATGCGGTCGACGTCCATCGGCGCGGGCGGCGTCAATCGTCCACGCCGGCGCCGACCGTCGCGGGCGGCGGTGCCGCGTCCACCGCCGGCGGCGCGTCGACCGGGACGGGGCCGCCGCCGTGCTGGCGTTCCAGTTCGAGCTCGTCGGCGTCCGGTACCCGAGGCGCCGGCCTGGTCAGCGCGAACAGCCCGCAGACCACGGCGATGAGCAGGTACCCCAGCGCCACCGGCCAGTCCGCGTTCCAGCCCACCTTCGGCGCGTGGATCAGCCCGACGAACGACAGTGCGGAGGCGACCAGCGCGAAGCCGGCGGCCGGGACGAACCGCTTGTCGATGATGAACGCGACAATCGCGCCGAGCAGCAGGCCGACCAGGATCGCGCCGTCGCCCAGGATGACCAAGCCGCGGTACACGACGCCGTTGGCCTCCAGGTTGGCCTCGCCGACCTGTGCGGCGGTGGTACCGGCGGCGGCGAGCGCATTGTCGATCTGGCCGCCGGCCCACGAGGCGATGTTCGGGATGAGCGCGGCGATGACCGCCGCGGCCTGGGCTCGCGGGGTGAACTGGAACGCCTGCGCGCCGATCAGCAGTCCGATGTAGAGCAGGATCGGCACGATCGCCGGCAGCGGGAAGATGGCTCCCAGCAAGGCGAACATGCCCAGGAAGCACAGCAGCGCGATGGCGATTCCGGTGGCCATCGAGTAGCCGCTGCGGCCGCCCGCCTTCTTCCACCCCGGGTGTCCGATGTAGACGGCCGGCGGGAACGGGGAACCCAGGGCGGCGCCGACCACCGCGCCGATGCCGTCGGCCAGCAGTACGCTGCGCAGGTTGTACCGGTCGCCGGCCGCCGCCGCACTCTCCACATTGGACATTCCCTCGGTGAAGTTGTACACGCCGAGCGGGATCGCGGTCGCCAGCAACGGGCCGACCCGCGACAGGCCGGAGAACAGCAGGTGCAGGTGGAAGGTGGGCAGCGCCACCGCGATCTGCCCGACCGCGGTGGACACGTCCGGTACCGACATCTGGCCGCCGATCCACGCGAGCGCGGTGCCGACGAGCAATGCCGCGAGCCCGATCGGGATGTTGCCCGGCAGCCTGATGTCGGTCAGCAGGCCGACCAGCAGCAGCGCGAAGACCGGCAGCGCGACCCAGGCCAGGCTCCACATCCGCGCGGCCGGCAGCATCGAGATGAACGTGATGGACACCCCGGCCAGCGTGCCGAGCATCGCCGCCCGCGGCGCGAACCGCCGGATCACCGGCCCGACGAACGCGCCGATCAGCACGATCACCCCGATGATGAAGGCCCAGGCGAGGCCGGCCTCCCAGGCGCGCAGCGGGTCCTTGGTCGCGTGGTAGACGGGCAGCATGATGAGGAACACCACGATGAACATGTGCGGCACGCTCGGCCCGTACGGCATGGCTGCCACATCGGTGCGGTTCTCCCGGCGGGCCAGCCGGCGGGCCAGGTACGTGTAGTAGACGTTGCCGATGACCAGCGCGATGCCCAGCGCCGGCAGGATCGCGTGGAACACCTCGTGCTGCGGGATCTGAACGACCAGGATGCACAGTGAGGTCAGGGTCAGCACGTTGACCAGAACGTTGATTCCCAGGCCGGAGAAGGCGTTCGTGTCCCCGCGCACCCAGAACGGTACGGCGGGGGACTGCACGGACGGGGCGGAGTTGGCCATGGAGAGTCCCTTCAGTGCGACGCGGGTGTGGGATGTGGCGCAACGGTGCCGGTGGTGCGCAACGCGTCGAGGAAGTCGCCGGAGGCGGCGACCCAGCCGAAGATGCCGCCCTGGGCGGAGATCATGTCCAGGGCGGAGCGCTGGAATTCCGGGAAGTACGAGCCGACGCAGTCGCGCAGCACCAGGCACTCGTACCCGCGGTCGTTGGCCTCGCGTACCGTCGTGTGCACGCACACCTCGGTGGTGACGCCGGTGACGATGAGGCTCTCGACGCCGCGCACGTCCAGCAGACCGTCCAGCCCGGTGGCGTAGAAGGCGCCCTTGCCGGGCTTGTCGACAACCGGCTCGCCCGGCTGCGGCGCGAGTTCGTCGATGATGTCGTGCCCCTCCTCGCCGCGTACCAGGATCCGGCCCTTCGGGCCGAGGTCGCCGATGCGCCTGCTCGGCCGGCCGCGACGCAGTTTGCTGGGAGGGCAGTCGGACAGGTCGGGCTGGTGGCCCTCTCGGGTGTGGATGACCGCCAGGCCGGCGGCCCGGCAGGCGGTCAGCACCGCGCGCAGCGGTCCGATGGTCCGGCGCAGCAGACTCACGTCGTTGCCGAGGCTCTCGCCGAACCCGCCGGGCTCCAGGAAGTCCCGTTGCATGTCGATGACGAGCAGGGCGGTGCGCGAAGGATCGAAGGTGTACGGGTACGGGTGCGCGTCGACCGGTACGGCCGTCATGGGAACCTGCCTGTCTGGGGCGGAGTGTGGCGCCGGCTACGGGCGCTCGGCGGTGCCGGCCGCGATCACCTCGGCGGTGCTCGCCGCGATCACCTCGGTGGAGGTGCTCACGCAGCCGAAGACGCCGCCCTGCATGGTGACCATGTGCAGCGCGGCGGCATGGTTGGCGGGGTCGGTGGCCCCGGTGCAGTCGGACAGGATCAGGCATTCGTACCCGCGGTCGTTCGCCTCGCGCATCGTCGTGTGCACGCAGACGTCGGTGGTGATGCCGGTGAGGATCAGGTGCGTGATGCCGTGGGTACGCAGCACCAGGTCCAGATTGGTGGCGTAGAACGCGCCCTTGCCGGGCTTGTCGATGACCACCTCGCCGGGTGCCGGCGCGACCTCCGGCACGATCTGCCAGCCGGGCTCACCGTGCACGAGAATCCGGCCGCACGGCCCCGGGGAACCGATCTCGGCGCCGATCTGGGCCGAGCGCCAGCGCTTGTTGGCCGGCAGGTCCGAGAGGTCCGGTGGGTGCCCCTCGCGGGTGTGGATGACCAGCATGCCCAGCGCGCGTACGTGCTCCAGCAGCCGCGCGGTCGCCGGCAGGCCGGCCCGGGTGAGGCCGATGTCGTAACCCATCGCCTCGACGTAGCCGCCCGGCCCGCAGAAGTCGGTCTGCCAGTCGATGCACAGCAGGGCGACCCGGGGGATCTCGACCGGCCCGTCGTACGGCCAGAGGTAGGGCCGCGCCAGCACCGGACCGAGCCGGACCGGTGGGGCGGCGGGGGGTGCGCCGGTACCGTGGAGTTCCGGCACGTCCGCGGCGGCCAGTTTCTGCATACTGGCGATTGTCGATGGCCGTATTTCGGCGAGCGTGCCGCTGTGTAACGCGGCGATGACATCACGTCAGCCGTCGATGTGTTACTCCCCGGGGCGGGGCCGCGGCACGCCGCCCGCCGCGTCGACGCCGGCCGGTACCTCGGCGCCGCCCAGCACGTCCACCCGGCCGTCGGCGAGCCGGTAGTACATCCCGACCACCGCGCACCGGCCGGCCGCGACCGAGTCGGCCGTCGCCGTACCGGGCCGGGCGATCGCCTCGATGGTGCGCTCGATGTGCACCCGGGTGATGCCCTCCTGGTCGCCGATGCCGTGCGCGCGCGCGTACTCGATGCTCGGCGTGACGCCGTCGACGATGGCGCGCAGCCTCGGATCGGGCGCCCCGGCTCCGGCCATGGCATCGCGGCCGGCACGGATGCCGCCGCAGTTGTCGTGCCCGAGCACGATCACCAGGGGCACGCCGAGCACGGCCACCCCGTACTCGATGCTGGCGAGCACCTCCGCGCCGACGACGTGGCCCGCGGTGCGGACCACGAACAGGTCGCCCAGCCCGCGGTCGAAGATGATCTCGGCGGCGAGGCGGGAGTCGGAACAGCCGAACACGACAGCGAACGGCTGCTGCGCGAGGGCCACCGCGGCGCGGTGCTCGGCGTCCTGATGGGGATGGACGCGGGTACCGGTGACGAACCGCTGATTTCCGGCGAGCAGTTCGCCGAGTGCCTGCGCGGGCGTACCAAATCGGGGGTTCAGGGCAGGCATGTGCTCGGGTCGTCCTTCCGCGGTCGGGTCGGCCCACCAACGGTACCCAGCCGCCGCGGCCGGGCACGTAAACGCCGGGCGGATTGTGGCCGTGCCCACCCGCCTGTCGGATTTCGTCCGGGCGCCCCGATCCGGAAGGGCGGCGCCGGGCGGCCTGGACTCGGCCGTTCGATCATCGGCGCCGCCGGGCGTGTGCCATCGTCGGGTATGGGGGTCGGACCGCTGCCGATGATCCGCCCCATGCTGGCCACCCTCGGCACCGTGCCCGCGCCGCCCG
>DASXOA010000145.1:0-21631 GCA_036494675.1 Rugosimonospora sp.
GCTCGGCCCCGCCCTGGACGCGCTCAGCCCGCGCGAGCAGAAGATCGTGGTTCTGCGGTTCTTCGGCAACCTGACGCAGACGCAGATCGCGGAGCGGGTCGGCATCTCCCAGATGCACGTCTCCCGGCTGCTCGCCAGGTCGCTGGCCACGATGCGGGATCAGCTCACCACGCACGCCTGAAGCGGCGTCGACCACGTGGGTGCGCCCGGCAGATGTCCGGGCGCACCCACGTTCCGTTGGGGATTCCGCTCTCAGGAATCGAGCCGCCGGCCGGCTGCGCCGCCGGCTCGTGGCGCGCGACGCAGCGTGGCGGGGGCTGTCCTACGGTCGGCTACCCGCCGGGCTGTGCCTCGCCGAATGTGTGCGGCGGCACGAACCCGGGCAGCGGCTCCCGGCGCGCCAGCCACGCCGGCGGGATCCCGGCGACCCCCGTGTACGCGGCGACGATGCCGCCGACGATCGCCGCGGTGGTGTCGACGTCCCCGCCGGCTTCGATACAGGCGAGGATTGCCGAGCGGTAGTCGGCGATCCGCGTCGCGGCGACCCAGAGCGCGAATGGGACCGTGTCCTGCGCGAGGACCCGGGAGCCGTTGCCCAACTCGTAGGCGGCCTCCGGCACACCCACCCCCAACAGCGAACGGGCTCGCTCGATCCCGGTCCTCACCTGGCTGTCGACCAGGTAGGGAAGGACCGCGTCAAGGAATCCGGCGGGCTCGGGCCGATCCGCGACCAGGCGGGCCCGTCCCGCCTCGGCGGCGGCGACCGCCACGGCGCCCGCGCCGAGAATGGCCTCGGCGTGGGCGTGAGTGACCTCCGCCGACCGCATCGCCTCCAGCGCCGCGGTCCGGGAGTCACCGGCATGGAAGGCACCCAGCGGCGCGACCCGCATCGCGGCGCCGTTACCCATCGAGCCCTGCCCGTCGAAGGCGGCGCGGGTCACGTCCCGCCACGCGGCGCCGTCCCGAATCTGCCGCAGGGTCACCACGGCGCCGCCGCCGTAACCCCGGTACGGCTCGTAGCGTCGGGCGAACGCGGCGGCCAGCCGGTCCTGATCGATACGTTCGTGCGCACGGAGTTCGCCGACGATGGAGCAGGCCATCTCGGTATCGTCGGTCCACGGCCAGGGTTCGGAAGGCACGTGCCCGTCCATGAGGTCCGCGACGCACGTGCCGGGTACGAAGAACTGGGCGCCCACTGCGTCGCCCACCGACAGCCCGTCCAGGCTGTCGTAACAGAGTTTCTCATCGGTCATGTCGAGCCCGATCCTGCCACCGATCGGCGCGACCGGACACCGCCGCGTCCGCGGATATCAGCGCGTCAGGCGGTCAGCTCGGCCCGCCTCCGCTCGACCTGCCGGGCCAGGGCCGCCGGTTCGCACGCGGCCAGGTGGTCGCGGACCAGCAGGTGGATGAACAGGTACTCGCCGTCCACCTCGACCAGCAGGCTACGGTCCACGGCGAGGCGCAGGAACGAACGCCGCCACGGTGCCGGCTCCCCCGACACCGCCATGCAGAACCGGGCGTACGCGGCGACACCGGCCAGCCCGATCATCAGCCCCGGCCACACCCCGAACACCACGCCCAGGATCCAGCCGTCCAGCGGTGCCAGCACCGCCATCGGCCCCGCCGCCGAGAACAGCACCGGCACGATGACGATCACCGCGGACTGAGCCGCCAGGTAGGCCGTCAACCGGTACCGTGGCCAGCGCGCGTCGGGGGGCCGGCCGGGTGCCGCTTCGTCCATGCGCGGGACGCCGACCACACCCTGCCAGAGCAGGAGGCTGGTGCAGCTCACCGAGAACAGGAAGCCGGCGACCCAGCCGATGGCGCCACGGTCGGGTACGCCGATGAAGGCGGCCAGGATGGCGAGCCAGATGACCAGCCCCGAACGCCGAAGGCTTGGCCCGGGCAAGCCCTCGCGGCGGCGGACCACCCGGCTCGCGGCGGCCAGGACCGCCCCGATCGCCACCACCGTCGCGGCCCGGAACAGCTGGGACTGGCCTTCCGTCAGCACCGCGAGCCGGCGCAACAGCAGGAAGGCAATGACGTTCCCGGCCGCGAACGCCAGCGACCAGGCGACGAGCGGGGCGTACCGGGGCGCGGACGTGGCCGCCGGCGACGCCTGCCGGAAGGTCTGGACGAGGATGAGGCCCCAGATCCCGACGCCGACGATGAGCCCGGCGGCGGCGCCGTACTGCGCGGCCATGACGGCACCGGTGACCGTGGCGCAGCCCGCGGCGGCGGCGACGCTGACCCAGCGGTGGCTGGTGTACCTGACGGCCCGGTCCAGGCTTCCCGCGACGGTGCCCACGTCGAGGGGCATCACCCGTACCCCTGCGCCCAGCCGGGTGGACGCGACGGCGAGCGTACGCACCGACCTGAGCTGGCGCTCGACGTCACCGTCGACGAAGCCCCGCCGAGCCAGCACTTCCACCACGTAGGCGTCGAAGAGCAGGCGCCGCCGCGTCGCCGGCTCCGTCCCGCCGGTGACCGCCTGGGCCGCCGGGTTGCCGTACGCGAGGGCCATGATGTTGAGCATCAGCGGCGAGGTCAGCAACTCCCACAGTTCCGGATCCTCGCGCAGCGCCTCGACGACGCCGGCCAGCCGCGGACTGACCGAGGTGAAGTAGGCGACGATCTGCTCCTTGGTCAGCGGGCGGATCACCACCGCTCCCTGCAACCGCAGCCGGGTGGCGATGCCCTCGTAGTCGCCGGTACGGCTGCACACCACCATCCGGGTGGCCCGGATTTTCCGCTGCATCTCGTTGATCTCTTCGACGCACCGGGCCCGGTCCTCGGCGGGTACCTCGTCGAGTCCGTCCAGCAGCAGGACGAAGCGGTCCTTCCCCAGCCAGTCCCGCGCCACCGCACGCGGAATGCGGTACCGGTCGCGAAGGATCGCCAGCAGCCAGTCCAGGAACGGACTGGTGTAGGAGTCGTCGGCCTGGGCGTCGCGCGGTTCGGCGTCCACGTCGTCGCGCACGGCCCGTCGTTGCCGATAGCTCGCGAGGTCGACCACGACCGGGATCGCCGGGCGCGCGTCCGGCCCCGCGCCTCGGGCGCGGGTGGTCAGTCCCTTCGCGAGGTCGAGCAGTTGCGTCGTCTTCCCGGCCCCGGGCGCACCGAGGATGAGCATCGACTCGCGCATCTCGTCGAACACGTCGAGGACGTCCAGTTCGGCGGTGAGCCGGTATTCGCTGCCGGTCACCCGCGCGACCAGGTGCACCGGTGGCAGTACGGCCGCCGGTCGCTCGTCGAGGGCCAGCGCGACCCGGACCCGCTCGGCGAGCGAGCCGCGCAGCCTCAGGTCGACGTACCGCTCGACCTGGTCCAGCGCCAGCCCGTCGTTGCGCGGATCGTCGGGCCGGCGGGCCGAGATGGTACGGCGGGAACGGCTCCACTGCCCCCACGCCTCCAGCGCGACGATGGCGATCACGCAGCCCAGTGCGGCCGGCCACAACCAGCCCCGGTAGTGCCGCAACCACGGCGGGGCCGTGCCGCCGGTGCCCACGTTGACCGCGATGGGCACGATGAGCAACGTCGCCGCGGCTCCGAACGCGGCTTCGAGGATGCGCGGGATGCCTTTGCCCATGGAGACTCAGCGAACCCCTTTCTGGCGATGCCGGCAGGATACTTCCGTCGATGGGTTGGCTCATCGGCCGTCGGGGCGGCACGGACGGTCGTTCCGGTCGCGCCGGGCACCGTGAACGCCGGGTCCTCCGGCAGACGAGCACCCAGCCCGGGACGGGTGGACGCTACGCTCGCACGGTGACCGGTACCTGGGAACCCACCGCCGCGGGCGTGCTGGCGTTGCCCTCGGGCCGGTTCGTTCGCGGCCGGGGACTCGGTTATCCGCTGCCGGCCGGGCCGGTGCCCGACTTCGCGCTGTACCTGCAGGGCAAGGCGCCACCTCCCGTCGCGTGGGAGGCTCGCTGGCTGCACTGGCCGGACTTCCGGCTGCCCACCGACCGCGATGCCGCCCGGGATGCGTTGCGCGAGGCATGGGTACGCGCCGGATCCGAGCGCGTCGAGATCGCCTGTACCGGCGGGCGCGGGCGCACCGGTACCGCGCTGGCCTGCCTGGCCGTGCTGGACGGCGTGCCGAACGGTGAGGCGGTCGCCTACGTCCGGGAGCACTATGAGGCACACGCCGTGGAGACGCCCGGGCAGCGTCGTTTCGTCGCCCGCTTCCGCTAGCGGCGGCTCCGGGTCTCCGCGTTCCATGATCAGCGAGGCCGGCACCTGATAGACATGGAGCGTGGCAGGAAGCACCGGGCCCGCGTTCGTCCTGCACGAGCACCGGCGACCCACGCACCACTTCGACCTGCGCCTGGAAGAGAACGGGGTCCTGCGCTCCTGGGCCCTGCCCCGGGGCCTGCCCGCCGATCCGAAACAGAACCGGCTCGCCATCGCCGTGCCGGATCACGAGTTGGCGCACCTGACCTACGAGGACGCCGACAAGTCGATCGCGGACCTGGGCTGGTGGGAGGAGCACGACCGCAACGAGCGCCGGCTGCTGTTCACCCTGCACGGGCGTGGCGTACCGCGCCGCTACGCGCTCATCCACACCGGCGAGAACTGGCTCCTGCGCCAGACCAGGGACCAGCCGCCGCAGTCCGGAACCCTCGCCCCCTGACGCCGGTACCGCCCTCGAGGTGCGGCACGGCGTCGCGGGCGGCGCCGGCTCACAGCGGCTGGAGGAACTCCAGCCGGTTGCCGTGGTCATCGGCCGAGTACAAGCGGCGGTGACCGGGGAAGTTCGGGTCCCACTCGACCGGGCGGCCGGCCGCCGCGAGGCACTCCGCGAGCGCGTCCAGGTCGTCCACGAGTACGCCCGGGTGCGCCTTGCGCGCCGGCACGAACTCGCGCTCGACGCCGAGATGGACCTCCCAGCCGCCCCCGCTGAACCAGCACCCGCCACGGGCCGCCAGCACCGGCGGCTTGGTCAGTTCCACCATTCCCAGGACGTCGCCGTAGAACCGGCGGGCGAGGTCCTCGCCGCCCGGCGGGATGGCCAGTTGCACGTGGTGGATCCGGGTGAACGCGAAGGGCATGCCGACGAACCTACCGGCAAGTGTCGGTTCAGGCGGCCGGTGCCGGCTCGGGTTTGCGGGCGATGAACCTCACCCGGTCGTCCACCCTGATGGTGATCTCGCCAAAGCCCAGTGTCTGCAGGCGTACCAGGAGGACGCTGGGCTCGATCGGGTTGTAGGTGTCGCCCTCGTGGAAGTGGTGCAGCCCGTCGCTGGCGAGACTGTCCGAACCGATGAGGACGCCGCCGGGTCGCAGTACCCGCAGCACCTCGGCGAGCAGCCGGTTCTGCAGCGCCGCCGTGGGTACGTGGTGCAGCATCGTGAACGAACCGACGGAATCGAAGGACGCGTCGGCGTACGCGAGATCGGTGGCGTCGCCGTGGACGACCTCGACGTTGCTTCCCGCGTACCGGGCGGTCAGCCGATCGGCGGCCGGCCGCTCACTCTCGACGGCGACGAGCCGCTTGACCCTGTACCGCAGCCAGTCCGTCGCCGCACCCGGTCCCGGCCCGATCTCCAGCATCTCCTGACCCAGGTCGATGCCGGCCACCAGCCACGGCAGGACCTCGGTCTGGAGGTATTCCGCCCATTCCGGGCTGGAGCAACGCTTCGCGTGGTTTTCGTTCATGGCTCCACGCTAGGAAGAACGTCGCGTGGTTTCTACGGCGTATGCTTCCAAGTCATGTCGCGAAACGGACACGCGCCTGCGGCGGGTGGGTCCGCCGCGATCCTGGTCAAGACGTTCGGCATGGCGCCGGGCAGCCGGATCGACCGGCACACCCACGGCGAGCACCAGCTCGCCTGGGCCCGCGACGGAGTCCTGATCGTGGCGGCCGAGGCCGGCACCTGGGTGCTGCCGCCGACCCGCGCGCTGTGGATACCCGCGCACGTGCCGCACGAGATCGTCGCCTCCGGCCGCGCCACCATGAGGTCGCTGTACCTGCGGCCGGAGTTCTGCCCGGTCGCCTGGCCGCAGCCTCAGCCGCTGTCCGCCGGTCCGCTGCTGGCCGGGCTCATCGACCATCTGGCCGAGCCGGGCCTCGATCCGCAGCGCCGCGCGCGAGCCGAGGCTGTCCTCATCGACGTTCTCGAACCGGTCAGCCGCGCGACGATCGAGGCGCCGATGCCCACCGACGATCGGGCCCGCGACGTTGCCCGGGCGCTGTGCGCCGATCCGACCGACGCCCGCAGCCTCGACCAGTGGGGCAGCCAGGTCGGCGCGAGCGCACGGACGCTGGCCCGCGCGTTCCTCCGCGACACCGGGATCCCGTTCGGCCGCTGGCGCACCGCGGTCCGGCTCCAGGCGGCTCTGCCCCACCTCGCCGCCGGTGAGTCCGTGGCGAGGGCGGCGAGGCGGGTCGGGTACGGCACGCCGAGCGCGTTCGTCGCGGCCTTCCGCCGGGAGACCGGACTCACCCCCGGTGGCTATTTCCGAAGCCCCGACTGACGAGACTCACCCCGGCGGCTGTTTCCGGAGCCTCGACTGGCGAGCAGACCGTCATCGGGCTCGGAAGATGCCGTCAGGGGCCGCCGACCACCAGGCGCGCCGGCACGCGCAGGATCGCCGACGGGTCCTCGTCCACCTCGACGTCGATGAGCCGGCGACCCCGTACCGCGTCCACCACGCCCACCGCCAGCGCGAACGCGTGCCCGCTGCCCGGGCATGGCCGCAGCCCTTCGCCGAACGTCAGGTACCAGGCCCGCTCGGGCCGGCCGGGATCGAACCGGTCCGGGTCCGCGAAGACCGCCGGGTCGCGGTTCGCGGCGGCGATGTCGAGCCGCACCGCGGTACCGGCGGGAACCTGCCGGCCGCCAATCTCCGCCGAGGCCAGCGATACCCGGCGCATCGCCCGTACCGGCGGGTCGTGGCGCAGGGTCTCGGCGACGATCGCGTCGGTCGGCTCCCCGTACCGCCCGCGGGACAGCGCGAGCACACTGTTGCCGACCAGCCCGGCGGTCGCGTCGCACGCCTGAACCAGCAGGCCGATGCGCGCCGCGGTCGCTTCGTCCGCGACGCCGCCGAAGGACTCGACCAGGCGGGCGAGCGCCGCGTCCGCCGCCGGGCCGGCGTCGCTGCCCGGGTGGTACGCCGCGGATACCGCGGCCACGTCCGGCGCGATCGGCCCGGTGACGCCCAGGGCCTCGGCCAGCACCCCGACCGGTACCGATCTGGCCGCCGCGGCCATCAGGTCGACCGGCGTACCGGCCGCCAGGTGCGCCGCCGTCCGCTCAGCGGCCCGGCGGCGCAGCGTACCGGTGCCGATCCCGATCAGCTCGTCGACGGCCAGTCCACGCCGCCGCTCGTGGTCGGCTCCGGTGCTGAACCGGGCGACGTGTGCGCGCAGCCAGGCGACCCCGGAGGCGGCCGCGGTGCGCGGTACGGCCGGCACCCCGAACCGGGGATCGACCAGGACCGCCCTGACCTCCGCGTGCCTGCTGACGATGATGCTGGTGGCGACGGACATACGACGACCCTAGGGTGCCGTCGGTTCGGCCGGCACCGAAGCGATGCCCGGCACAATGGAACGGTGACGCCCACCGCGCAGGATCGCAGCGGCAGCACCCTGGCCCGCCTCGCCAGGCTGCTCGCCGACGATACCCGCGCCACCTTCTGCCTGGCCCTGCTCGGCGGCCGGGCGTGGACCGCGAGCGAGCTGGCCCGGTACGCCGGGGTCGCCCCGTCGACGGCCACCGAGCATCTCAACCGGCTCATCCACGGCGGTCTGCTCGTCGAGGCGCGCCAGGGCCGGCACCGGTACGTCCAGCTCGCCAGCCCGGATGTCGCGCAGTTGCTGGAGGACCTGACGTCGCACCTCGACCCGCCCGCGCGGCCGGGACGGTCGCTGCGCGGCGCCACCGCGTCGGCCGCCCTGGCCCGGGGCCGCACCTGCTACGACCACCTCGCCGGACGCCTCGGCGTCGAGATCACCGACGCGATGACCCGCGCCGGCCTGTTGCAGCAGCGCACCGGGTTCGCCCTCACCGAGGACGGGCTCGCCTGGCTGACCGGCGTGCTGAAGGTGACCGAGGCCGACCTGCGGGACACCCGCCGGCCGGTGGCCCGCGCCTGCCTCGACTGGACGGAACGGCGACCACACCTGGCCGGTGTCGCGGGTGCGCGCGTCTGCCGGCATCTGATGGCGGAGCGCTGGGTCGCCCGGATCGGCAGCGGGCGGGCGGTGCGGGTCACCCCGGCCGGTGAGGCCGCGCTGTCCGATCTGCTCGGCATCGATCCGGCAGCCATCGCCTGACCGCCCCGATCCGACCGGTCGCCACGGCAGTGCCCCGTCAATCCACGACGTCGAGCAGCGACCGGGCCCGGCGCGCGGCGTCGGCCAGCAGGTGGGGATGCTCGGTCGCCCACGACACGATCGCCAGGACCCGGTGGGCGAGGCAGGCGAGGAAGGCGTCGGTACCGCCGAGAGCCACCGCGTGCTCGACGATGCGGCGGGCCGGGGCCGGGCTCCCGTCGGCGGGATCGGTCGCGGCGCCGAGCAGCGAGACCAGGTCGATGACCGGGGTACCGCGGCCGAAGCCCTCCAGGTCGACGACCGCGGCCAGCCCGCCCCGATGGAAGAGCATGTTGCGCAGCGTGAAGTCGCCGTGCACGAATCCGCCGCCGGGAAGCGCCGGTACCGGACGGGAGATCAGCGCCAGGGCGCGGCGCGCGTGCGGAAGGACGTCCGGGTGGAACTCGAACTCGGCGATGCCGCCGTTGAGGAACGCGGTGACCATGGCCGACCAGTCGCGCACGGGCGGCGGGCACACCCGGGAGTGCAGGTCGGCGGTGGCCAGCACGGCGTCGAGCGTCGCCGGGTCGAGCCGGTCGCCGGGTGCGCCCCGGACGAACGCGGTCAGCAGGTACGCCCGGTCGTCGTCCAGCTGTCCGGCACCGAGTACCGGCGGGGTCGGGTACCCGGCCGAGCGCAGTTCCTCGACGACCGTGACCGCACGCGCCAACTGCTCACCCCACCAGGCTCCGTGCTTGAGTTTCAGCACCGCGCGGCATCCACCGCAGCCGAGCAGGTACACCGGGTCGCTGGCGCCTCCGCTGAGGTGGCCCAGAACGGTCCAGGACATGCCGGTACCGGCGCGCACGGCGGCGAGGTCGTCCGGGGCGAGGGTGCCCGGCACCGGCGCCGCAGCACCGTGCTCCGGGCCGGGGGCGGGGTCGACGCGCAGCACCCGGTAGCCCTGCTTCGAGATGGAGCGAACCGCCGGGTACCCGCCCTCGACGAGCCACCGCCGCAGGCTGTCCGCGCCCATGGCCTGCTTGACCACGAGCCACGCGGATCCGCCGGGAACAAGGCGCCCGAGCCAGTCGAGCAGCAGCGCGCGGAGCGCATCCTTGCCGATCTTGATTGGCGGGTTGCTGTACAGCCCGTCGAAGCGCAACGCCGCCGGGACGTCCTCGGGCCGGGCCGGTACCACGTTCGGCGCGGCCAGGGTGCCGGCGTTGTCCCGGATCAGGCCCAGCGCCCGCTCGTTGACCTCCACCGCCCACACGCCGGCGTCGGGCTGCCGGCGGGCTAGTGTCACCGCGATCGGCCCGTACCCGGCGCCGAGATCCACCACTCCGGCCCCGGGTACCGGCGCAGGGGCGTGACGCAACAGGGTCAGGGTGCCCCGGTCGACCGCCTGCGCACCGAACACACCGGCCGCAGTCGCGAGTCTCACCGGCCCGCCGTCGATCCGGAACTCCACGACCTGCCGCCGCTCCGGCCCCGAGGGTCGCCGGTCCCAGTACGCACCCGCCACCCCCGGATCGTGTCGGAAACGCTGGCGGGGTGCGCGCCAATATGCGTGCCGCGCCTCGGCGATGACGCAGTTTTTGTCGGTGGTCGGCCCTACGCTGTGCGCATTGACCTGCCCGGACAGGCGGGCACATGGAAGGGCGGCATGGTGACCACCACGGAGAAAACCCTGACCGGCGAGCGCGCCGATCTCTTGGAATCCCTCGCGAGACACCGGGGCTTCCTGCGCTTCACGGTCCGCGATCTGACCGACGAGCAGGCGGCCCAGCGCACCACCGCGAGCGCGCTGTGTCTGGGTGGCCTGATCAAGCACGTGGCGGCCACCGAGGCGTCGTGGATGAGGTTCGCGGTCGGCGGTGCCGAGGCCATGCAGAGCGGATGGAGCGACCTGGGCGACTGGGAGAACCTGTTCCGCATCGTCGACGGTGAGACGCTGGCCGGCCTGCTCGACGGGTACGACCGGGTGGCGCGCGAGACCGACGAGTTGGTGTCGACGCTGCCCGATCTCGACGCGTCCTATCCGCTGCCCCAGGCGCCGTGGTTCGAGCCGGGTGCGAGCTGGTCGGTGCGCCGGGTGCTGCTGCACATCATCGCGGAGACCTCGCAGCACGCCGGCCACGCCGACATCCTCCGTGAGTCCCTCGACGGCGCGAAGACCATGGGGTGACGGGCCGCCCCGGCGCCGTGGGTCCACAGTGGACAACGGCGCCGGGGTTCGACCGGCACGGTCCGGTCAGGCCGCCGCGGCCGCCGAGTCCCGGTTCAGTGCCCGGACCGCGAGCTGCGCGTGGAGCAGGACGCCGTCGGGCATGACCGAGTCGTCGAACGTGGCCAGGGGGCTGTGATTGTCGGGCGCCGTGGCGTACCCTTCGGCCGGCCCGGCGCCCAGGAACGAGTAGCAGCCGGGAACCTCCGCGAGTACCCGCGAGAAGTCCTCCGCGCCGGTGATAGGCGACACCATCGGCTCCGCGCGCTCGGTGCCGAACACGTCGCCGACGACGCCGGCCACGAACGCCGCGTGCTCCGCGTTGTTGACGGTCATCGGGTACTCCGTCTCGAACCGTGCGTCGACCTCCAGCCCGTGCGCGGCGGCGATGCTCTGGCACAGCCGTACGGTCTCGACCCTCAGCCGCTCCTGCGCCTCCGGCGAGAAGCTGCGCACCGTCGCCTCGAAGGTGGCCTCGTCGGGGATGATGTTGCGCCGGGTACCGGCGTGGAACGAGCCGACCGTGACCACCACCGGGTCGAACACGTCGAACCGGCGGGTGACCATGGTCTGCAGCGCGGTCACCATCTCCACCGCGGCGGCGACCGGGTCCTTGGCCTGGTGCGGGGCGGAGCCGTGGCCACCGGCGCCCCGGACC
Organism: Rugosimonospora sp.; assembly: GCA_036494675.1. Lineage (GTDB taxonomy): Bacteria > Actinomycetota > Actinomycetes > Mycobacteriales > Micromonosporaceae > Rugosimonospora. The sequence continues at coordinate 11,152 of DASXOA010000145.1, forward strand.
GTGACGAACAGCCCGTCGCTCGCCGCCATCAGGGTGCCCGGCCGGGTGGAGAACACGCCGGGCTGGATCTTCGAGGCCATCACGTGGATGCCGTACGCGGAGCCGACCCTGGTACCGGCGGCGTCCAGTACGCCCTCCTTGAGCATCGCGCCCGCGCCGTCCCAGCCCTCCTCGCCGGGCTGGAACATGAACACCACGTCACCGGCCAGCGACTCCCGGTGCGCGGAGAGCACCCGGGCCGCGCCGACCAGCATCGCGGTGTGCAGATCGTGTCCGCACGCGTGCATGGTCCCGTCGACGTTGCTCGCGAACTCCAGCCCGGTCTTCTCGGTCAGCGGGAGGGCATCCATGTCGCCGCGCAGCAGGACGGCCGGGGCGGTGCCCTGCCGCTCACCGGTGCGCCCACCGCGCAGCACGGCGGTGATCGAGGAGACCGACCTGCCGAGCGTGATGTCGAGGCCGAGGCCGTCGATCGCGGACAAAACGGTCTGCTGGGTCACCGGCAGGTCGAGCCCGACCTCGGGATGCCGGTGCAGCCGGCGGCGCAGGTCGCTCAGTTCCGGCGCGATCTCCCGTGTGTCGTCCCTCAAGGCCTCGTCAAGCGACATGGCACCTTCTCACAAGTTCCCGAGTGGAGTCGGCCCACTCACGTCCGGCATCCCGGCGCTCGCCGGGGTCACCGACCGCAGGTCCGGGATGCCATCCCAACGTAGCCTAGGGCTGGCGGTGGTGATCGTCAGCGACCGCCGGACGCCGGAGGTGAGGGCGGGGACTGATGAGAATCGCGTACGGAGCCGACGACGAGAACGGCACCACCCGGGCCGTCCGGGAGTACCTGACCGCGCAGGGGCACGAGGTGGTCAGCGCGACGGCATCGGACCGGTGGCCGGACATCGGGGCGGCGGTCGGCCGGGCGGTGGCGGCCGGCGACGCCGAGCGCGGTGTGGTGATGTGCTGGACCGGTACGGGTACGGCCATCGCGGCCAACAAGGTGCCCGGGGTACGGGCCGCGCTGGCCTGGGAGCCGTGGATCGCCCAGGGCGCCCGGCTGTGGAACGACGCCAACGTGCTCGCGATGAGCCTCAAGCGACTGGCCCCGGACGTCGCCGTCGAGGTGACCGCGGCCTTCCTGGAAACCAGCGGGCCCGACCCGGACGAGGCCGGGAACATCGCCCTGCTGGACGGGATCGCCGATCAGGCGCCGGACGGCTCCCCCGCCTGACGGTTGGCGGCCGGCAGCACCACGTACTGGCGCAGATACAGGTCGCGGAACGTGACCGGGCCGCGGGGACCCGGTACCCGGTCGATGTTGATGCCGGTCTCGGGCACCGCGAGCAGCTTGAACCCGTCCAGCAGGCGGGTGGTGGCGTTCCAGAAGGCGCCGGTACCCGCGTACGCGCCGAGGAACTGTGCCGCGGCATCGGCGTCGGTGGCGACGATCCCGGCCGCCAGCCCGGAGGTCTCCTCGTTGGCGATGCGGGCCGCGTCCAGCACGCCGTCCGCCCGCGCGATGGTGACCGTCGCCTCGTTCCCGCCCGACAGGGCCCACTCGTACCCGATCGGATGCTCGTACGGCGGCAGCGACGCGCTGACCTTCGGCTCCAAGCCGGCGAGCAGTTCGACGACCCGGGGTACCAGTTCGTCCCAGACCTCGCCGTCGATCAGCAGCAGGTTGAGCCGGTTGCACACGCCCAGCCGGTCCAGGCCCCGGCCGATCAGGTCGGTCGCCAGCGACCGGTCGGCGGACGGGTGCAGGTACATCACCGCACCGCCGTCGGCGTGGGCGAGCGTGCGTACCCCGGCGAGCGCGGCCTGCTCGGCGAGGCTGCGCGTGCTCTCGCCGCTGCCGCGCAGGATCACCAGGGGCAGCAGCTTCGGCTGCCGCACCAGGGCCGCGGCGGTGTGCCGGCCGGGGAGCCGGACGAGTTGGATGGCGGCCGGATCGAGCCCGACCTCGGCCAGCGCGGGCGCGACCACGTGGTCGACGAGTGCGCCGGCGGACTCCAGGGCGGCCGAACCGGTACGCAGCACCCCGGCGTTGTGCGACTTGATCAGCTGGGACGCGATGTCGACCACCACGTTGGGTCGGGCCTCGAAGTTGGCCCCGATCACGCCGACCGGCCGGCGCCACTCCTCGACCACCAGGTCGCCGGGCAACTCACGGACGTGACGCCGGCGCGGCTCCGGCTCGGTACCCGAAAGCACCAGAAGCTGGCGGCCCATCTCGGTGAGCCGGCCGGGGTCCAGGCGCAGCCGGTCGAGCAGGCCACCGCTCATGCCCGACTCCTCGGCGCGCTCGCTGTCCCGCCGGTTGGCTTCGAGGATCGGCTCGGCCGCCTCCTCCAGCCGCCGCGCCATGGCGACCAGCGCCCGGTCGACGGTTCCGCCATCGGCGGCGGCCAGGGCACCGCCGGCCGCCGAGGCCGCCTCGGCCGCGGCCAGCACCGCCTCGGCGGCACGCCCCTGCTCGTCCATCACAGCTCCTCCGTCGACCGGCGTGGATCCGCTCCGATCCTACGGTGAGGGGTAGCTGTGTCCGGAGTCACCGGGCCGGCTGCAGGGCCTCCAGGTACTCCTTCGGCAGTTGGCCGATCACGTCCTGGAACTCGCCGGCCGAGACGCCTCCGCGCAGCGTGGCGAGGACCGCCCGCATGCCGTGCCAGGCCATCGACATGTCCACACCGGCCCGGTTGCCCACCCGCCGGACGAACTCCTCCAGCCCGAACGCCTCCGCCTTCTCGTAGCGCGGCTGCAACGATTCCTGGAGTCCCCGGGGAAGCTGCGCGCCCAGGTCGCGCGCCTCTCCGGCGGTCAACCGGTCGGCCAGCGTCTGAAGGGCCGCGTGAGTCAGGACCTCCGCCTCGGCCGGCGACATCCCGGCACGAATCGCCACAGCATCCACGAACTCGTCATACGTCATCCCCGACTCCTCTCGCTCCCACCCCGGTGCCTACCCCCGGTCCGAGGCCGGAAACGGCGGGTGGCGGCGGTTGGCGGTGCGCCCGGCGGGTAGCCGGAAACACATGGCGACCAACGCGGAAGTCTTCAAGTACCTCGAAACGGTCGATTTTCCGGCCGGCAAGGACACGATCGTGGCGGAGGCCGAGCGCCTCGGTGCCCCGGCCTCGATCCTGCGCGCCCTGCGGGCCATGCCGCCCGTGGAGTACGGCAACCGCAACGAGGTGCTCAAGTCCGCCGGTACCGAGCTTGCCCCCGAGGTCGGGGTGGCGGAACGGGCGATCAAGGCGCGTGACAAGACCCACCAGCACGTCACGGAGCCCCTGCGCCAGCAGTGACCGTGCGCCCCGGGCGGAAAGAGCCCAGAAGTGACGTCAGGGGTGGAAACGGTAGCCCATGCCGGGTTCGGTCAGCAGGTGCCGCGGACGGGCCGGATCGTCCTCCAGCTTGCGCCGCAACTGGGCCATGTACTGGCGCAGGTACTGCGTCTGCCCCAGGTAGGTCGGCCCCCACACCTCCTGCAGCAGTTGCCGCTGGCTGATCAGCTTGCCCGGGTTGCGCACCAGGACGTCGAGCAGTTGCCACTCCGTACGGGTCAGGTGCACGCCGCTATCCGGCTCGCCGGTCGCGTGCGCGCTGTGCCGGGCCAGGTCCACCGTGTACCGGCCGATCTGCGTGGTCGGGCCCACGTCCCCCGGCTCCGCCTTCCGGCGGGTCACCGCACGGATCCGGGCCAGCAGTTCGTCCACGCTGAACGGCTTGGTCACGTAGTCGTCCGCCCCGGCGTCCAGCGCGTCCACCTTCTCGGTGCTGCCCGTACGCCCGGAGAGCACCACGATCGGCACCGGCGTCCAGCCGCGCAGGCTGCGGATGATGTCCACCCCGTCCATATCCGGCAGGCCGAGGTCGAGCACCACCAGATCCGGATGCTCCTCGGCCGCCACCCGCAGCGCCTGGCTCCCGTCGACCGCCGTGACCACGTCGTACTGCCGGGCGGTCAGGTTGATGCGCAGCGCCCGCAGGATCTGCGGTTCATCGTCGACGATGAGCACCCTGATCATGCGGCCCGTTCCCGGTGCGTCATGCCGTGTCCTCCCCGCCGCGCCGCCACTGCTCGATCCGGTCCAGCGCGGCCGGATCCGCCGCGTTGTCCACAGGGGACGGTACGGCGATCGGTACCCGCAGCGTCATGGTGAGCCCGCCGCCCGGCGTCGTGTCCGGGTACAGGTCGCCGCCCATCGCCTCGGCCAGCCCCCGCGACAGGGCCAACCCCAGGCCGACCCCGGTGTCGTTGTCCCGGTCGCCGAGGCGTTGGAACGGCAGGAACACCCGTTCCCGGTCGGCGACCGGAATCCCCGGTCCGTGGTCGACGATCCGGATCTCCACGTACCCGCCGTGCTCGCTCGCGGTCACCAGCGGCGCCCGGTCCGGCGGGCTGTAGCGCAGCGCGTTGGCCAGCAGGTTGGCCAGGATCCGCTCCAGCAGGGCGGGATCCGCGTTGATCTCGGCCAGATCGTCCGGTACGTGGATGCCGACGTCGCGGCCGGCCGTCCCCAGGTCCTCGACCGCCTTGGCGACCGCCTCCGCGACGCTCATCGCCTGCACCGACGTGCCCAGCACACCGGCCTGCAGCCGGCTCATGTCCAGCAGGTTCTCCACCAGCCGCACCAGGCGGTCGAGGGATTCGTCGGCGGTGGCCAGCAGTTCGTCCTGGTCGTGTTGGTCGAAGACCACGTCGTGGCTGCGCAGGCTGGTGATGGCGGCCCTGGCCGAGGCCAGCGGGGTGCGCAGGTCGTGGCTGACCGCGGAGAGCAGCGCGGTGCGCAGCTTGTCCGCCTCGGCCAGGGTGCCCGCCGCGGCGGCCTGCTCGGCCAGCCGCTCCTGGCGCAGCGCCACCGCGGCCTGGGCCGCGAACGCCTGGACCACGCGACGGTCCGACGCGGCCAGCGGGTGGCCGCGCAACACCAGCGTGATGTCCTCGTTCACCGAGATCTCCGCGTCGCCCTGCGACGGGGTCAGGCAGGGCTGGTCCCCGATCGCCGCGGCGATTCGCCAGGACTCCTTGTCCCGCCGCAGGTCCGGGCTCGACGGCGCGCCCGGCAGGCGCTCCAGCAGGGTGACCCCGGTGAAGCCGAGCGCCTCGCGAAGCTGGTCGAGCAGCGCCGGCAGCGGGCGGGAGCCGCGCAGCACGCTACCGGCCAGTGTGGACAGTGTCTCGGCTTCCGCGCGGGCGGAGGCCGCCTCCCGGGTACGCCGGGCGGACCGGTCCACGGTCGCGCTGACCGCGACGGCCACGGCCAGGAAGACGAACAACGCGAGGATGTTCTGCCACTGGTTGATGGTCCACAGGTGGATCGGCGGAGTGAAGTAGTAGTTGAGCAGCAGGAACCCGGCGATCGCCGCGCACAGCGCCGGGTACAGGCCACCGACCAGCGCCACGACGACCACCCAGGCCAGGTACAGCAGGATGTCGCTGGGCAGCGACAGCCCGTCGCGTACCTGGGTCAGCAGCAACGTCAGCAGCGGCAGCCCGATCGCGGCCAGCCCGAACCCGAACAGCCGGCGGGGCAGGCTCAGCGCGCTGCCCAGCAGCACCGGAGCCCCCCGGCCGCGGCGGACCCGCTCGTGGGTGACAAGATGGACGTCGATGGGTCCGGACTCCGCGGCGGTGGTGGCTCCGACGCCCGGCGTGAAGATCTGGGCGAGCCGGCTGCGCCGGCTGGCTCCGAGTACGAGCTGGCTGGCGTTGACGCCGCGGGCGAAGTCCAGCAGCGCCTTCGGGATGTCGTTGCCGACGACCTGGTGGTAGCTGCCCCCGAGGTCCTCCACCAGGGTGCGTTGCCGGACCAGGTTCGCCGGGCTGCCGCCGCCGGCCAGTCCGTCGCTGCGGGCCACGTGGACCGCGACCAGATCCGCACCCCTGCTGCGGGCCGCGACCCGGGCCGCCCGGCGGATCAGCGTGTCGCCCTCCGGCCCGCCGGTCAGCGCGACCACCACCCGTTCCCGGGTCTCCCAGCTCTCCGAGATCCGGTGCTCCTCGCGGTACCGGTCGAGCTGGTCGTCGACCTTGTCGGCCAGCCACAGCAGGCCCAGCTCACGCAGCGCGGTGAGGTTGCCGACCCGGAAGTAGTTGCCCAGCGCGGCGTCGATGCGCTCCGGCTTGTAGATGTTGCCGTGTGCCATGCGCCGGCGAAGCGCCTCCGGCGTCATGTCGACCAGCTCGATCTGCTCGGCCCGCCGCACCACCGCGTCGGGTACGGTCTCCCGCTGCGGTACCCCGGTGATCTCCTGCACGACGTCGTTGATGGACTCCAGGTGCTGGACGTTGACGGTGGTGAGCACCACCATCCCGGCGTCCAGCAGCTCCTCGATGTCCTGCCACCGCTTGGCGTTGCGCGATCCCGGCACGTTGGTGTGCGCCATCTCGTCGATCAGGACGACGTCCGGCCGCCGGGCCAGCACGGCGTCCACGTCCAGCTCGGTGAAGGTGGCGCCGCGGTACTCGATCGTCGTGCGCGGCAGCACCTCCAGGCCCGCGACCATGGCCTCGGTGTGCGGCCGGCCGTGGCTCTCCACGTACCCGACGACCACGTCGGTGCCCCGCTCGGCCCGGTGGTGGGCCTCCTCGAGCATCTTGTACGTCTTGCCGACGCCGGGTGCCGCACCGAGGTACACGCGCAGCTGTCCCTGTGGCACGTTCCGCACCCCCCTTCCGGCGCGGGAATCAGGTCGCGCGCTTCGGGAACTGCCGGTCCAGCGCGAGGTTCAGCGACAGCACACTGACCACGGGCTCCCCCAGGAACCCTAGCGCCCGGGTGGTGGTGTACCGGTCGATGAGCCGCCCTACGGTGGCCACGCTGGTGCCGCGGGCCTTCGCCACCCGGGGTGCCTGGAGGTGCGCGTAGTCCACGCTGATCTGCGGATCCAGCCCGGAGCCGCTGGCGGTCACCGCGTCGGCCGGCACTCTCGGGTCGGCCGGCGCGCTGCCGCGGATCGGCGTGATCACGGCCTTCGAGTAGTCCGCGCCGAAGGTGGCGCACTCCACCGGCGTGTTCTGGTAGACGCTGATGAACGGCTTGGTCGGGCACTCCTGGTTGAGGCTGACCACCCGCAGTACCGGACCGGTCGCCCCGTCGCGGTGGAACACGCCGAGCACCGCGCCGACACCGTCGCGGGTGCAGAACCTCCGGGAGCCGTCCACCCCTTCCAGCTTGCCGACCGCCACGCTGCGCGTGCAGACCTGGGTCAGCAGGCTCTGGGTGCCGGTGTCGCCCTGGACCGCCGGGTCGGGCAGCGTGTCCACGACGGATTCCGGCCCCAGGTTCGAGGCGCTGGTGGACGTCGGGTCGTACCCGTCGCCGGCCGCCGACGGGCGGGTCTGGAAGTACTGCACGAGCGGGTTGCCGCCGCTGTCGGTGAACAGCTGGCCGATCCGGGCGCTGCCGACCGTGGCCCCCCTGGACCTCACCAGGGACCCGTCGGCGCGCCCCGCGAGCCCCGGTATCTGGCCGATGCCGACGAGCACGAGCGGGTACGCGATGCCGAGCAGCACGGTGAACACGATCACCGCGCGCAACGCGGCCAGGTGCTGGGAGATCCACGAAGGCAGTCGCATCATAGGCTCCGCATCACGAGATCCCCGGGATGAACTGGATGATCAGATCGATGATCTTGATGCCGACGAACGGTGCCACGATCCCGCCGAGACCGTAGATCCACAGGTTGCGGCGCAACAGGCCGGACGCGCTCGACGGCCGGTACTGCACGCCGCGCAGGGCCAGCGGGATCAGGAACACGATGATGATGGCGTTGAAGATGACCGCGGACAGGATCGCCGATACCGGGCTGTGCAGCCGCATGATGTTCAGCGCGTCGAGTCCCGGGTAGATCGCGGCGAACATGGCCGGGATGATCGCGAAGTACTTCGCGATGTCGTTGGCGATGGAGAACGTCGTCAACGCACCCCGGGTGATCAGCAACTGCTTGCCGATCTCCACGATCTCGATGAGCTTGGTCGGGTCGGAGTCCAGGTCGACCATGTTGCCGGCCTCTTTGGCCGCCGAGGTACCGGTGTTCATCGCGACCCCGACGTCGGCCTGCGCCAGCGCGGGAGCGTCGTTGGTACCGTCGCCGGTCATCGCGACCAGTTTGCCGCCCTCCTGTTCCTTGCGGATCAGTGCCAGCTTGTCCTCGGGTCGGGCCTCGGCGAGGAAGTCGTCGACACCGGCCTCCTCGGCGATCGCCCGCGCCGTCAACGGGTTGTCCCCGGTGATCATCACGGTCCGGATGCCCATCCGGCGCATCTCGTCGAACCGCTGCCGCATGCCCTGCTTGACGACGTCCTTGAGGTGGATGACGCCGAGTACCCGGGCCGTCCCGCGGACCGTCTCGCCGACCACGAGCGGCGTGCCGCCCACGGCCGAGATGCCGTCCACGATGTCGCCGATCTGCGCGGGTACCGTGCCGCCCTGGCTGCGTACCCACTCGGACACCGCGGCCGCGGCGCCCTTGCGCAGTTGCCGGGCGCTGCCGCCGCCCTCCGCCGACAGGTCGACGCCGGACATCCGGGTCTGCGCGGTGAACGGCACCCACTGCGCGTGCTGGAGTTCACCGGCGCTGCGCTCCCGTAACCCGTACTCGGTCTTGGCGAACACCACCACCGAGCGCCCCTCCGGCGTCTGGTCGGCGAGGCTGGACAGTTGGGCCGCGTCCGCCAACTCCTGCGCCGGTACGGCGTCGACCGGGATGAACTCGCTGGCCTGCCGGTTGCCCAGGGTGATGGTGCCGGTCTTGTCCAGCAGCAGGGTGTCCACGTCGCCGGCCGCCTCCACCGCCCGCCCGGACAGCGCCAGCACGTTGCGCTGCACCAGCCGGTCGAGCCCGGCGATGCCGATCGCCGACAGCAGCGCCCCGATCGTGGTCGGGATCAGGCACACCACCAGCGACACCAGCACGATGCCGGTGATCCCGTGCGAGTCCAGCGCCTGGGTGTTCGGCGCGAACGCCTGCACGCCCTTGGAGAAGATCGCGAGGGGCTGAAGGGTCGCCACGGCCAGCAGGAAGATGAAGGTCAGCGCGGCCAGCAGGATGTTCAGCGCGATCTCGTTCGGCGTCTTCTGCCGGTTGGCGCCCTCGACCAGCGCGATCATCCGGTCGATGAAGCTCTCCCCCGGCTTCTGCGTGATCTCCACGACGATCCGGTCGGAGAGCACCTTGGTACCGCCGGTGACCGCCGAGCGGTCGCCACCGGACTCCCGGATCACCGGAGCGGACTCGCCGGTGATCGCCGACTCGTCGACGCTCGCGATGCCCTCGACCACGTCCCCGTCGCCGGGGATCACCTGGCCGGCCTCCACCACCACGTGGTCGCCCTGGCGCAGTTGGGGCCCGGGCACCATCTCCTCCCGCGGCGCCGGCGCCGCGGGGTCTCGTTCCCCGACCCCGCCGGCGGGCGGCCGCCAGTCGATCAGCCGCCGGGCCAGCGTGTCGGTCTTCGCCCGGCGCAGCGCCGCGGCCTGCGCCTTGCCCCGCCCCTCGGCGACCGCCTCGGCCAGGTTCGCGAACACCACCGTGAGCCACAGCCAGACGGTGATCAGCCACGAGAACACCGTCGAATGCGCGACGGCCAGGACGGTGGTGAAGACCGAACCGACCTCCACGATGAACATCACCGGGTTGCGCCACAACGTGTACGGGTTCAGCTTGCGCAACGCGTCCGGGGTGGACCTCCACAGTTGCCGGGGATCGAGCAGCCCACCCTGCGTCCGCCGCGGCGCCACCGCCGCCGGATTCTCCACAGCCGGTGCAGACATCCGTTCCCCCGTACTCTCGTTTCTCTTCCCCCGGCCGCTTGACCGGCCCGCCCACAAACCAGGCGGGCCTGGCGGCCGCTAGTGAACGCCCTCGGCCAGCGGGCCGAGCGCGAGCGCGGGCAGGTAGGTCAGCAGGACCACGATCAGCGTCACGCCGACGAGCATGCCGACGAACAGCGGCTGGTACGTCTTGAGCGTGCCGTCGGACTCGGGTACCGCCTTCTGTCTGGCCAGCGAACCGGCCAACCCCAGGACGAACACGATCGGCAGGAGCCGCCCGACCAGCATGGCCACCCCGATCGCCGAGTTGTACCAGACGGTGTTCACGCTCAGGCCGGCGAACGCGGAGCCGTTGTTGTTGGCACCGGAGGTGAACGCGTACAGCACCTCGGAGAGCCCGTGCGCGCCGGTGTTGAGCATCGAGGCCCTCTCGCCGCCCAGCGCCATGGCCAGACCGGTGCCGAACAGCACCAGGGTCGGCGTGGTCAGGATGTACAGCGAGGCGAGCTTGACCTCCCGGGAACCGATCTTCTTGCCCAGGTACTCCGGCGTTCGGCCCACCATCAGGCCGGCGACGAACACCGTGATCACGGCGAGGATCAGGATGCCGTACAGGCCCGAGCCCACCCCGCCGGGCGCCACCTCACCCAGCATCATGTCGGCCAGCGGCACCGCGCCGCCCAGCGCCGTATAGGAGTCGTGGAACGAGT
>DASXOA010000146.1:0-1825 GCA_036494675.1 Rugosimonospora sp.
GTCTCCGGCGCCGGCAGCGGCCACGCGGACCATGGCGACGACGAACTCCACGGGGCCGTGGACGCCCACGGTCACCGCCACGGTCGGGGTGGCGTCGCCTGGCTGCTGGTCCTGCCGGCCCTGGTGGTGCTGCTGATCGCCCCGCCGGCGATCGGCTCCTACTCCGCCGGCCGATCCGGCACCGCGCTGGGTGCCGCCTCGTCGTCGGACTACCCGCCGCTGCCGGCCGGCGACCCGGTCAAGGTCTCGGTGCTCGACTACGCCTCCCGCGCGGTGTTCGACCACGGCCGGTCGCTGACCGGACGGCAGGTGACCCTGTCCGGATTCCTGCTCGGCAACGGCTCCGGACGCTGGTACCTGACCCGGATGGTGATCACCTGCTGCGCCGCCGACGCCCAACCGGTGAAGGTGGGGCTGACCGGGGCGGTACCGGCGGGTCTGCGCGCCAACGACTGGCTGGAGGCCACCGGCACCTACACCGACCAGCGGGACAAGGACCCGGTCAACGGGCAGACGATCCCTTACCTGTCGGTCGCGTCGAGCACCCCGATCCCGGCGCCCGCCCAGCAGTACGACTCGTGAAGCTCCCCGGCGCGAGAGGATGGCTCGGCGTGACGGCGGGCATGGTCACCGTCCTGGTGCTGCTCGCCCTGCCACCGCCGCACGGGCGGACCGGCGGTGCCGGTACCGCCGGGGCGGCGGCCGGACCGGCGACGCTGAGCACGGTATGGCCGGCGGCCCACCCGTTCGATCTGAGAGCAACGCTGCCCGGTGGAGCAACCTACGCGCCGATCCTGATCCTCGCTCCCGCGACCTCCGTGGGCGTGGCCACCAGCCCCGACGGGACGAACGCGTCTCTGGTGATGCTCACTGGCGCGAACGTCCGGGTGCTGCAAACCCAGTCACCGACCGGCGGCGGCTCCTACGACGGCGTCACCGTCACCGCGGGCCGCCTGTTCTGGATGCACTCGGAAGGCAACTCCGACGGGCTCGCCGACGTGAGCCTGTGGAGCGCCGCGGTCTCCGGCGGCCCGGCGAGCATGCTGACCACCGACGTCGGCCAACCGCTGTTCTACGGCTCGCAATACGACCTCGTACCCGCCGACGGGCGCATCTACTGGACTTCCGCCCACGCCGACCAGCCGGGCTCGACCGAACTGCGATCCATCGCCGCCACCGGCGGCACGGTCAACACTCAACTGTTCGCCGGGCCGTGGATGCTGTCCCACTGGCCATGGCTGGTCACCGCGCCCAACGCCGTCAACGCACCCCTGCGGTTCATGAACACCCAGACCGCGACCATCACCCCGATCACCGTACCCGCGAACAAACTCGTCACCTGCGACCACACCTGGTGCCGGTTGATCCCCGACGACCGCGTTCACGCCGAGGGCATCGACCTCGTCCGGCCCGACGGCTCGGACCGCCAACACATCGGAGACAAGGACAGCAGCCCGATCTCCAGCGACCCGGCCCTCCTCGACCGCTTCGAACCGTTGCTGATCACGGTGTCCGCGACACTCGCCGGTACCCCGGTGTCCCGCTTGTCCCTCTACGACACCGGGCGCCGCGGGCTGGTACAGATCGCTTCCGCCGCCAGCAAGGCCGGCGCCCAGGGCAACTACGTCTGGTGGGCCACCGGCGACAACGAGACCCTCGCCTGGCACGGACTCGACCTACGCACGCTCCACTGATCCGCGTCGTCGACGGCCGACCGGCCGGCGACGGACCAACGGCTGGTTGTCAGGGTCTCGTGAGGATGACGAGTTGCTGGGTCTCTCGGGTCATCGCGACGTACCGGTCTACCGCTCCTTCGATGCCGTTG
>DASXOA010000147.1:0-11530 GCA_036494675.1 Rugosimonospora sp.
GCTGACCACTCGACTCGTGCGTGAAAACCAAACGCTCGTGATCGAGGACCTGACCGTGCGCACCATGGTCAGAAACCACCCGTTGGCCCGCGCCATCTCCGACGCGGCCTGGCGAGGGTTGCGCACCATGCTGGAGTACAAAGCCGATTGGTACGGCCGGGACCTGATCGTCGTGGACCGGTGGTTCCCCTCCAGCAAGCTGTGCTCCGCGTGCGGGCGACTGACCGAGAAGATGCCGCTGAACATCCGGTCCTGGACGTGTCCCTGTGGCGCTGTTCACGACCGGGATGTCAACGCGGCGCGCAACATTTTGGCCGCCGGGCTGGCGGTGACAGCCTGTGGAGACGGTGTAAGACCTCAACGGGAGTCCTCCCGGACGGGGCGGTCGTCGGCGAAGCAGGAAAACCCGAGGGCAACCAAGGGAATCCCCGCCCTTTAGGGCGGCGGAGGATGTCAAGGTGTGGCTTTCCTTTCAGATGCTGGATCGGATGTCGAGCGGGAGGCGCTGCTGGCGCAGCAGGTCTTCGGTGCTGTCGCGAGAGCGGACCAGGTGGTGTCGCCCGTTGACGACCAGGACCTCGGCGGGGTGCCCGTGGCCGAGGAACAGCACCGGCGACGCACTCGGCCCGTACGCTCCGGAGCGCAGCACGCCGATCAGGTCGCCGGGGCGCGGGTCGGGCAGCGCCACCCTGCGGCCGAGCGTGTCGTTGGGCGTACACAGTGGACCGGTGACGGTCCACGCTGCGTCCGCGGGCTCGCCGGTCCGGTTGAGAACGAGCATCGGGAAGTTGCGTTTGACGAAGGAGCCGATGCCAACTGCCGCCATGTGATGGTTGGTGCCGCCGTCGGTGACGGCGAACCGCTCGCTGGACGAGGTCTTGGTGTAGCGCACCCGAGTCACGTACACCCCGGCCGGCGCGGTCAGGTAGCGGCCGGTCTCGATCGCCAGCCGGGTCCGAGGGTGGCCGGCCAGGAACGCGCCGACGACCGGGTTAAGCCCGTCGATGAGCGAGTCGACGTCCAGAGCGCGCTCGCCGTCGAAGTAGGCCACGCCGAGGCCGCCGCCGACGTCGACCAGGTCGAGCGGGAAGCCGAGCCGGCCGGCCAGGCCGGCGGCGAGGTCGAGGATCCGGGCGGTGTTGGCCACGATCACCGCCGCGTCGAGAATGCGGGTGCCCAGATACGCCTGTACGCCCCGGATTCGCAGGTGCGGGTGGCGGGCCACCAGGTCGTCGGCCGCCAGCAACTGCTCGATGTCGATGCCGAACTGGCGCGGCTTGCCGCCCATGGTAAGTCCGGAGCCCTTGACGGCGAAGTCCGGGTTGACGCGCAGCGCGACGGCCGGCTGAACCCCGGCCACCCCGGCCAGCCGGTCGAGCAGGGCCAGTTCGCCGAAGGATTCGCAGATCACCGCGGCCACCCCGGCGTCCAGACAGGCGGTCAGCTCCTCGACGCTCTTGCCCGGTCCGACGAAGATGATCTGATCGGCGGGCACTCCGGCCCGCACCGCGGTGACCAGCTCCGAGAGCGAGGACACCTCAGCCCGGGCGCCGTGGGCGTGCAGTGCCGCGCAGACTGCGATGTTGGGGTTGGCCTTGAGGGAGAAGTAGACGTCGACCGCCGGGTGCAGCCGGTCGCGCAGCCGGTCGTACTGGCCGGCCAGCACCTCCTCGTCGTAGACGAACAGCGGGGTGCCGTACGCCTGCGCCAGTTCGGTGATGCCGATGCCCTGTACGGTGTACTCAGTCACGGGTCTCCTTCGCGAGGGCGGCCAGCCGATCGGTGACTTTGGCGTCCAATGTGGTCAGTGCGGTCGTGCTCTGCGCGACGAGCAGGGTGTAGAGCCGCCCGTCGAACGTCGTGTCCCGCGGCCGATCGCCGGCCGCGCCGGCGTTGAGCGTGCCGTGCGCGGTGACGACGACGTGTGCCGGTCCGCCGCCGGGCAGCAGGTCGGCGAGCCGGTCGTGCAGCAGCGCGAAGGAGATCGGCCGACCAAGCCGCAGCGGGAAGTGCCGCGAAACCGCGACGCGGTCCGGGCCGAGGAACCGTTCGCGCAGCGGCGCCAGGTACGTCGACATGTTGCGCCGGGCGTTGATCTCCACAATCGGGTAGAGGCCACCGTCCGGGTCGATCATCGAATCGACGCCGACCACGCCGTGGTAGCCGTCGGCGGCCAGCCGGGCGCCCAGTGCCACGGCCGTGTGTTCCAGTTCGTCGCGTTGCGCGGCAGTCAGCCGGGCTGGCCACCGGTGTCCTTTGTGCACACCTTTTTCGGTCAGCGCCTCCAGCACGAAGTCGAAGCGGCAGTCGCCGCCCGGGTCGATGGTGAACTGATAGTTGAGGTCGGTGCGCTTGGCCACCCACTCCTCGACCACCAGCCCGATCCGGTCGGTGCCGGCCCGGTCCGCCCGCGAGCGCACCATCCGGGCGAGTTGGTTCAGTCGCTGGCCATCAGCGACAACCGACAGGCCGGCGCCGGAGACCCCGTACGCGTCTTTGACCACCACGGTGCGGCCGGCGGCCAGCAGCCGCTGCGCGCCGACCACGGCCCGGTCGAGGTCGGCCAGCGTGGCACAGGCCCAGCCGGTGGCCTGGCGCAGGCCGGCCTGGTCTGCGGCGCGCCGGCTGTACACCTTGCTGTTGACCCGTTTGCAGACCGCCGCCGGCGGACCGGCCAGGGTCAGACCGGTGCGCCGGGCGAGCGCCTCCTCGTGGGCCGAGACACCGTGCGGCGACAGGATGCCGCCGGCGTCGGCGACCGTGTCGAGGGCGGCCAGCACCGCGGGCGCGCCCAGCGCGTCCTCGCTCGCGCCGCCGGCCGGGTCGCCGCCAGCCACTGGGTGCACGGTGGGCACCGGGAAACCCAACTGCCCCAGGTACGCCAGGAAGTCCGGGTCCGGCGCCGCCTTGAGGACCGCGTGGTCGGCGCCGTCGCCGAGCAGCAGCACCAGTTCGTCCATCCGGGTGGTGATCGCCCGCGAGCCGGCGAAGGCCACCGCCGGCAGCCCGATCTCGCCCCGGCCCCACTCGCGCTCCACCTCGAAGTTCCCGAGCAGAACGGTTGGCTTACCCATGCGCGTACCTCATTTCAGTGGCGGAAGACCATCGCCGAGAAGGTGGCCCCGAGCCCGACCGAGACCAGCAGGTACGCCTCGCCCCGGCGCAGCAGTCCGCGCTCAGTGACGCAGACGTAGTTGACGAACGGGTCGGCGCAGAAGCAGTGTCCGGTGACCGGGATGTTGTCCAGGAACACCTGACCCAACGGGAAGCCGAGCAGCCGGCAGGTATGCACCCAGGAGACCCGGTTGCTGTTGTGCGGCACGATCATCGCCAGGTCGGCGAGGCGCAGCCCGGCCCGATCGGTCGCCTCCCGGATAACTTCGGCCAGCAGCGCGGGGTACGCCTGCTGGAAGCGTGCGGTCAGCGCCGCGTCCAGCGACATGGTGTTGTGGTATTCGCCGTAGGTGGCGGTCGCGTACGCCAGTAGCCGGTCCCGGTCCCCGCCCAACCTCACCAGGCAGGCGGCGGTGCCCTCACCCATCACGGTCCTGGCCGGGCTGAACGCGATCGTCGGGGTGAACGCCTTCTCACCGGTCAGGATGAGGGCGCGGGCCTCGGGATCGCCGTCGGCGGCGAGCAGCGCGCCGGCCACGTCCAGCGCGAGCAGCCCGGACGCGCAGGCGTGGTCGGTGACGGTGAAGGTGGCGGCGTGCGCCAGGCCCAGGCGGCGACCGACG
This sequence comes from Rugosimonospora sp., assembly GCA_036494675.1. Classification (GTDB taxonomy): domain Bacteria; phylum Actinomycetota; class Actinomycetes; order Mycobacteriales; family Micromonosporaceae; genus Rugosimonospora. The sequence continues at coordinate 3,738 of DASXOA010000147.1, forward strand.
TCGTGTGGCACGTTGACCGCGTACGGGGCGACGGTCTGCACGGTACGGGCCTGGATCACGTACCGGATCCGGTCCCGGTGCCCGGCCAGTCCGGAAAGCCCCCGTGCGGCGGCCAGCAGCAGTTCGTCGACGGCCACCCCGGGAGCCCAGCGCATCTTGTCGTATCCGTAGAACCGCCGGTAAATCTTCAGCTCGGCGTCGGTGATGCCGAGCCAGCCCTGGACGTCGGCGAGCGCGACCTCGGTCGGCGGCAGGTAAGCCGACACCGCCTCCAGCGCGATCACAGGGCGGTCGCTCCGCTGCGCAGCGCGTCGAGCACATAGCGCTGGATCGCATCGATGGTCGGGTAGTCCCAGGCGAGGGTCGGCTCGACCGGCACGCCGAAATGGTCCTCGATGTCGCCGCACAGGGTCAGCGAGATTACCGAGTCCAGGCCGTACTCCGCCAGCGGTGTGTGCGGAGCGATCCGGTCGGCTGTGGTGTCCAGGTACCGGGCGACCTGGGTGGTAAGCCATCGCCGTACCGCCGTGGAATCGTGCTGGACCATCGGAACTCCTTGACTTCGCCGGCGGATGTCGGTACGGCGGGGTCGCGGGTGGCTCGGCTGCCGGCGGTGCGGCCGGGCAGAGGATCACCGCGCTGTCTCGGGAAGGTCGGTGTAGAGCGGGCTGAGGGCGCCGGCCAGTGCCAGGTCGCGGGTTGCCGAGCGGCGTACCTTGCCGCTGGTGGTGCGCGGCACCGCGCCGGGCCGGACCAGGACCACGCCGTGCAAGGCCACGCCGTGCGCGGCGGCCACCCGGGAGCGGATGCGACCGGCGAGCGCCCGCAGGTCCGCCGGCTCGGGTCGGCCTTGCAACTCGTGCACCACCGCGATCCGTTCGCCGCCGGTGCTGTCGATGTCCCCGCCGCTGCCGTGGAACCCGAAGGCTGCACCGAAGAGGGTGGCCAGTTGCGGCGCCGTGGCGCGCACGGTGGCCTCGATGTCGTGCGGGTAGAGGGTGCGCCCGTACACCACGATGGTGTCCTTGGCGCGACCGGTGACGAACAGTTCGCCGTCGAGCATCGCGCCCAGGTCACCGCTGCGCAGCCAGCCCGGTTCGCCGTCGGTGGTGACGGCGGTGAACACCGCCCGGCTGCGAGCGGGGCGATTCCAGTAGCCGCCGGCCACGCTGCCGCCGCGGATCCAGATCTCGCCGATGTGGCCGGCGGCCAGTGGACGGCCCGTATCCGGGTCGACCACCCGCACCTCGAGATGGCCCGAGGTGCCGCAGCCGACCAGCGCGCGACCACCGGTGCCGGCAACCGGGTCGAGCGCGACCAGGCGGCGGTCGGCAAGCGCGGCGGCGTCTACGGCGCGGACCGTCGGCGGGCCGGCCCCGGCCCCGGTGACGTATACGGTCGACTCGGCCAGCCCGTAGCAGGGTGACAGCGCCTCCGGCCGGAACCCGGCCGGAGCGAGACGGTGCGTGAAGGCGGCTACTGTGGCCGCCGAGACCGGCTCGGCGCCGCTGATCGCGGCCGTCCAGCGGCTCAGGTCAAGGCCGTCGACCTGAGCGTCGGTGAGTTGGCGGGCGCAGAGCGCGTAGGCGAAATCCGGACCAGCGGAGATCTGGATGTCGTACCGGTCGACCATCCGCAGCCACCGGTGCGGCCGCCGCAGGAAAACCGACGGTGGCATCAGAATGCTGGTACCGCCGACCCACCAGGGCATCAGCAGCATCGCCAGTCCCATGTCGTGATATAGCGGCAGCCAGCCGCCGATGCGTACCGTGCCCGGCCGTCCGAAGGCGGTCCAGATGCCGGCGAGGTTGTGGGCGAGATTGCCGTGGGTAAGAACGACCCCGTGTGGATCGCCGGTGGAACCGGAGGTGTATTGCAGCAGCGCGATGTCCTCGGCCGCCGGCCGCATCGCCGGTTGAAAGTCCATAGTGGACAGCGATACGTCGGTGAGTACCACCGCCGCGGCGCAGTCTTCTGCGATCGCTCCGATCCGGTCGATCTCCCCGGGCCGCCCGGGTGGTGGCGCCGGGACCGCCACGAACCCGGCATACCAGCAGCCGAGCAGCGCGGTCGCGAAGTCCTCGCCGGTCGGCAGCGCGAGGACCACCCGGTCACCGGGCTTGCCGGTAGCGCACAGGCCGGCGGCGACGGCACGGCCCCGCCGGTCGAGTTCGCCGTAGCTCAGCGTCCGGTGCACGCCGGCGTCCGGATCGGTGACGACGGTCAGCGCTGCCGCTTCCGGATGCGTCGCCGCCCGGTCCCGCACGGCACTCAGCAGACTGTGGAAAGTCCCCATGGCTGGCCATCCTGCACGGCGGCGGTGCGTCGCGGTAGAACGCACTTTCCGGTTCGTACGAACAATAAAGTGCGTTCTACCGGCCGGTCGGCGGTAGCGGTGATACTGCCCATCAGCCCGGCCGACCGCCGGCCCGGCGGCAAAAGGGGACTGATGCCAGATGACCCAGCAGCAGTTGATTGACCGCGTTGCACCGGTGGCCACCGGCATCCGGATCGGGGCCGACACCCTCCGCACCTCAGACGTCGCGCAGGTGGCTCGCTCAGCTGGTGCGACGGCGCTCGTCCTCGACCCGGCGGCCGCGGCCCGGATGGATGCCTCGGTCGCGCTGCGCGACGAGATCCTCGCCACCGGCCAGCCAATCTACGGGGTGACCACCGGCTTCGGCGCGAACAACATCTACCAGATCGCGCCTGGCCGGGCCGCCGAACTGCAGCGGCACCTGGTGCGGTATCACCTGGTCGGCAGCGGCCCGATGGCGAGCGACGAGGTGGTCCGGGCCACTATCCTGGTCCGCGCGAACTGCCTCGCGCGCGGTTGCTCGGGAGTCCGGCGCGAGGTCGTCGACCTGTTGCTTGAGCTGCTGCGGTACGACATTCTGCCGCTCATCCCCGAACGCGGGTCGGTCGGCGCGAGCGGTGATCTGGTGCCGCTGTGCTACCTCGCCGACGCGCTGACCGGTGACGGCCGGGTCCGGCTGGCCGGCGTGGTGCGGCCGGCCGGCGAGGCGCTCGCGGAGCGCGGCCTGCGCCCGCTCACGCTGCAGCCCAAGGAGGCGCTGGGGCTCATCAACGGCACCTCGTTCATGTCCGGGTACGCGGCGCTGGCCATCCAGGACGCTGCCGAGCTGGCCGTGGTCGCCGACGTGTGCACCGCGCTCGCGGTGGAGGTGCTGTGCGGCAACCGGGGCCACTTCGATCCCGTGGTGCACCGGGTCAAGCCGCATCCCGGGCAGGTCGCCAGCGCCGCGCGCATCCACGCACTGCTGGCCGGCTCCGCCCTGGCCCGCGAACACCGGCAGGTGCTGCGGGACAACGACGATCTCGGCGCGCGCGGCTACCGCCGGCTGGACCACCCGATCCAGGAGCGCTACAGCGTACGGTGTGCGCCGCACGTCGTCGGCGTGTTGACCGACACCCTGGAGTGGGCCGGCCGGTGGCTGGACATTGAGATCAACTCTACCAACGACAACCCGCTGTTCGATGTCGACACCGGGTCCGTCCACAATGGAGGCAACTTCTACGGCGGGCACGTCGGTCACGCGATGGATGGGCTCAAGCTGGCGCTGGCCAGCGTCGGGGATCTGCTCGACCGGCAGCTAGCCCTGGTCATCGACGAGAAGTTCAACAACGGGCTGACGCCCAACCTGATCCCACGGGTCGGGTCCGACGACCCGCGGGCCGGCCTGCATCACGGCTACAAGGGCGCGCAGATCGCCTGCTCCGCGCTCGCCGCCGAGGCGCTGCGGCTCACCATGCCGGCCACCGCGTTCTCCCGCTCCACCGAGGCGCACAACCAGGACAAGGTGTCGATGGGCACGATCGCCGCCCGGGACGCGCGGACCGCCGTTGAACTGGTCACCGAGATCACCGCCCTGCATCTCGCCGCGCTGTGCCAGGCCGCCGAAGTGCGCGGCGTCGCCCTGCTTGCGCCGGCCACCCGCGCGATCTTCGATCTCGTCCGCGGGCAGGTCCGTTTCCTCGATGCCGACCGGCAGCTGGACGGCGAGGTCGCCGCCCTGGCCGCCCTGATCCGCTCCGGCGCGATTGGCGCCGCTGCGCGTGCGGCCACCGGATGCTGACCAGCTACCGGGCGGCCGCCAGAAGGGAGCGCGGATGCTCTCCGCCGAACGCAACGAGACGCTGACCCGGGTCGGCCCCGGCACCCCGATGGGCGAGGTGCTGCGCCGCTACTGGTGGCCGGTGGCCTTCGACGCCGATCTGCCCCGCCGGGACCTACGCAAGGTCCGGCTGCTCGGCGAGGACCTGGTGCTCTACCGGCTTGCGGACGGCAGCATCCATCTGCTCGCCGACCGCTGCCCGCATCGGGGTGCCGCGCTGTCGTACGGGATCGTGGAGGCCGATGGCGTCCGGTGCCCGTACCACGGCTGGCTCTTCAACGGCTCGGGCGCCTGCCTGGAGCAACCGGGCGAGCCGGCCTCCTCGACGGCGGCCCGGCGGGTCACCGCGCCCGCCCACCAGGTCCGGGCCCTGGGCGGGTTGCTGTTCGCCTACCTCGGGCCGGCACCGGCACCCACCCTGCCGCGCTACGACCTGTTCTGTTGGGATGACGCGATCCGCGACGTGGGGCACGCCACCATTCCGTGCAACCACGTACAGATCATGGAGAACGGCGTCGACCTGGACCACGTCGCGTGGCTGCACGGCCGGTACAGCCGGTGGCTGGCCACCCGCGGCGTCGCAGACGAACTACCGGCCACGTTCACCCGGCTCAATCGCGAGGTCTCCTTCGAGGCGACCGGGTACGGCATTCTGATGCGCCGCCAACTCGACGGGCAGGATGCCAGCGCCGATGACTGGGCGATCGGCCACCCGCTGGTCTTCCCCAACCTGGTACGGCTGGGCGGCGGGGGCAGCTACGGGTTCCATCTGCGAACTCCCATCGATGACGAGACCACCTGGGTGCTGTGGTATCTCGCCTACCGACCTGGCGGCCGACCGGTGACCGATCCGGGGCCGGTGACCTCCTACCCGGTGCCGTGGCGCACGGGCGACGGGGAGCTGATCCTCAACAACGTCGAGGGGCAGGACATCATGGCCTGGCTCGCGCAGGGCCCGATCGCCGACCGGTCCCGCGAGCGGCTGGGCGCGGTCGACCGGGGCGTGGGTCTGCTCCGCCGGATGTACTTCGACCAGCTCGACCGGGTGCGTCGCGGCGAGGATCCGATCAACGTGTTGCGGGGCACCGGCTCCAACGCGGTCATCGACCTGCCGCAGGAGGAGGAGAAGTTCGGCTCGGGCGCCGGCTTCGTCCGCGACCTGCTGACGGCGACCCAGGCCCGGTTCAGCCCGCGCCGTGCGGAGATCGTTCGCCGGTACGCGGCCGCCGGCGTCGACCTCGGCCTGCCAATCGAGCCCGCGACAGCGCCGGCGGCAGTGCCGGACCCGGAAGCGAACCGGCTACCTGAACCGGTCGGCGGAGAGAGGAGCTAACCGCGTGTGCGGTATCGCAGGATGGGTCGACTTCACCCGTGACCTCAGCGGTGAGGCCGCCACCGTGGCGGCGATGACCGCGACGATGACCCGACGCGGCCCCGACGGCGGCGCCGTCTGGGCCGCGCCGCACGCGGTGCTAGGTCACCGGCGCCTGTCGGTCATCGATCCGACCGGCGGCCAACAGCCGATGCTGGCGGTCGAGGACGGTCGGGTCATCGCCGCGATCAGCTACTGCAGCGAGGTCTACAACCATCGCGAGTTGCGCCGCGAACTGGTCGCCCGTGGGCACCGCTTCGAAAGCGACTGTGACACCGAAACGGTGCTGCGGGCCTACCTGGAGTGGGGCGAGGACTTCGTCGACCGGCTCAACGGCATGTACGCCTTCGCCATCTGGGACGTCCGGCGCGAGGCGCTGGTACTGGTCCGGGACCGGTTCGGCATCAAGCCGCTGTATTACCAGCGGGGCGCCGGCGGAGTGCTGTTCGGTACCGAGCCGAAGGCACTGCTGGCGCACCCCTCGGTGGCCGCCGTTGTGGACACCGACGGCCTGCGCGAACTGCTGTCGCTCGCCGCGACGCCCGGCCACGGCGGGTACGCCGGCGTCGACCAACTACGCCCCGGCGAAATGATCCGGGTCGACCGCGCCGGCCTGCACCGGCGCACCTACTGGCGGCTGCCGGCCGGCGAGCACACCGACGACCTGCCCCGCACCGTGCAGACTGTTCGCGGGCTGCTGGAGGAGATCGTCTCCAGCCAGCTCGTCTCCGATGTACCGGTGGGTGTGCTGCTCTCCGGCGGCCTGGACTCCTCAGTGGTGGCCGCGCTCGCCACCGCCGCGCTGCGCGAGCGCGGTGGGGGGCGGTTGCGGACCTTCAGCCTTGACTTCGCCGGGTACGTGGAGAATTTCCAACCCGACTACATGCGCGACACGCCGGACGCCCCATACGTGCGGCAGATGGTGGAGCACCTCGGCTCCCGGCACACCGATGTGGTGGTGTCCACCGCAGAGCTGGCCGATCCGACCCACCGGGCGGTGGCGTTGGATGCGATCGACCTGCCGTACGGCCGGGGCGACCGCGACACCGCGCTGTACCTGCTCTGCCGCGAGGTGGGTCGGCATGCGACGGTCGCCATCACCGGGGAGAGCGCGGACGAGGTGTTCGGCGGCTACGCCTGGTACCACGACCCGGTCGCGGTGGCCGCGCCGACCTTTCCCTGGCTGGGCATGTTCGGCCACGTCAACGACGACGGTCCCGACTCGGCGACAAGCCTGCTCGACCCTGGTCTGCTCAAGCAGCTCGACCTGGTCGGATACCGGGACGCGATGTACCGCGACGCGCTCGCCGAGGTACCGCACACTGCCGAGCAGAGCGGACCGGAGCGGCGGATGCGCGAGCTGACCTACCTCGGCCTCACCCGGCTGATGCCGCTGCTGCTGGACCGGGCCGAGCGGATGAGCAGCGCCGGGCCGGTCGAGGCGAGGGTACCGTTCCTTGACCACCGGCTGGTCGAGTACGTGTTCACCACACCGTGGGCGATGAAGACCTTCGACGGGCGGGAAAAGAGTCTGCTGCGGGCGGCGACCCGCGACCTGCTGCCGACCGCCGTGGCGGACCGGCGTAAGGCGCCGTTCCCAGCGACCCAGGACCCGGAGTATGAGCGGGCGCTGCGGGTGGAGCTGCGCGGGCTGCTGGAGCGCGACGATGCCCGGCTACGACCGCTGCTGAACCTGGACCGGGTACGCCAGGCCGCCGCCGCGCCTGTCGGCCCGCGCAGCGGCAACGAGGCGCGGGCCGCGATCGAACTGGTGTTGCGGCTGGATGCCTGGCTGGAGCGCTATCACGTCCGGCTGGACCTGGCCGACTGATGGCCGACGAGGCAGCGCGGCCTGGCGACGGCCCGGCCACCGCGCCGAGACAGCCAACCCGAGGCGCCACCTACCGGTCCCACTTCGGGGACTGGGATACCCGTGCGTGGGTGCGCGCCAAGCCTCGACGCAACTCGCCCTTCCGGCCCGGCCTCGACTTCTTCTCCGCCGACCTGTGCGTGCCGCTACGCCATCCACAGGTACGCGCTGCCGGCCTCCGGGTACGCCGGGATCTGCTCGTGCACTGCCTTTACCAGTACCTGGAGTTCACCGTCCAGCTGGAGACCGGGCCGGTGAACGAAGCGTGTCTGCTACTGCGTTCGCCAGCGTTCCTGCCGTCCCTGCCGACCGGCATGAAAAACGACGCGCTGCGTATCTACACCGACGAGGCCGGCCATGCGGAGATGTCGCACACCCTGCAGGCCGCCGTACAGGAGGAGACCGGCGTGCCCCC
>DASXOA010000148.1:0-10368 GCA_036494675.1 Rugosimonospora sp.
GTACTCCGGGTCGAACCGGTCGATCGCCTTGATCAGGCCCACGGTCGCGATCTGCACCAGGTCGTCGAGGGGCTCCCCGCGACCGTGGAAACGCTGGGCCAGGTGCCGGGCCAGCGGCAGCCAGGCCTGGATGGCCCGGTCGCGTACCTTCGGCCGCCGCGGGTCGTCGGTGGACAGTTTGGCGAGGCTCGTGAGGAGGGCGACGGCCTCGACGTTGGCGGCGGGCTTACGGGTGTCCCGCGACGCGGTCGTGGCGTCGGCGGTGTGGCGCTCGTCATGAAGGGTGGTGGGCATGGTTGCGGTCAGCGCGGTCATGGTGTTCCTTTCACACCTGTCCGCGTCGATTCCACCCGCGCAGCGTGCGGCTGATGGTCACGGATGGACACGACACAGAGGTCGTATACGGCGGGGGCACCCACTCCTTGAGCGCCACCAACAACCCGGCAGGGTCGTCGCCCGGGATCGGTCGGAGGAACCTCACAACCATGCGATCAACGCGAGCAATGTGACCATACACCCGATGGGCGGTTGACCGAAAGTGCGAGCGCCGGATCGGGGTCAGGGGATTCTGGCGACGGCGCCGTACGCCGAGACCTCGGCCGCGGTCGTTCCTCGTCCTCGGCCCGGCACTGCGCGACCGTGACTGTCGGACCCGGCGCGCATCATGGGCGGCGTGAGCACACCGGAGCCCTTCCGCATCGACGTTCCGCGCGCCGACCTCGACGACCTGCGCGACCGGCTGGCCCGCACCCGCTGGCCCGACGAACTGCCCGGCGTCGGCTGGTCCTACGGCGTCAGCAGGGACTACCTCAGTGAACTGGTCGAGCACTGGCGCACCGCCTACGACTGGCGGGCGCACGAGGCCCGGCTCAACGAAGTCCCGCAGTTCACCACCGAGATCGACGGCCAGCGTGTGCACTTCCTGCACGTGCGCTCGCCCGAGCCGGACGCGACCCCGCTGATCGTGACGCACGGCTGGCCGAGCACGGTCTACGACTTCCTGGACATCCTCGGACCGCTGACCGACCCCCGGTCACACGGCGGCGATCCGGCCGACGCGTTCCACGTGGTCGCGCCGTCGGTGCCCGGCTTCGCGTTCTCCGGGCCGACCCGGCAGACCGGCTGGGGCGTCCAGCGCATCGCGCGGGCGTGGGCCGAGCTGATGCGGCGCCTGGGCTACCAGCACTACGGCGCTCAAGGCGGCGACTTCGGCAGCATCGTCTCTCCGGAACTCGGCCGGACCGACCCGGAGCACGTCCTCGGCGTGCACGTCAACGCGCTCGCCAACGCCTCGACCCCGATCGATCCCGGTGAGCTGGACGCGCTCCCGGAGCAGGAGCGGGAGCAGGCGAAGCGCAACCAGGCGTGGTGGTATGGCCATTCCGGGTACGCCACGCAGATGTCCACCCGGCCGCAGACCCTGGCGTACGCGCTCAACGACTCCCCGACCGGTCAACTCGCCTGGAACCTGGAGTGGTTCGTGGACTGGGATCCCACGAAGACCGAGCGGACTCCGATCGACCGCGACACCATCCTGACCAACGTCACGATCTTCTGGCTGACGTCGACGGCGGGATCGGCTGCGCGGCTCTACCTGGAGGCCGGGTCGGAGGCGTGGGGGCGGCGTCCCGCACGGTCACCGGTTCCCACGGGAGTGGCGAACTTCCTGGGCGACCGGGCGGTGCGCGGGTTGGCTGAGCTGTCGAACACGGTCACGCACTGGTCGCGGTACTCGCGGGGAGGGCACTTCGCCTCGCTGCAGGCCCCGGACCTCCTGGTCTCGGACATCCGGGAGTTCTTCCGGACGCTCGTCAGCCAGCCTTGACCAGTTCGCGCACGGCACGGGCGGTGGTGGTGCCGGGGTCGGCGGTGAGGAAGACGACCTGCTGATCGTCGTCGGGGATGGTGAGGACGTCGCAGTTGAGGCGCAGCGGGCCGAGCCGTGGATGGGTGATGGTCTTGGTCCGGTGGCCCGGGGCACGCACCGGGTTGGTGTCCCAGATCTCGGTGAATTCGTGGCTGGTGGCGTGCAACTGCGCCAGGAGGCGGGTGAGCGGCTCATCGCGGGGGTAGCGGTCGGCGGCGGCGCGCAGCCGTGCCACCGCGATGTGGCCGAACTCTTCGGCGCTGGAGCTTTCGTAGCCAAGGCCCAGGAAGCGACGGCGGGCCAGGTTCGGCTCCTGCGCCAGGTTGCCCAGCAGGGCATCGGCGAGCGGGTTGAAGGCGATCACGTCGTAGGTGGCGTCGGTCACAACGGCCGCCGCTTCGGGGATGCGGCGCAGCAGGTTCACCACGTACGGGCGGACCCGGCGCACCGGGCCGGCGGGTGGGGTCGGGTTCGTCCCGGCCAGCCGGAACAGGTGGACCCGCTCGGCCGGGGACAGCCGGAGCGCGCCGGTGAGGGCGTCGAGGATCCGCGACGACGGGCGGGGCCCGCGGGCCTGTTCGAGCCTGACGTAGTAGTCGACGGACATGTGGGCCAGCCGGGCGACCTCCTCGCGGCGCAGGCCCGGCGTACGGCGGCGCGTGCCGCCGGGCAGGCCGACGTCCGCGGTACGCAGACCCTCCCGCCGGTCCCGTAGGAACCGAGCCAGCTCCGGTCTGCTCATGTGGCCTCCTCCACCGCTCATCCTGTGCCTGGGATCGGTTGTCCCTGGATAGACCCGTCCGCTGCGGGCATCGTCGACACCATGAACGATTCCACGGCACTGGTCACCGGCGCCAACAAGGGCATCGGCAAGGAGATCGCTCGGCAGCTCGCGGCCGCCGGGCTCACCGTCTACCTCGGGTCACGTGACGCCGCGCGGGGACGCTCGGCCGTCGACGCGATCGGCGCAAACGCACGGCTGCTGATCCTCGACGTCACCGACGGCGCGAGCATTGCCGAAGCCGCCCGCCAGGTCGATAAGCTGGACATTCTGGTCAATAACGCCGGAATCTCGCCCGACCTGTACCCGGCCACCGAGACCGACGTCGACACCGTCCGCCGCGTCTACGAAACGAATGTGTTCGGGGTGCTCGGCGTCACCAACGCGTTCCTGCCCGCGTTGCGCCGCTCCGCACGACCCCGGATCGTGAACATCTCCAGCGAAACCGGATCGCTGGCCCGGAGCGCCGGCACGCAACAGTTCTCCACCACCATGGGCACGGGTGCCGCGTACCGGTCGTCGAAAGCGGCCCTGAACGCATTGACGATCTTCTACGCTCAGACGCTGGCCGCCGACGGCTTCAAGGTCAACGCTCTCGCGCCCGGACTGCGCAGGACCGACCTCAATCCGCGCGCCGCGGCCAGCGACGGAGACCCGGCCGAGGCCGCGGCGGGCGCCGTCCGGCTGGCGTTGCTGCCCGACGACGGCCCCACCGGTCAGTTCCTCTCCTGGGACGGAACCGCCGTGCCGTGGTGAATGGGCACGCACAGGGCGAGCAGCGTCTCGACCCCGCGCGGCTCAGATGGTGATGACGACCTTGCCTCGGGCATGACCGTCCTGCAGGTACCGGATGGCCGTGGGAACCTCGTCGAGTGGGTAGGTCCGGTCGATGACCGGTGTCACCTTGCCGGCGTCGATGAGCCCGGCGATGACGAGCAGGTCGGCGGCGTTCTGGGTGCCGATGAACGTGCCGAGCTTCTGGCCGATGAACGGGGACAGGGCCATCGCTCGCAACTGCCGGTCGGTGCCGCCGAGCCACCGGCCACCTGTCTCGCCGCCCGTGATGACGAGCGTGCCGCGGGGAGTGAGGGCGTGCCGCAACGTCCTGAGCGAGCGGTTCCCTCCGATGTCGAGGATCACGTCGTAACGCTGCCGCCCGTCGCTGATGTCATCGTGGGTGTAGTCGATGACGTGGTCGGCGCCGATGGACCGGACCAGGTCCAGCTTCGCGGTGCTGCAGACGCCGGTGACGTGGGCTCCGTACGCCTTGGCGATCTGCACGGCGAACGTGCCGACGCCCCCCGATGCGCCGATGATCAGTACCTTCCTGCCCGGCTGCACCCGGCCGCGGTCACGAACGGCCTGCAGGGCGGTGCAGGCGGAGACGGGAACGGCCGCTGCCTGCTCGAAGCTGAGGCTTTTCGGCTTCGGTACGAGTGTGTCCTGCCGGGCGCGTGCGTACTCGGCGAAGGAGCCGTCGGCGGTGCCGAACACGTCATCGCCGACCCGCAGCGTGGCCACGTCTCTGCCGACCGCCTCGACACGTCCCGCGACGTCCGTGCCGGGGACCCTGGCCTTGGGGGCGCGGATGCCGGATACGAGGCGCACCGGGTACGGAAGGCCGGCCGTGACGTGCCACACGCCCCGATCCAACCCGGCCGCGTGCACGCGCACCAGAACGTCGCCGTCGCCGATCTCGGGCCTGTTGATGGGCGCGAGTCGCAGGACGTGCTCGGCCTCGCCGTACCGCTCCTGGACCATCGCCTCCATCGTGCCGCTCGTGGGTGTCACGGCTGGTATGTGCGTCGGCGGGTTCTGCCGGGGGTTCACGGTCGGCTCGATAGCTGGGGCTGACGGTCCGTCGGCGGGGTGCTGGCCGCAACCATTTCCGCCGTGATGGGTGAGGGCTTGAAGCCCTTGACGACGAGCCAGACACCAAGCGAGAACTCCCACACAGCGACCGGGATGCTCAGGAGGCCCGACGCCGGGGACACCTGGGTCCAGAGGCCGAACAACGTGGCAATGGCGGAAGTAGCGAGCAGAGGCGCTCCGATGAATCCCAGCAGGGGAAGAATCCGCGGTACGAGGCGCGACTGGTATAGCAGGGAGCCCAGCAGCACGGCGTTCACGGCCGGAAGGAGGCCCTGGCCGATCAGGAACGTCCAGTTGTGCATGGCGACCAAGACCTTCCCGGTAACCAGCGCGTCTGGTCCGGCTCCGGCCTCCCGCAACGTCACCATCGTCATCAGAATCACGGTGCCGGCGAAGATGGTTGCCGCTTCCAGGGTCCGCGAACCGACGAAGCCCAACGCGATCCCGTGGTTCTGCCGCTTGACCACCGGGTACAGCGCCACTGCCGTGCCAATGCCGGCGAGGGCCACGATGATCTCCAGGATGACGCCGATGATGACGCCGGTACCCGAACCGGGGCCGACGATGTAGCTCGGATCACGTACCGGCGCGTACAGGGCGAGGGTCGGGATCGAGACAAAGCTGAGCAGGTAGAACACGCCTGCCGCGAGTGCGGTCTTCCTTATGGAGTTCATCGGGACTCCGTTCGTTGCTGGTGATCGAATGGTGGTGGGTGGGTCGAACCCGACGACGGTGAGCGCTTTGCACGAACTCGGTCGTGCCGACGTTCCGCCGCCGCATGTCGTAGATGGCCACACGAGACGGTGGCGATGGGAGCCCTCAATCCGCTCGGTCACGGAACCACGATCTTGATGGGCTCGTTCGTCGGCGGCGGACTGTCAGGCCACCGGGGAATCGGGCGACAAAGATGACCCTACGCGTCTCCGGCGGAGTCGACACTCGCCCAAGCAGGCCAATCGGAAGCCAGTCCTTGCTTACCTGTCGTCGTCGAAATGCAGCTGATCGGCTTCCATACGAGTGCGTCGATTGCGCGTAGAGTCGGTCGTGGATCGGTTCGTCAGCATCGTCGGCGGGCCAGCGCCTACCGGGCGTGCTGCCTAGGACTTCGGCAGTCCCACAGGACTCTAGGTTCAATGGCCGAGCGTTTGGCGGACGGTCGATCCGGAGATCGTCATCGACGTCACCGGTCGGGTGACGGCCTACGCCGTGTCCATACTGGCGACGAAGTCGCCGATGGAAGGCGATTCATCATGACCGCAACAACGATCTATCCGGTGCACGTGGACGCGCGCATGGATCCGCACCTGTCACGTTGGCTGTGGCTGGTGAAATGGGTTCTCGTCATTCCGCACTACATCACGCTTTTCTTCCTGTGGATCGCGTTCACCGTCCTGTCCATTGTGGCGTTCTTCGCGATCCTGTTCACCGGTCACTACCCGCGACGAATCTTCGACTTCAACCTCGGCGTGATGCGGTGGTCCTGGCGGGCCAATTACTACGCGTACAGCGCGCTCGGCACCGACCGGTACCCGCCATTTACCCTGGCCGAGGTGCCCGACTACCCGGCGCACCTGCACGTGCCCTACCCCGAACACCTCTCCCGTGGCCTGGTTCTGGTGAAATGGTGGCTGCTGGCTATCCCGCACTACCTGATCGTCGCCTTCTTCGTCGGCGGCGGAGGTTGGCTCGGCATGCGTTCGGAAGCCCACAACTACAGCTGGACCGACGCAGGGCTGATCGGATGCCTGGTACTCATCGCCGCGATCATCCTGGCAGCGACCGGCCGCTACCCCACCGGCCTCTACAACCTGATCCTCGGCCTGAACCGGTGGGTGCTCCGCGTTGCCGCGTACACGTCGCTGATGACCGACGCCTATCCGCCCTTCCGGTTGGACGCCGGCGGCACCGACCCGGCCAACGCCGTGATCACGCCAACGGAGTGACCGAGCCTGCGGCGCGAGCCGCGGGCGCGTGAGGACGACCGGCCGCCGGCCACGGAGAAACCGCCCGGCGGCGGGTCACAGTCGAAGGAGCGCGACCATGGACCGGATCCAGAGCGGGCCGATGGCCGGCCGAACCGTGCTGGTCACCGGCGGTACCGGCGGCATAGGCCGGGCGACCGCTGTGGGTCTGGCCGGGATGGGGGCGCACCTGGCGATCATCGGCCGGGACCGCGGGCGTACCGAGGCCGCGGCGGCCGAGATCCGCGCGGCCGGCACCGGGTACGTCGACGTGTTCGTCGCGGACCTGTCCGCCCCATCGCAGGTACGGCGGCTGGCCGACGAGGTACTCCAGCGCCTTCCCCGCATCGATGTGCTCGTGAACAACGTCGGGGGGTACTGGAACACCCGGCACGTCACCTCCGACGGACTCGAGCGGACCTTCGCCCTCAACCATCTCGCGCCGTTCCTACTCACCAACCTGCTCCTGGACCGGCTCAAGCACAGCGCCCCGGCCCGTGTGGTCACCGTCGCGTCCAACGCGCACTCCCTGGGGCGCATCGACTTCGACGACCTGCAGGGCGAACTGTCCTACTCCGGCGCCCGGGCCTACAACCAGTCCAAACTCGCCAACGTCCTGTTCACCTACGAACTGGCCCGCAGGCTGCGAGGCAGCGCAGTCACAGCCAATGCCTTACATCCCGGCGTCGTGAGCACCTCGTTCGGAGCCGAAGACCCCGGCCGCGTCCAGCGGCTGTTCGTCCCGTTCATGCGGCCGTTCATGAAGAACCCGACCGAGGGCGCCGCCACGTCCATCCATGTGGCATCCGCCCCCGATCTCCAGCAGGTGACCGGCCGGTACTTCGCCAACAGCAAACCCCGGCGATCCTCCGAACGCGGCGACGACGAAGCCGCGGCGGCACAGTTGTGGCGGGTCAGCGCGAACCTGGTCAGCCTGCCCGAGGACCGAGCCGAGACCGCAGATATGCCTTCGACGACGATCTGACCTTCACGGCCAGGCCGCCTGTGCCACGGGCGGCCTGGCTCGTCATTTCGGCGCCGGCTTCTACTGGTTGTACTCGTCGTGGCGGTGCCACCAGTGGCCGGTCTCGTTGCGGCCCAGCGGCGCGCGGTCGAACCACTGCCACATGCCCCACAGGACGTCCAGCCCGCGCTCGTACGTCGAGTAGGTGTGGTAGACGGTGTTGTCTTGCAGCGCGAACGCGCTCATGCCGGGTCCTTCACGCCGGTAGGTCTGCCAGTCCGTGCCCACGATCGACTGGGAGAAGGCGTCGCGGGAACCCTTCTCGTCGGGCGTCGGCCGCAGGTCCTGCTCGGTGAAGTTGTACGGAACGGTGCCCGCCTCCCACTCCTCCTTGGTGTGGGCCACCCCGAAGTCCACGTTGAAGTCGCTGCCGTAGGAGGACGCCCACGGGAACGTCCAGCCCATCCGCTGCCGGTACGCGTGGAGTTTGGCCAGCGGGGCCCGCGACACCGCGTAGAGCGTGACGTCGTGGTTGGCGAGGTGGACCGCGGAGCCGTTGAAGCCGTCGGCGATCGCCGAGCAGGACGGGCATCCGGCGGTGAAGTCGGGCCCGAACATGAAGTGGTAGATGAGCAGCTGCGAGCGTCCCTGGAACAGGTCGGTGAGCGACGCCGTTCCCTCGCCGGTCTCGAAGCGATAGTCCTTGTCGACCCGGACCCAGGGCAGCGCCTGCCGCTGCCGGGACACCTCGTCGCCGCGCCGGGTCAGATTCTTCTCCGCCTCGAGCAGTTCCAGCCGCGCGGCAAGCCACTCCTCGCGTGTCCCCGTCTTGTGACTGGTCATCGCCTGTCTCCCTTTCCTTGTTTCTTGGCGTTACATCATTGGTGGTGTGAGCCCCGGAACCTGCGAGGGCGCGAAGGCGATCAAGAGTCCGAGCCAGACGATCGCGAGAGCCAGAGGCACGTCGAACGCGGCCTTCGCGGGCAGCAGTTTCTGGGTACAGGTGAGGACGGCGATCAGTGCCATCCAGAACAGGTTCATCACGCCCAGCGCTACCAGCATCGCCATCAACCCGATGCACGAGCCGACACAGGAGAGTCCGAACCCCAGCCCGGAGCCGGCATCCTCGCGGCAACTCTGACGGAAGCGCCGCTTGACCGGCGTGAGCTCGTACGCACCCGCCGCGATCACCACCGCGCCGGCGGCCAGCGACCCGTGCGGCCGGTCCAGCGCGTACGCCAGAATGCCGGCGACCGCCCAGACGGCCAGGTAGGACCCGGCGAACAGCGGCGCGGCAAGCACCCTGCCGCGGGCACGTGCGTGCCTGGCCACGGCCGGGGCCGCGCCCGGCAGCATCATCGCCGCCATCATCGTCACCCACGCCGTGGCGAAGAACCCGAACGACCCTGGCCGGGTCGCGACCCCCATGTCCATGCCGTCCATCAGCCAGACCGCGATGACCCAGCACGCGCCGGCGAGCCCGAGCGTCGCCGCCAGCACAATCGCCGGCGCAGCCGCGCGCCGGCGGGATTCCACGTCCACTATCGGTCCTCCCCTCTGTGCTGTGTTCAGGCGGCGATCTGCGTCAGGTGAATTCGCGAGCATGCTGGTCGAGGCGTTGTTTCAGTGCGTCGAGCGCGGGTCGTCCCAGTCGCGCGCCAGAGCGGCCAGGAACTGCTGCGCCACGTGCATCGGCTCGGCGATCGTCTCTATGTCAGGCGGCGGTATCGAGGTAGTCGGCGAGCGTGTCCAGCTTGCTCGCCCATCCTCGGGTGTTGCCGTCGTGGGCTGTGCGGTGCGCGTCCTCGGGAAGCTGTGCGAAACCGGACTCGACCACGGTCAGCCGCGTACCCGCACCAGTCGGTTCCAGCGTGAACTCGACGTAGGTGCAGCGCGGATCGTCCTCGGGAAGCCCGTGGATATGCCAGGTGTAGCCGAACGCCGTCGGCTCCTCCACCCGTTCCACCCGCATTTCGTAGGTGTTGCCGCTCTTCCCCGTTATCGCGGCCGAGCCACCCGGGCGCAGGTCGATTCTCGCCTCCGTGCCGAACCAGGCGCTCAGTCCCTCGGCCGTGGTGAGCGCCGCCCACACCGTCGCCGGCGGGTGAGCGATCTCGACGGTCCGCTCGATTCGATCGGGAAAGCTCACGACTGCCTCCAGCAAGTAGCAACCAACTGCTTGCGAAACTATAGCAACCGAACGATTGCGTCAACCGGGGGTCCTCCCGGCGATGAGTTTTCGCGTCGTCGGCTGGGCCAACAACGTCGGCACCGCTGGCGCGTGCGGAGATCTGACCAGCCGCCAGGTCTGTACCGACGAATCGCCGCGGAGCCGGTGCAGGGGCGGGACGGCGCGCAGGGTCGTGGACGCGTCCGTCGTCTCAGCAGAGCCAGGCGTCGCCGAAACCGCTGGTCGAACCGGTGGCATCGGCGATATCGGCGAGCAGACGAGTACCGGCGCGTCGACCACGCGCCTCATTTCACGGGCATCCGTCCCGAGGATCCAGGCTCAGTCGGCCGGATGGGGCGGACCGTCCGGATCGAGGCTGGCTCCGATGCCCGCCAGCAGCCAGCCGAGCCCCAGCGTGAAGAACCGGTCGCGATCGGCGGCGGACGTCGGCTCGGGCGGCCCCACGCTGGACAGCTGCGGGAACTCCCCGGTGGCGATCAAGTCCTGGTGGTACTGGCGAACGGCCTGATGCCGCCGCTCCGGGGAGCGATGCTCCGCCTCGGCCGAGCCCTGCTCGTCCAGGGCGAAGGTGATCTGTCCGACCACGTAGGTCTCCACCGTGACGACCACAGCCTGCCTGGTCTCCTGGTCGGCGCCGAGGGTCCGGACCGCCTTGCCGTGAGCCTGGACGGAACCGTCCTGTTCGTGGCGCTGCCGACACTGGGCAGTGCGCTGCACGCGTCAGCTTCGGAC
>DASXOA010000149.1:0-11336 GCA_036494675.1 Rugosimonospora sp.
GCAATCTCCACTGTGGACAGTCGGTGCGCGATGACGATCGCGGTACGGGAGGCCAGGATCGTGCGCAGCGCGCGTTGCACCAGCCGCTCGGACGGAACGTCGAGCGACGAGGTGGCCTCGTCGAGGATGAGCACCGCGGGATCGGCGAGAAACGCCCGGGCGAACGCGACCAGTTGGCGCTGGCCGGCCGAGAGCCTGCCGCCGCGCTTGCGCACATCCGTCCCGTACCCCTCGGGGAGCGCCCGGATGAACCCGTCCGCGCCGATGGCCTGCGCGGCGGCGACCACCTCGTCGTCGGAGGCGCTCGGCCGGCCGAACCGGATGTTGTCCGCGACGGTACCGGAGAACAGGTAATTCTCCTGGGTCACCATCACCACGGCGGTGCGCAGGTCCTCGTCCGACATGTCCCGCAGGTCGACGCCGTCGAGTTGGACCTTCCCGTCGGTCGGGTCATAGAAGCGCGAGACCAGCTTCGCGATGGTGGTCTTGCCGGCTCCGGTCGCGCCGACCACGGCGAGCGTCTGACCGGCCGGGATCCGCAGGTCGAAGGTGGGCAGCACGAGCCGTTCGGCCCGGTACCCGAAGGAGACCGTCTCGAACTCGATCTCCCCCCGGGCGCCGCGGGCGGGCAACGCGCGCGGCGTGGCGGGCTCGGGGACGGCCGGTGGTTCGTCCAGCACGCCGGACAGCTTCTCCAGCGCCGCGGTCGCGGACTGGAGCGAGTTGTAGAACTGCGACAGGTCCTGCATCGGCTCGAAGAACTTCCGCAGGTACAGCAGGAACGCGGCCAGCACACCGATCTCGGTGTGGTGGTGCAGCACGCGGTACCCGCCGTAGGTGAGCACCGCGGCGATGGTCACGTTGCCGATCACCTTGATGCCCGGGGAGAACAGCGAGATCAGCTGGAACGCCCGCAGGTTGGCCCGCCGGTAGTCGTCGTTGACCGCCTCGAAGATCTCCTGGTTGCGCGGCTCGCGGCGGAACGCCTGCACCGCCCGGATCCCGCCGGTCGACTCCACGAAGTGCACGATTACCAGCGCCACCGCCTCGCGGGTGCGCCGGTAGGCCCGCGCCGAGTTCTGCTGGAACCAGCGGGACAGCCAGAGCAGGAACGGGAAGGCGATCAGCGACACCAGCGCCATCGGCGTGTCCAGGACGAGCAGGATCGCGGCGACGCTGACGACCGACAGCGCGGACAGCACGAGGTCCTCGATGCCGCCGTCGAGCAGTTCGGAGATGGAGTCCATGTCGCTGGTGAGCCGGGAGATCACCCGGCCCGACGTGTACCGCTCGTGGAAGCCGACCGAGAGCCGCTGGAAGTGCTGGTACACCCGGTTGCGCAGGTCGAGCAGGATGGCCTGGCCGATCCGTCCGGACAGCGCGATGAAGCCGCGCTTGCCGCAGTAGGCGGCGACCGTGGCGACGGCGAACGCGATCCCGATGTCGATCATGATCCCGGCGTGCCGGGGATGCGCGGCCAGCGGCGGCAGGCCCCGGTCGATGCCGAGCATCACCAGGTACGGGCCGGACATCTCGGCCGCGCTCTGCAGGAGCAGCAGGCACACGACGACGATGAGCATCCGCCGGTGCGGGCGCACCAGGGAGCCGAGCAGCGCCCGGGAGCCGGCGCGCAGCCGGACGGCCGAGCCGCCCTCGGCCACGGTACGTTCGGCGTCCTCGTCGGCGGCCCGGCCCCGCCACGCCTCGACGTCGATGCTCACACTGTCACCCCCACCGTCGTTCGCCGTCTGTGTGTCGTCACGCGTCGATGCGTGCGTTCTCCGCCTCGGCGGAGAGCACCGCGCGGTATTCCGGAACCGTCGCCATCAGCTCCGAGTGGGTGCCGACCGCCGTGATAACGCCGTCGCGCAGCAGCGCCACCCGGTCGGCCAGCGCGACGGTCGACGGCCGGTGCACCACGATCAGCGCGGTCGTGGTGCGCAGCACCCGGGCCAGGGCCTCCTCGACCAGCGCCTCGGTGTGCACGTCCAGCGCGGAGAGCGGATCGTCGAGGACCAGTACCCGCGGCTTGCCGATCACGGCCCGGGCCAGCGCGAGCCGCTGCCGCTGCCCGCCCGACAGCGACAGCCCCTGCTCGCCGACCCGGGTCGCCAGTCCCCACGGCAGCTCGTACACGAATTCGGCCTGGGCGACCGACAGGGCCTCGGCGATCTCCTCGTCGGTCGCGTCCGGCCGGCCCAGAGTGAGGTTCTCCCGGACCGACATGGAGAACAGGGTCGCCTCCTCGAACGCCACCCCCACGATCTCGCGCAGCGAGTCCAGGCGCAGCGACCGGACGTCCCGCCCGTCGATGGTGATCCGGCCGGTGGTCACGTCGTAGGTCCGGGTCACCAGCGACACGAGCGACGTCTTGCCGGAGCCGGTCACTCCGACGATGGCCAGCGTCTCGCCGGGCATGACCTCCAGATCGACGCGGCGCAGCACCGGCGTGTCGGCCTCCGGGTAGGTGAAGCCGACCCCGTCGAACCGGAGATGGCCCTCGACCTGTTGCGGCGGGAGTCGATCCGAACCGTCCACAATGGACGGCTGGACGTCGAACACCTCGTAGATCCGGTCGGCCGCCGTCATCGCCTCCTGCCCGTTGGCGATGATCCAACCCAGCGCGTCGATCGGCCAGATCAGCATCAGCTGGAGGGACACGAACGCGACCAGGCCACCGACGGTCATCCCGCCGCTGGCCACCGCGTAGGCGCCGCCGACCAGCACGATGGCCAGCGTGACGTTGGGTACCGCGTCGAACTCGGCCCAACTGCGGGCGAGCAGCCGCGCCTTGGAGACCCCGGTGTCGTGCACGAGCCGGGCGCCCGCGTCGAACATGCCGCCCATGTGCCGCCGGCGGCCGAACGATTTGATCACCCGGATCCCCTGCGCCGACTCCTCCACCAGCGTCGCCAGGTCGCCCTGCTGGTCCTGCTGGAGCCGGGAGATGGTCAGGTAGAACCTGGTGAACTTGCGGGACGCGAGGAACAGCGGGACCGACGAGAGCGCGACGACCAGGCCGAGCGGCCAGTACAGCCGCAGCAACAGCAGCACCACCACGATGTAGGTCCCGATGTTGACGACCAGGAAGATCAGCCCGAACGACAGGAACCGGCGGATCACGCTGAGGTCGGTGGTCACCCGGGAAAGAAGCTGGCCGGACTGCCACCGGTCGTGGAACGCCATCGGCAGGCGCTGGAGGTGGGCGTAGAGGTCGTTGCGGATCGCGTACTCCATGTCGAGCGAGGCCCGCGACTGGGACCAGCGCCGGATGAAGATCAGCAAAGCCTCGACGAGCCCGAGCACTAGGGTCAGCGCGCCGAGCAGCAGCAGGCCGCCCGGCTGCCGGTGGCGCACCGGGCCGTCGACGACTCGCTGCACGACGAGCGGGACGACGATGCTCGCCCCGGTCGCCCCGGCGGCGGCGACGAACATCCAGACCATCGTGCCGACGAACGGACGCACGTAGGTGCGGAGGCGCCAGAGACTTGTAAGCGGACGTTTGGAAGGAGAAACGTCAGCAGACACCCCTCGACCGTAGCCGTTGGGTACGACAGTTTACGAGTGAGTTTCCGGTACCCGACCCTCGCGGGTGAGTATTCATCGTTTCACGTGAATCCCTCGGTGGTAAGCGTCCGTCGTCATGCCGGTCCATACCACCTGGTGCCGCCGCGTCGCCCCGTCGTGCCGTCGCTCGGTCGCCGCGTCGCTCGGTCGCCGCGTCGCTCGGTCGCCGCGCTGCCCCGGTCGGGAAGGGCGGCTGTCCCCGTGCGTGAGATTTCTGATCATTGGACTACCGTGTCCCGGCATGGATGCCCAAGGCTGGTTGGCGGACACCCGGACTTCCTACGACACGGTCGCGGTCAGCTATGCCGATCAGCTGCGCGACGCCCTCGCCGGGGAACCGTACGTGCGAGCGATCCTGGCGCTGTTCGCCGACCTCGTCAGGACCGCGGGCGGCGGACCGGTGGCGGACGTGGGATGCGGACCGGGACTGGTCACGGCTCACCTGCGTGAGCTGGGCGTCGACGCCGGCGGGATCGACCTCTCACCGGCGATGATCGAGGTGGCCCGGCGGGAGCACCCCGGTGTGCGGTTCGAGGTGGGCTCCATGACGGACCTCAACCTCGCCGACGACTCGCTCGCCGGCCTGCTCGCCTGGTTCACGCTGATCCATGTCCCCGACGACGAGGTGCCCGCCGCTTTCGCGCAGTTCCGGCGGGTACTGCGTCCCGGGGGCACCCTGCTGCTCGGCTTCTACGTCGGCGAGGGGTCCCGGCTCAAGACGCAGGGCTACGGCGGGCACCCGATGCGGGTGTACATCCACCGCCGCCCTCCCGCCCGGGTGGCGGCCTGGCTGCGCGAGGCCGGGTTCGCGATCGAGGCCCAGATGATGCTCGACCCGGACGAGAAGTCTCCGGTGGCGGTCCTCTTCGCGAGCCGCCAACCCTAGCCGAGGACGGGCACCGGTCATCCGCGATCTCGGGCCACCCGCGGTCCGGACCCGACGGATCCGTGGCGGGACCTGACGAGTCCGCGTCCGGACCCGACGGATCCGCGCGCGGACCACCTGACGGATCGGTTCAGGAGAGCCGCCACAGCCGCAGCACCGCGTACGACCGCCAGGGCCGCCAGCGCCGGGCGTGCTCATCCAGCGCGGTGGGGTCGGTGGGCAGGCCGGCTTGCGCGGCCCCCCGGCGTACCGCCAGGTCGGAGGGCAGGAACACGTCCGGGTCGCCCAGGGCGCGCATGGCGACGTAGCCGGCCGTCCACGTACCGATTCCCGGGATCCGCCGCAGCGCCGCCTCGGTATCGGCGCGGTCGGCGCCATCGTCCAGGACCAGGTCTCCGGCCGCGACGGCGGTGGCGAGCGCACGGATGGTGGCCCGGCGCGCGGCCGGCATGGCGAAGGCCTCGTCCGGTGCGTCGGCGACGGTCGCCGGATCGGGGAACGGGGTCAGCGCGTCGAGCGGATCGGCAGCGTCGAGCGGATGGGCAGCGTCGAGCGCTTCGGGTGCCGCTGGCGCGTCGAGCGGGGCGGGGCGGTCGGGGGCCGCCGCGGCCGACGCCGGCCGGCCGGTGAGGGCGACGAGGCGGCCGAGGACCGTACGCGCACCGGCCACCGAGATCTGCTGCCCGACGATCGCCCGCAGCGCGATCTCGAAGCCGTCCACCGCGCGGGGAACCCGCAGCCCCGGTTCCTTCGCGATCGACGGCGCCAGCAGCGGGTCCGCGCCGAGCGTCTCGTCCACCGCCACCGGATCGGCGTCCAGGTCCAGCAGCCGCCGGCAGCGGGCGACCGCCGGTGCCAGGTCGCGCAGGTCGGTCAGGCGCAGGGCGGCCGACACGTACCCGTTCGCCGGCGTGAGCACGACCGTTGCCGGGCCGTGCGGCAGCCGCAGGGCACGCGCGTAGTGGCTCGCGTCCGCGATCTCGACGCCCGGGATCGCGCGTACCGCCAGGAACTCCATCAGCGCGGCCGCGTCCAGCGGGGGCCGGTACGCCAGCCGCAGCGTGACCGCACCCGGGCTGGCGGCGTCGGGTTCGGGCATCGCCGCCGCCGCTCCCTTCCGGGCCTGTGTCGTATCCACCCGGTTCCGGGCGGCCTCCCGCAACTGCGACGGCGCGCACGCGTACACCTCGCGCAGCGTGTCGTTGAACTGCCGGACGGAGCCGAATCCGGCCGCGAACGCGATCTCGGCGAGGCCAAGATCGGTCGCCTCGACCAGGGTCCGCGCGGTCTGTGCGCGCTGCGCCCTGGCCAGCGCGAGCGGCCCGGCGCCCAGTTCGGCCGTGATTATCCGGTTGAGGTGCCGCGTCGTGTAGGCCAGCCGCGAGGCCAGCCCGGGTACCCCCTCCCGGTCCACCACGCCGTCCCCGATCAGCCGCATGGCCCGGCCGACCACGTCGGCGCGCACGTCCCACTCGGGGGAGCCCGGCGCGGCGTCGGGACGGCAGCGCTTGCAGGCCCGGAACCCGGATCGCTGCGCGGCCGCGGCGGACGCGTAGAACCGCACGTTGGCGCGCTTCGGGGTCATCGCCGGGCAGGACGGGCGGCAGTAGATCCCCGTCGACGTGACCGCGGTCACGAACCAGCCGTCGAACCGGGGATCGCGCGAGTCGACGGCCCGGTAGCAGCGTTCGAATTCGAGTTCCACGCCTCCCATGGTGCCCCGCGCGGAGGACGACGGCTCGCGGATTTCGGACATGGACGTCGGGGCGGCGGCGTCGCCCGCCCGGACGGCGGGGTGGCGGGACGGCGGGGTGGCGGGGTGGCCGGCACGATGGCGTCGGCCCCGTCGGGCCGCGGCGTCAGCGGGTCGGGCCTGACCGGTCAGGCGGCCCGTGCGGTCAGGCGGCCCGAGCGGTCAGGCGGCCCGTGCGGTCAGTACGACTCCAGCGCGCCGCGCAGGAACGCGCCGGCCTGGGCGATCGCCGCGCGGGCCGGCCCGGTACCGGCCAGCGAGTTGAGCATCACGAAGTCGTGGATCATGCCCTGGTACCGCACCTCGACGACCGGTACCCCGGCGGTGCGCAGCTTCGCCGCGTACGCCTCGCCCTCGTCGCGCAGGATGTCGGCCTCGTCCGTGATGATCAGGGTGGGCGGCAATCCGCGCAGGTCGTCGAGGCTGGCCCGCAGCGGTGACGCGGTGGGATCCGACCGCTGCCCCTGATCGGGGAGGTACTGGTCCCAGAACCACATCATCTCCTCGCGCCCGAGATAGAACCCCTCGGCGAACTCGTGGTACGAGTCGGTGTCGAAGTTCGCGTCCGTCACCGGGTAGAACAGCACCTGCTCCAGGAAACGCGGGCCGCCGCGCTGTTTGGCGAGCATCGTCAGCACCGTGGCCAGGTTGCCCCCGACCGAATCCCCGGCGACCGCCATCCGCGATCCGTCCAGGTTGTTTTCGCCACCGTGCTCCGCGACGTAGCAGGCGACCGCGTAGCACTCCTCCAGCGCGACCGGGTACCGCGCCTCCGGCGCCCTGCTGTACTCCGGGAACACGATCGCGGCGCCGGAGAGCACGGACAGTTCGCGGATCAGCCGGTCGTGGGTGTTCGCGTCGCCGAACACCCAGCCGGCGCCGTGCAGGTACACCACGGTGGGCAGGGTGCCCTTCGCGTTCTTCGGGCGCACGATCCTGACCGGTACCTGTCCGGACGGGCCGCCGGGCACCATCATCTCCTGCATGTCCACATCAGGCTTGGGTACCGGGTTGGACTGCAGTTGGTTGAGCGTCTCCCGGCCCTGCGCGGGCGGCATCTGGAACAGGAACGGCGGCTTCGCGGCGACCTCGGCGACCTCACGCGCGGCGGGTTCGAGTACGACGGTTGTGGTGCTCTGTGACATGTCGCGTCCTGTTCTCGCGGCTCCGGAGCCGCGGCTGACGGGTGGTTCGGCGCCGGAGTCGAGGGCCCGGACGCCTGATACGGAGTACACGCGCTTCCCGCCGCCTACCCCGACGGGTGGCGGTCAAACGCCGGACGGAATCCGGTGCGGCGGCACGGGATGGGCCGGTGGGCCGGAAGCGGACCGGACGCGGCGGGGAGCACAATAGCCAGGTCCCGCGCGGCGGGCCACCGGATCGTCAGAAGGTCGGGTACCCCTGTGATGCATGCCGACGACTGCGTCTTCTGCCAGATCGTGCGCGGGCAGGTGCCCGCCAGCTACGCGTACGCCGACGACGACGTCGTGGCGTTCATGGACCTGCACCCGCTCACGCCGGGGCACCTGCTGGTCGTCCCGCGTGAACACTCCTCCGGACTCATGGACCTGGACGAGACGACCGGGTTGCGGGTCTGGTTGGTCGCGCACGGGCTGGCCCGCGCACTGCGGCACACCAAGCTGCGCTGCGAGGGCGTGAACCTCTTCCTGGCCGACGGCGCGGTCGCCTTCCAGGAGGTCTTCCACACGCACCTGCACGTCGTGCCGCGGTTCGCCGGGGACGGCGTGCGCATCGACGCGAGCCGGGCGGCGACCGAGCGCGTGGAACTGGATTCGACGGCCGCCGCGGTGCGTGCGGGGCTGCGCCGCCTGGCGGTGGCCGAGTCGGACTGAGGTTGGCGCGAGGCTGGGCGGCGGCGGGACTTGGCGGCGCGGGGACTTGGCGGCGCGGGATCCGGCGGCGGCGGTATCGCGGCGCGGTATCGGGCGGCGCGGGGTCAGCCGGCGGGCGACGGGGCGGCGAACGGCAGGCCGGTGGCGTGCAGAGCCAGCGCGGCCGCGCCGAACAGGCCGGCGTCGCCGCCCAGGGCGCTGCAGTCGATGCGTACCCGCCGGATGAACGCCGGTCCCGCGAGCCGCCCGACCTCATCCCGGATCCTGGTGAACAGCAGGTCGTGCGCGCCGGTCGCGACGCCGCCACCGATGACCACGTCGTCCAGGTCGGCGAGGGCGGACGCGCAGAGCACCGCGATCGCGATCGCGTCGGCGCCACGGTCGAAGGCAGCGCGGGCGATCGGGTCTCCCGCGCGGGCGCAGTCGGCCAGTGCCCGGGTGTCCGTGCCCGCGGGGGAGCCGCACCAGCCCTGGTCGTACGCCCAGCGGAGCATCGACGGGCCGCTGGCGAACATCTCGACACAGCCCCGCCCGCCGCACGGGCAGGCCGGTCCCCGCGGATCGATCACCATGTGGCCGATGTGGCCGGCGTTGCCGGTCGGGCCGGCCTGGATCTCGCCGTCCAGCACGATGCCCCCGCCGACGCCGGTGGACACCACCATGCCCAGGAGTGCGCGCGAGGCGCTGTGGGCGCGCCAGTACTCACCGAGCGCCATGCAGTGACCGTCGCCGGCCAGCCGCACCGGGCGGCCGGGCAAGGCGCGCTCCACCAGGTCGACGATGGGAAAACCGCGCCAGGCCGGGATGTTGACCGGGCTGACGGTGCCACCCGCCGGGTCGATCGGGCCGGCCGAACCGATACCGGCCGCGTCGGGACGGCGACCGGCGTCGGCGACCGCGTCGGCCACCACCCGCAGGACGGCGTCGCCCAGCACCTGTGCGCTCTCCCGGGCGGGGGTCGGGATCTGCCTCCGGGACAGCATGGTGCCGTCGTCACCGATGACGGCGGCGGCCAGTTTGGTCCCGCCGACGTCGAGGGCAACGGCGGTCCGAGGCAAGAGGATCACCCTCCAGGCCAGTCGACTGAACCGGGTAAGTGCGTCGACCCTACGAGGGCACTCGGCGGGCTGTCAAATGGTGGGTGAACCGGGTCATCCGTACTCGCGCCGGACCCTCTGGTAGCCCGGCTGGTCGGGCCGTGCGGCCGGGCCGGTAGGGATGGTGTGTGCCGGTACTTAACCGTGTTAGCTTGTGGTCCGGGAGGATGAGCTTGAAGCGTCCGACAATCGCCGACATCGCCCAACTGGCCGGGGTGTCCAAGGGCGCGGTTTCCTATGCGCTCAACGGGCAGCCGGGGGTGTCCGAGTCGACCCGGCGCCGGGTGCTCGCCATCGCCGAGGAGATCGGCTGGAACCCCAACGGCGCGGCCCGCGCGCTGTCCGGAGCGCCGAGCAACACGGTCGGCATGGTGCTGCGCCGCCCGGCGCGGATCCTCGGCGTGGAACCGTTCTTCATGGAGCTGATCAGTGGAGTCGAGGCCGAACTGGCGGCCCGTTCCTACGCGCTGACGCTCCAGGTCGTCGCCGACCAGCCGGCCGAGATCGCGGTGTACCGGCGCTGGTGGGGTGAGCGCCGGGTGGACGGCGTACTGGTGTGCGACCTGGGGGTCGATGACCCGCGCATCCAGGTACTGAAGGAACTCACGCTGCCCACCGTCGTCGTGGGCACATTGGGAAAGTCCGCCGGACTGGTCAGCGTGTGGTCGGACGACGCCGCGGCGGTGGTCGAGGCGGTCGAGTACCTGAGCGCCCTGGGGCACCGGCACATCGCCCGGGTCGGCGGGCTGCCCGAGTTGCGGCACACGGCGGCGCGTACGGAGGCGTTCGAGGAGGTGTGCCGGCGGCTGGACGTGGCGCCGGCACTGACCATATCGACCGACTACACCGGTGAGGACGGTGCCCGGGCGACCCGGCGGCTGCTCAGTTCGCGCCAGCGCCCGACGGCGATCCTCTACGACAACGACGTGATGGCGATCGCCGGGTTGGCGGTGGCGCACGAGATGGGCCTCTCCGTGCCCGCCGACGTGTCGCTGGTCGCGTGGGACGACTCGGTGCTGTGCCAGCTCGTCCACCCGCCCCTGACCGCGCTGTCCCGCGACATCCCGGCCTATGGCGGGCACGCCGCGCTCCAGCTTCTCGACGTCATCGCCGGGCTGCCGGCGGTCTCGGTCCAGGACGAGACCGCTCACCTGATCCCGAGGGGCAGCACGGCGGCACCGCCGCCGGGCCGCGGCGACCAGACGCGCTGACCGCTTCGGTCTATCGTCTCCGCGAACGCTTAACCGGTCCAGGAGCCCCGGCGCCGGATCGCTCCCGCGTCCGGCCGCCTCAGCGAATGTCGTTGACGCAGCGCAGCACCGGGCGGCGCAGCAGGTCGCGCGCGTCCACCCGCTGCGCGGAGCGCACGGTGAACGTCGCCGACTCGCCGGGCAGCAGCGTGACCAGCGCGTCGTCCACGTCGGCCGAGGGGTCCAGCCGGTCGGGGAACAGCGTCAGGTCGCGCAGGATGGTCTGCGCGGTCACCGTGACCAGCACGGCACCGCCCGAGTCTTCGGCGCTGGCCGTGAACCGCGCCTCGGGGTAGGCGATGTCGCGGTCCTCGGCAAAGAACCACCAGGCGGTCGAGCCGTCGCTGCCGTACGCGCGCAGCAACTCGTCCCCGCTCGTGTCCCGGGTCAATTCGGCCGGCAGTTCCACCGTCCGGGAACTCAGCGGCGGCAGCGACAGGTCGAGGCCGAACTTCGCGCGCGGCTCCCCGGCCAGCGTGTACCGCGCCACCTCGACCGGTACCGTCCAGTCGTCCACGCTGTCGTTGACCGCCACCAGGACCGGGCCGCCCTCGCGCGGCTGGATGGTCAGCAGTCGCGGCGCGAAGCTACGCCGCATCGCGTACCACACCGGTTTGCGGTGCTCATCACCGTCCACTGTGGACCATGAGATGACCGGCCAGTCGTCGTTCAGTTGCCAGAAGACGGCACCCATGCACACCGGCCGGTGCGACCGGAAGTGCTCCACGCCGAGGCTCAGGGCCCGCGCCTGGTTGACCTGCGTCAGGTAGTGCCAGTCGTCGAAGTCGCGCGGCTCGGGCAGGTGCGCGGCCAGCCCTCGGGCCAGCTTCCCCGCGCCGTTCTCCGCCTTCTGCCGGCCCGCCATCGCGGGCGAGGACGGCGTCAGCGGATCGTCGGAGATGGCCCGGCGCAGGGTCGCGTACGCCGGCG
>DASXOA010000150.1:0-14104 GCA_036494675.1 Rugosimonospora sp.
GACGCGAAAACTGGGGCGCATGAGGGACGAACTGCTGCACTTTCCGGTGAACTACGGCGGGCGCATCGACATCTACTCGGGCGTCGCCCGGCTCAGCGGCAAGATCTGGGCCAGGCAGGTGAGACCCGACGGCGACCGGCCGCGCGCCGCGTTCCTCATCGTCCACCCGACGTCGAACTTCCTGGGCCATTACGCGCTGGAACCGTTGGCCGCACACGGTATCGCGGCCGTCGGGCTGACCACGAGGTACGTCGGCAACGACACGTCGCTGCTGTTCGAGAACTGCGTGCTGGACATCGCCTCCGCCGTGACGTCGCTGCGCGGCCTGGGGTACGAGCGGATCGTCCTGGTCGGCAACTCCGGCGGGGGTGGACTCGCCGCCCTGTACCAGAGCCAGGCCGAACGACCGACCATCACCGCGACGCCGGCAGGCGATCCACCCGACCTCACGAAGGCCTCGCTGCCGCCGGTGGACGGGCTCATCCTGCTCATGGCGCACCCGGGCCGCGCCCAGGTCTACACCGAGTGGCTCGACCCGGCCATCGTCGACGAACGCGACCCGTTCACCCGCGACCCCGCGCTGGACATGTTCGACGCCCGCAACGGCCCCCCGTACGATGCCGAGTTCCTCGCCCGCTACCGGGAGGCGCAGGTACGGCGCAGCGAGAAGATCCGGGCCTGGGTCCTGGACCTGCTCGCCGAACTGACGGCGGACGGGTCGGGGCCGCAGGACCACCCGTTCGTCGTGCACGGCACATGCGCCGACCCGCGGTTCCTGGACCTGTCGATCGAACCCTCCGACCGCACACCCGGCACCCTGTGGGGTGACGCCCGCACGGCCAACGTCGCGCCGGCCACTCTCGGCCGCTACACCAGCGCCCGCGCGTGGCTGAGCCAGTGGAGCATCCGCGACAGCCAGGGCCACGGCCCGTCGCACCTGCCACACGTCTCGGTACCCGTCCAGGTCGTGTACGGCACCGCCGACAACGCGGCGTTCCCCAGCCACGCGCACGCGCTCTACGACGCCGTCGCCCACGAGGACAAGGAACTCGTCACGCTCCACGGTGCGAACCACTACTTCATCGGCCAACCCGACCAGGTCACGAAGGGCGTTTCCGAGATGGTCCGGTGGGCGCGCCAGCACGACCTCGCCTGACCCGGCGCGGCGGATCCGGAACAGTGAGAGGAGACGCACGGACGTGACCACGAACCTGCGAGTGGGCGACCTGGTCGCCAGGAACGCGGAGCGGATACCCGGCGCGCCGGCGGTCATCGACGCCACCACCACGGTCACCTGGCGCCAACTGGACCGTGACGCGAGCCGCCTGGCCTCCGGCCTCCTCGCGGCCGGCGTGTCCCGCGGCGACCGGGTCGCCACCGTCATCCGCAACTCCGCCGCCGCCGTCGAGATGCTGTTCGCGCTCGCCAAGGCCGGCCTGATCGGGGTACCGATCAACTACGGGCTGACGCTGCCCGAGATCCGGCAACTGCTGTCCGACTCGGATCCGCAGTGCGTCGTGGTCGACGCGGAGTTCGCCACGGCCGAGTTCGTCGACGCGGTGGCCGCCGCGCTGCCGGCGACGTCGCCGACGATGGTGGTACGGGACGGCACCGGCGCGCCGGACGGCTGGTTCGACTACGACGACCTCAAGCTGCGCGGGCGCGACGACTTCGACGGGTCCGGCGTGAGCCCGGACGACGTCCGCACGAGCCGGTACACGAGCGGGACGACGGCCGCGCCGAAGGGCTGCATGGGTACCCACCGGCAGATCCTGGCGAGCATCGCGAACTTCTTCCTGCAGATCCCGGCACCGGACTCGGGGCCGTTCCTGCAACTGCTGCCGCTGTTCTCCGGCGCCGGCATCTGGATGTCGTTCGCGGCCGCGTACCAGGGCGTCGGCACGGTCGTCCAGCCGACCTTCGACGCCTCGGAGGCACTGCGCTCGATCGAGGAGACCGGTGTCGCGCACACGCTGGGGGTGCCGACCATGGTGAGCCGGCTGACCGAGGAGTCCGCCGCGGGCGGGTACCGCCTGGACTCGCTGAAACTGTTCGGGTACACCGGTGCGCCGATGCCGCCGAAGGTGATCCGCCGGGCGATGGACGTCCTGCCGTGCGAGTTCTACCAGGGTTTCGGCGGCGGCGAGATGGGCGGCCTCGTCTCGTACCTGATGCCGGAGGACCACACCGCGGCGCTCGCCGAGGCACGGCTGGCCGACCGGCTGCGGTCCGCCGGCCGGCCGGCCCGGTACGCCGAGGTCCGCATCCGGGCGCTCGACGGTACGGTGCTGGGCCGGGGCGAGGTCGGCGAGATCACCGTCCGGTCGCAGAGCAACTTCTCCGGGTACTGGCACCGGCCGCAGGAGACCGCCCAGACGGTACGCGGCGAGTGGATCTACACCGGCGACATGGGCTACTTCGACGAGGCCGGCTTCCTGTACGCCGTGGACCGCGCGAAGGACATGGTGATCACCGGCGGCATGAACGTCTCCTCCGCCGAGGTCGAGGCCGTGCTGATGGAGCACCCGGACATCGCCGCCACCGCGGTGATCGGGCTGCCCGACGAGGAGTGGGGCGAGGCGGTCACGGCAGTGGTCGTCCTGCGCACCGGCGCGACGGCCGCCCCGGACGACATCCTGCGGCACGCCCGCGCGCACCTCGCCGGGTACAAGACGCCCAAGGCGGTGAAGTTCGTCGACGCCCTGCCGCTCAACAGCGCCGGGAAGGTCCTCAAGCGCGCCCTGCGGGAGCGGTTCGCCGGCTCCCCACAGGCGTCATAGACCGGCACCGCACGGTACCGAGAACAACCGGAGGAACGACAATGGAGTGGAAACCCGACCGGGCATCGATCCCGGAGGGCTTCGTCATACAGCCCGACGAACTGACGACGCTGGACGTGTCGATGCCGGCCGAGGGCGTCGGGCGGATCGTCCTGAACCGGCCGGACAAGCTCAACGCCTTCAACTCGGCGATGCTCAAAGAGCTCCGTTCGGTGCTGTGGCTGATGAACTTCGACCCGGGCGTGCGGGTCATCATCCTGACCGGCGCCGGTCGCGGGTTCAGCTCCGGGCGCGACATCCCCGAACTGCGTACGGAGCGCGGGATGCCGCTGCCGCAGTACCGGGCCTGGATGCGCGCGAACCAGGAGGCGTTCGACGACATCGAGGCCATCGAGAAGCCGGTCATCGCCGCCATCAACGGCGTGTGCGCCGGCGGTGGTGTCGAACTGGCGGCGTCCTGCGACTTCCGGATCGCGTCGACCGAGGCGACCTTCCTGCTCCCCGAGATCTTCATCGGCGTGATGCCGGCCTCGGGCGCGTGCTCCCGCCTGATCCAGCTGATCGGGATCGAGAACGTCAAGGACCTGGTGATGACCGGGCGCACCATCGACACCGAGGAGGCACGCGGCATGCGCCTGGTCGGCCGGGTCGCCGCCCCGGACCAGCTCGACGACGCGGCGCTGACCCTGGCCCAGCAGCTGACGCGCGGCGCGCCGCAGGCCGTCGGCATGGCCAAGCACGTCATCAACATGTGCCAGAACGTCGACACGGACACCGGCCGGATGCTGGAACGGCTCGCCCAGTCCTCGCTCGTCGGCACCGCCGACTCGACCGAGGGGATCCGCGCCTTCCTCGACAAGCGCCGCCCCGAATTCGGTGGCCGGTGACGGCGGGATGAGCCAGATGAACACCGAACTCAACGAGGTCATCGTGGTCGGTGGGGGGCCCACCGGTCTGACCGCGGCCGCCGCCCTCGTCCATCGGGGCGTGCCGGTCACGGTCATGGAGGCGGCGCCCGCGCTGAGCACCGAGTGGCGGGCGTCGACCTTCCATCCGCCGACGCTGGAGCTCCTCAAGGAGTTGGGCATCGTCGACGAGATGGTCTCCCGGGGGCTGGTCGCGGACAAGTACCAGATCCGGGACCGGGTGGACGGGATGATCGCCGAGTTCGACCTGTCGGTGCTCGCCGGGGACACCGAGTTCCCGTTCCGACTCCAGCTGGAGCAGTACAAGTTCGCCGAGATGCTCGCCGAAAGGATGCACAACCATCCACTGTGTACCGTCCACTATGGAGAGCCGGTGGAATCGGTCGAGGACGGCGGGGACGCGGTGAGCGTGAACGCCAGGCTCGCCGACGGTACCGCGGTCACCCGCCGGGCACGGTACGTCATCGGCGCCGACGGGGCCCGCAGCGCCGTACGGAAGTCGTTGGGCGTACCGTTCTCGGGCCACACGTACCCGGTGCGGTTCCTCATTCTCAGTACCACGTCGCCGTTCGAGAAGACGATGCCGGACATCTGCTACGTCAACTACATCTGGGACCCGGTGGAGCCCATGATGCTGCTGCGGATCCCGGACGTGTGGCGGGTGCTGTTCTCCATCGGGCCCGACGAGCAGGAGGGCGACCTGCTGGAGCCCGACTCGCTGCGGCGGCGGGTCGCCCAGGTGACACCCGACGGCGGGTTCGACGTGCTGTCGGCCCAGTACTACAGCGTGCACCAGCGGGTCGCGGACACCTTCCGTTCCGGCCGGGTCCTGCTCATCGGCGACGCCGCCCACGTGAACAGCCCGGTCGGCGGGCTGGGTCTGAACAGCGGGATCCACGACGCCTTCGATCTGGCCATCCGGCTGGCCCCGCACCTGGCCGGCGAGGCCGGCCCCGAGGTGCTGGACGAGTACGCGGCCCGGCGCCGGCAGATCGCGCTGGAATTCGTCCGCCGGGTGACCCACCGCAACACGACGATGATGATCGAACAGCAGGCCGAGGCGCGGGCGAAGAACCGCCGCGACATGCAGGCCATCGCGGCGGACCCGGCCCGGCAGCGCGAGTGGCTGCTGGAGTCGAGCATGATCGCCGGCGTCCGGATGGCCGGCATCGGGCGCTGACCCGCGCAACCGCCGGCGGCCCGGCCGGGGCGGTCCCCCTGACTCCGGCCGGGCGCCGGCGCGATCACGTTCGGCCGACCGACCGCTATCCGACAGGAGCGCGATGCGGTCGCGGGATTGTCGGGTACCCGCGGCGGCGGCAGCATCGGGAGTGTCAGCTCAGGCATCGGTCCGCCAACGCGAGGAGCCCGGTGACGCACGCGCATGGCACCACGAGTCGCGAGACGGGCGCGCACCGGGACGGTGAGGCCCGGGGCCGGTCGGCGCCGTCCGTGCGGCGTGCCGCGCCGACCCGCCCCGCGGCGGCCCGCCCGGCAACCCTCGGCCCGGACCTCGGCGGCGAGGCCACCCGCACCGCGGTCACGAGGGCCGTCACGAGCGCGAGCCGGCCGGTCGCCCCGAGCCACCGCGCGGACGTGGAGCGGGCGACCGGGCAGGATCTCGGCGACGTCCGGGTGCACACCGGACCCGAGGTGAGGGTCGCCGCCCGGGCGCTCGGCGCGGCCGCGTTCACGGTCGGACGCGACATCGGCGTCGCCACCGGGCCGGATCAGGAGATCCCCCGGGCGCTGCTCGCGCACGAACTCGTCCACGCGGCCCAGCAGGGTGCCGAACCCAACGGCGCCACGCCGTGGCAGGCCGAGATCCAGGCCGCGCAGGGCGGCGGGGTGGCCGGGCCGCTCGCCAGCCCCGGCACGCCGTACGTCGCCTGCGCACCGGAGGACTGGCTGGAGACGACCCCGAACATCCGCGCGTACGGGTACTCCGAACTCGTCGACGAGTTGCGCGGGGTGGACGAGTGGCTCGGCCGCCAGATCGCCACCACCCCCGAGGTCGACCGCATGCGGGAGGCGAAGGCCGCGCTGGAGGCGGAGCTCGCACGGCGGCAGCGCGCCATCGGCCAGGCCGACCGGCCGCCGCCGCGCCGGCGGGGCGGCACGCGAGCCGCGCCGGCCGCGCCGGCGGCACCCGCGCAGGCGGCGCCCGAGACCGAGCCGCCGCGGGTGCTGCGGGAGCGCACCAGCGAGCAGCTGACCGATCCGGCCGAGGTCCGGGCCGAAGTCGACCGCATCACGGCCTGGCTCCAGCGCAGCGACGTGAGCCGCGAGGACCGGGCGACGCTGCGCCACGAGCTCGCCGCGCTGGCTCCGCAGCTCGGCGCGGACCTGGCCCGGTCCAGCGCGGCCCGGCAGACGGCCCGGCTCACGGCCGCGTTCCAGCCGACCAACGCCGGCGACCGCGCGCAGGTCATCGACTCGATCAGGGTGGTCGAGTCGATCCGGCCATACTCGGCGCAGCCGGGCATGGCCTACGTGATCCACCAGGGCGAGATGCTCGTCTTCCCGCAGGAACTCGCCGACCGGGTACGCGGGGAGATCGTCGCCGCGTTGCGCGAGGCGGCCCGCCGGGCGGCCGACATGAACACCGGCACGGACTTCCGGCTGCAGGAACACCTGCGGCTCAACTACGAACGGCAGCCCCTGGTCGGCTTCGCCGTCAGCGTGGTCAGCGGCGAGGAGCCCGTCGACGTGCAGCGGCGGGTGCTGGGTCCGCTCGGCGACTCCGCGGTGGCACTCGGCCGGTACCGCGGCGCCGAGCGGCGTGGCTCGCTGTCGGAGGCCGCGGGGGCCATCTTCACCGCCGTCGAGCAGGCCGACCGCGCGCAGCAACTCGTCCTCGAAGGCATCGACCGCAGCATCGCGGCGGCCGGGCAGATCGTGCACGGTCTGGAGATAACCCGCAACCTCGCCTTCGCCATCGTGCTGTCGGTCGGGGCGATCCTCGCCGCGCCGGTGGTCGCGGCCGGCGTCGCCGGGCTCGGCGTGACGGGGCTGGGCGCCACCGGACTGACCGCACTGGGCACGGGCACCGTCGTCGGCGCCGAGGGTTTCGGGCTCGGCTTCCTCAGCGGCGGGGCCGGCGACCTCGCCGCCGGGGGAAGCGTCCGGCACGCGGCACGGGCCGGGCTCGGTGAGGGTGTCCGGGTCGGTGAGCAGGGCTTCGCGATCGGTCTCGGCGGAGGAGCGAGCCTCGGTCTCGCGGGCAACCTCGGCGTCGGCGCCGCCGGGCTGAGCCGGGCCGGGACCCTGGCGCGCAGCGCCCTCGCGCAGGGTGGCGGCAACGCGATCGGCTCGGCGACCGGCGCGTTCCTGGCCGAGCCGCAGGTCGGCGGCCCGAGCCGGGGCGACGCCGCACTGCGGGCCGGTGTCCTCGGCTTCGGGTTGGGCTCGTTGGGCGGTGTGACCGGCAGCTACGCCACCGGTCTCACGTCGCCGACCGCGAGACTGGCGGTCGGCGCCGGGCTGCCCAGCCTGGCGGCCGGCGGCGTGACGTACTGGCAGACGGGCGACTGGCAGCAGTCGCTGGTCACCGGCGGCACCGCGTTGACGGTGGGCGCGATCGGCCTGCGGGCGCCGCAGTCCGGCCAGACCCCGGCCCAGGAGCGGGCGTTCCAGGTCGGGCAGTCGGTGCGCGAGTCGGCCGGGAGCTTCGGGACCAGCGTGGCCCGGACGGTGCGGCCGTGGGTGGCGGGCGCGATGATCGGGCTGAGTGAGGCGGTACCGGCGACCCGGCTGCCCGTCGGCTCCTCCCCCGTCGTCACCGCGCCGCTGGTCGGCACCGTACCGGCGACGACGCCACCGGCGGTGACGCTCGCCGCACCGGCTCCGGCTTCCACAACGGCAACGGCGCAGGCCCCCACCCCGGCCCCGGCAACGGCAGCCGTCGCCGCTCCGGCGCCTGCCCCCGCTCCGGCTCCCGCTCCGGCACCGGCCGTCACGGCACGGATCTCCGCCGGCGCCCTGGCACCGGGCGGGCGGACCGTGGTCGACCCGTTCTCCGGTCAGACACTGGGCACGCAGTCCGCGTCGGCGCGCACGGCCCGCTCCCTGATCACCGGCATCCGCGCCGACGAGGGCGAGGTCGCCGCGTGGCGGCAGGCGCTGGCCCGCGGCGAGATCGGCCTGCAGGCACCCGCCGGCGCCAACGTCCGGGGCCCCGACTTCCTGACCGCCGTCGTCGACAGCAACGGCGTGGTCTGGCTGATCGTCACCGACGTCAAGACGTCGACGGTGGGCAGCTTCCCGACGCCGGCGACCGCGGTGCCGGCGACCTGGATGGCCGAGTTGCAGGCCGCGATCGCCGCCGGGCGGCTCAACCTCAACGATCCCGCGCTGGAGGCGGCGATCCGGGTGGCGTTCGCGCAGGGCCGGGTGCGCATCCGGCAGCTCAACGCCGACTACTCGCCGACCGGCGGCGGCAGCATCACGGGATTCTGAGCGCCCCGCCGGCCGGCACGGCCAGGGCCGCGCTCATCCCGGTTCGCCCCATTGGCGGCGACCTCCGGGGTGTGCGCGGCCATTTCGACCGGCGTTCAGCGCGATTTCGTCTGCGGATCGGGCGGCCACCCTAACTTCTGACCTCGGTATATCTACCGGAGGTTGAACCATGTCCGATCTTTCTCGCCGAGGTTTCCTCGGCGCCGCCGCGGCGGTCACCGGGGCCGTGGCCGCCGGCGCCGTACTGCCCGGAGCGGCGCAGGCCCACGGCACCCCCAAGCCGTCCAGGCCCCGCACGTACGGCGACATCCGCGACGTGAAGCACGTGGTGATCCTGATGCAGGAGAACCGCAGCTTCGACCACTACTTCGGCTCCCTCAAGGGGGTCCGCGGCTTCAGCGACCGCTCCACCATCCAACTGCCCGGCGGCGCCTCGGTGTTCCAGC
Source organism: Rugosimonospora sp. (assembly GCA_036494675.1). GTDB lineage: Bacteria > Actinomycetota > Actinomycetes > Mycobacteriales > Micromonosporaceae > Rugosimonospora. The sequence continues at coordinate 8,611 of DASXOA010000150.1, forward strand.
AGCCCACCACCGCCGGACAGAGCCAGTACCCGTGGCACATGAGCGACACGCCCGCCTCCGGCACGCAGAGCCCGGAGACCGTCGCGCAGACCAGTGCCGGCCTGGGCCACTCCTGGGAGGACCAGCACGGCGCGTGGTACGGCGGCCAGCTGAACGGCTGGGTGCAGTACAAGGGCAGCGTCCGCACGATGGCGTACCTGGACCGCACCGACATCCCGTTCCAGTACGCGCTCGCCGACGCGTACACGGTCGGCGACGCGTACCACTGCTCGGTGCTCAGCGCGACCGGCCCGAACCGCACCTACCTGTGGAGCGGAATGATCGATGCCGCGGGCGACTATGGCCCGACGGCCTTCAACGGCGGCGACGAATCCAACCTGAAGTGGCAGACCTACGCCGAGGCGCTGCAGACCGCCGGAGTCACCTGGCGGGTGTACCAGGGCAGCGACAACTACGGCGACAACGGACTCGAGTACTTCAGCCAGTTCGAGACGGCCGCCCCCGGTTCGGTCCTGTACGAGAACGGCGTGCGGACCGTACCCGAGCCGAGCACCTCGGGCGTCACCGACAACGCCGACAATCTCGCCGCGGCGGTTCGCGCGGACGTGCTGGGCGGCACGCTTCCGCAGGTGTCCTGGATCGTCACCGACCAGGCCTTCTCCGAGCACCCGGACGGCGCACCGGAAGACGGCGCCTACTACGTGCACGGGATCCTCAAGGCGCTGAACGCCGACCCGGACGTCTTCAACTCCACCGTCGTGATCATCGACTACGACGAGAACGACGGCTTCTTCGACCACGTCCCGCCGCCGGTGGCGCCGACCGGGACGGCGGACGAGTTCTACTACGAGGCGGCCCTCGAGGCGTACGGTGTCACGACGCCCCTGCCGGTCGGGCTGGGCTTCCGGGTACCGCTGCTGCTCGTCTCGCCGTGGACCCGGGGCGGCTGGGTGACCTCGGAGGTGTCCGACCACACCTCCGTCATCCAGTTCCTGGAGAAGTGGACGGCGGCGATCGGCAAGCCGGCGAGGTGCCAGCACATCAGCGACTGGCGCCGCAAGGTGTGCGGCGACCTCACCAACGCGTTCGATTTCGGCGCCCCGGTCTTCGGGCTGCCGGACCTGCCCGAGACGCCGGTGATCGGCCTGGACCTCAACTCTCAACCGACCCCGACGACCAACGCGCTGCCCTCCCAGGAACCGGGCCACAAGCGGGCCCGGCCGCTGCCGTACCAGCCGAACGCCAACCTCGACTCGTTCACGTTCGGCCCCAACGGCGCGATCCAGGCCAGGCTGTCGTTCAGCAACGCGGGACCGCATGTCGGCAAGGCCAGCCACTTCTCGGTCTACGACAACGCCGCGCCGGCGGCGACGCTGGCGGACTACCCGGCGGCGTTCCCCGGGCAATACACGGTCGACCCCTCGCCGTCGACGTGGACGAAGACCGTTCCCGGGGCGGTCGAGATCGGCTCCGGGGCCGGCGACGGCAGGTACGACCTGACCGTCGTCGGGCCGAACCGGTTCCTGCGGCACTTCACCGGCGACGTCACCGCGCCGGGCAGCACCGCACAGGTGGAGGCGGTGTACTACGAGCACGGGTTCGGGCCGCGCCCGACGCTCTCGTTGCGCCTGACCAACACCGGCACGAAGGCCGTGACGTTCACGGTCACGTCCAGCAACTACTCGTCGGAACGTCCGCGGATGTACCACGTGCCGGCACACGGCAGCGCGACGCACTCCGTGGACCCGGTGGCGCGTAGCTCCGGCTGGTACGACCTGTCGGTGACCGTCAGCGGCGACTCCTCCTGGCTGCGCCGCTACGTCGGGCACCTGGAGACCGGCGCGGACAGCGTCACCGGCTGAGTCACACCCGCATCCCGGCCCGCGACGCCCGTGCACCGGCGCCGCGGGCCGGTCGCTTACATTGCCGCTGACTTTGCGATACAAAGTACTTCTGATGTGCAAGCGACCAACGGGAGGCATCCATGGACGAACCCGGCGCCGACGGACCCGGACGGACGCTCGACGAGGTGCGGCGGCTACGGACCCGCAGCCGCCGCCGGGCCCACGGCGGCGCCTGGGTGCCCGCGACCGTCCTCGCGGCCCTGGTCGTCCTGAGCACCGTCCTCTACCGCTCCCCCTGGCACGAAGCGTCCTCGGGCTTCGACAGCTACCCCTACTGGGCCGGACTGCCCAGAACCCAGCGCAGCGCCGCGATGTCCTACGCCTACTGGCTGGTCGGGCTGCCCGTCGCCTTCGCCGCGATCGCCTGGTGGTACCGCCGCCGGGGCATGCGCGTCGGCATGCGGGTGCCCTGGCCGGTGTTCGCCGGCGTGGGCCTGGCGACGCTGCTGCTCATCGTCGTACTCCTGGCCGTACCCAAGCAGCCGCCCGCCGATCCCCTCCTGCTCATCGGCACCCCGGGCCCGAACTGGGCGCACGGCCTGGCCACCCCGCTGCTCGCCGTCGCGGCCAGCCTCGTCGCACTCGGCTGGGTCGAACGCAGTCCCGCCCTCGGCGCCTCGGGCGCGTGGGTCGGCGTGCTCGCCTGGTGGCAGTGCGCCGCCGGTTATGGCCGCATCCCGGGCTGGCTCGACTGGCTGCTCGACGGCGGGAGCGGTCCGGCACTGGGGGGCACGGTGTCCCTCCAGCCTGCCGGCATGCTCGTACTGATGATCCTGCCGCTGCTCGCCTGTGCGGTCGTGATCGCGGTCCGGGCCGCCCGGTGGCAGCGGGTCCGCACGCGGTGAGCGGGGACGACGCCTCACACCCGTCGCTGGCGCTGGACGAGACCGTGCACCAGCGGGTGCGCCTGGGCATCCTGGCGGTGCTCGGGGAGGCGACCGAATGCACCTTCACCACGGTGCGCGAAGAGCTGGAACTGACCGACGGCAACCTCAGCCGCCATCTGCGCGTCCTGGAGCAGGCCGGGCTCGTGCAGATCCGCAAGGGGTACGAGGGGCGGCGCCCGTGCACCTGGGTGGGCCTGACCCGCAACGGGCACAAGGCGCTGCGGGCCGAACTCGCCGCGCTGGAACGCATCGTCGCGCGGCTGCGACGCTCCGCGGGCGCGGATCCGGACGACGATCAGTAATGTGTCGCTGTGCTGACCCCACCTGGCGACCTGCCGGACGACGTCCTGTCCTCGGCACTCGCCCGGGGGTGGGAGGTGAGCGCCGCCTCGACGGCGTACCGGCCGGTCGGCTTCGGCAGCCACCACTGGGAGGTCGTCGACACCGCGGGCACCCGGTGGTTCGTCACGGTCGACGAACTGGACGCCAAACGGCATTCGTGGCGCGAACCGTTGGACGTGGCGTACGGCCGGCTCCGGGCCTCGCTGGCCACCGCGCGGGGGCTGCGCGACCACGGGTACGGGTTCGTCGTGGCGCCCGTACCGGCCGGGGACGATGAGCCGCTTTCGCGGCTGGGCGACCGGTACGCGATCGCGCTCTACCCGTTCCTCGCCGGGCAGAGCTTCCAGTGGGGCGAGTTCTCCACGCCCGCGCACCGGCGGGCGGTGCTCGACCTCGTCGTCGCGCTCCACACCGCCCCGCCCGGTGCCTACCGGCCGGCCATGGCGGACGACGCCGGGATCCCGTACCGGGACGAACTGGAGGCGACTCTCGACGGCAACGGCGACGGCGACACCTCGGACCTCGGCCCGTACGCGCGCCCCACCGCCCGCCTCCTCGCCGAGCACGCCGCGCCGGTACGGCGGCTGCTGGCCCGGTACGACGACCTGGCCGCACAGGCCCGCGCACAGCCGGACCGGGCGGTCCTCACCCACGGCGAGCCGCACCCCGGAAACACCATGCGGACGCCCGACGGCTGGCAGCTCATCGACTGGGACACCGCGCTCGTGGCCCAGCCCGAGCGGGACCTGTGGAGCCTCGACCCCGGCGACGGTTCCGCGCTCGACGCCTATGCCGGCGCGACCGGGGTGACGCCGCAGCCGTCGATGCTGGAACTCTTCGCGATCCGGTGGGACCTGGCCGACATCGCCGTGAGCGTGCACGGCTTCCGCCGCCCTCACACCGGCACTCCGAACGACGACGAGTACTTCGACATCCTGCGCGACCTGCTCCCCCGCATCGCCGGATGAGGCGGTTCCGCTGGGCGTCCATCGTGGACTGACCGTGTGCTAGGTTCCGCTGCATGACGGGGTCCGTGATGCGCTGGTGGGCGTATCTGCCGGGCGTGGTCTGGTTGGTGTCGCTCACGGCGACAGTGCACGCGGAGGTCTTCTCCGGCACCCCGTTCACGATCGTGTCGCTCCTGCCTGAGGCGGTGCTCACGGTGCTGTGGGGCGCGGTGCTCGGCGTCCACCGGGCGTGGCCGCAACTGTGCCTGGCGGTGCTGGCCGCCGGCGCGGTGTGGGCGGTGTCGACGGCGGTGTTCCTCGGGCAGGTCGGGATCGCGCTGGGCCCACATCTCACGGAGTCCACCGTCGTCCTGGCGTACGTGCTGCTGATCCCGATGCCGTTCGGCGTGCTGTGCATCGCCCTTGCCGCGTCCACCGGACTCGGCATGCTGCTGGCTCTGGCGTGGCAACGCGGGAGCGCGTCCGACCCGGCTGGCGACGGCACGGTACGCCGGCAGCGGCTGGCGTGGCTGACGGCGGCGGGTTCGCTGTGGGCGGTGGTCGTGGCCGTCGGCACGTGGCTGGAAGTCGACTCGCGCGACCCCTCGTGGATGGTGGACTCGTCATCGTTGTCGATGATCGTGGTGGTGGTGATCGCGTCGGTGGTCTGGGGCGGGGTCCTCGGGGCGCTGCGCGAGTGGGCGGAGGTGCCGACGGCGCTCGCTCTCGCGGCGGTGGCCGTGATCGTGGCGACCGCGCTGGGCGGCGCGGTCGGCCCGGGACTGTTCGGCGGTACGTTCGCCAACACGGCGGCGACCGTGGCCACCGTGTTCGGTCTCGTCGTCTTCGCGCTCAGCCTCGGGGCGGTCGCGGCCGGCAGCGTATCGAGCCTGACGCGCGCCGCCCTTCGTCGGCACCCCGACCCGGGCGGCGACGGCACACCGCAGGTCGAGGCCGCCTGAGACGTTCACCGGATCGCGTACCGCCGCGCCGGCTCGGGAGGCGGGCCACACCGGGCGGCTGTGCGGGCTCGACCCCGGCGAGGGGATGCTCGGCGAGGCGCGCCGGCGGCCGGACGTCGAGTGGGTACTCGGCGACCTCGCCTCGGTCGCCTGGGATCACGAGTTCGACCTCGTCGTCATGACCGGCCACGCGTTCCAGGTGTTCCTCGACGACGACGGGCTGCGGACCGCGCTCGCGGCGATCCGGGCGGCGCTCACCGGCGACGGCCGGTTCGCGTTCGAGACCCGCAACCCGCGAGCCCGGGCGTGGGAGCGATCCGCACCGGGCGGACCCGGCTGAGTCCGGGCTACCCCGCGCTCGCCTGGTCGAACTCCTCCTGTACGGCGATGATGCTCGTCGCGTTGCCGCGGATCCACTCGAACAGACTCGCCAGCGGCTCGCTGGTCCCCCG
>DASXOA010000151.1:0-2127 GCA_036494675.1 Rugosimonospora sp.
GGACGCGATGGTCTTCCACGCCGCGCGCCGCCGGCGGCTGCTCGACGCGGAACACGACGGGCTGGTCTTCGGCCGGCTGGACCTGCGCCCCGGGGCCGGCGGGCCGGGCGGCGCGGGCGACTCCACGACACTCGGCGACGAGCCAGACGGCTCTGGCGGCGCTGGCGGCGCCACGGCGCCCGACGGCGAACCAGCCGGCGCCGGCGGCGAACCAGCCGGCGCCGGCGACGCCACGGCCGCCACGGCGCCCGGCGGCGAACCGGTCGAGGCCGCGGCGCCCGGCGGTCACACGGTCGCGGCCACGGCGACCGACGACGGGTCGGGCGGCGCCGACCGTCCCGCCGTCGACCCGGCACCCCCAACCGGGGAAGTGCGGTACGTCGGCCGGATCGGGCTGCGCGACATCGACGCCAGCTCGCTGGTTGTCGACTGGCGGGCACCCGCGGCCGCGCCGTTCTACCGGGCAACCGCGGTCGATCCGCTCGGCGTCGTACGGCGCAGGATGATCCAGAGCTCGGGCGAGCGGGTCACCGGCGTCGAGGACGATCTGCTGGACCCCGCCGCCGCCCCGCCGGACATGCGGGTGGTCGGCGACGGCGCCCTGGTCGCGACGCTGGCCCGGGCCACGGGTACCGGCATGCGCGACATCGTCGCCACGATCCAGCGCGAACAGGACGAGGCGATCCGCTCCCCCGCCCTCGGCGTGACGATCGTGCGCGGCGGACCCGGCACCGGCAAGACCGCGGTCGCCCTGCACCGGGTCGCGTACCTGCTCTACGCCGACCGGCAGCGCTTCGCCGGCGGGGGCGTGCTCGTGGTCGGCCCGTCCCCGGTGTTCGTCAACTACATCGCCCGGGTGCTGCCGTCCCTCGGCGAGGACGACGTGACCCTGCGGTCGCTCGGCTCGATCGTCGTGGGTACCGAGGCGACCCGGCACGACCCGGACGAGGTCGCCCTCGTCAAGGGCTCGCTGCGGATGAGCCGGGTACTGTCCCGGGCGGCCCGCGACACCTCCCCCGACTCCCCTGACGAGATGCGCCTGCTCTACCGCGGCACGCTGCTGCGACTGGGCCGGCGCGAGCTGGCCGGGCTGCGCAACACGGTCATGTCCGGCGGTGTCAAGCGCAACGCCGTACGGGCCAAGGCCGCCGGGTACCTGCTGGACGCGCTGTGGCGCCAGGCGAGCGAGTTGCTGGGTGCCTCGACGGTCCAGCCGCGCCAGGAGTTCGCCTCGGACGTCGCGGAGCGCCGGGAGTTCGTCGCGTTCATGCGGGCCTGGTGGCCACGGCTGCGGCCGGCGGACGTGCTGGGCTGGCTCGCCCTCCCGGAGCGTGCCCGCCGGTACGGCGACGGGCTGCTGTCCAACGCCGAGATCCGTACGCTGACCGGCTCGCTCGCCCGGCTCGACACCGACGGCCCGTCGGTGCAGGACGTGGCCCTGCTCGATGAACTCGACGAACTGCTCGGCGCCCCGCCCGCACCACCGAAGCGGCGGGGCGATCCGTTCATGGTGAGCGGGGTCCGTGAGGTGACCACGCACGCCGACCGGATCTCGGCGAACCGGGCCATGGCGATCGAGCGGCCGGCCGACTACCGCGAGTTCGCGCACGTGGTGGTCGACGAGTCGCAGGACGTCTCGCCGATGCAGTGGCGGATGATCGGCCGGCGGGCCGGGTACGCGAGCTGGACCGTGGTCGGGGATCCGGCGCAGTCCGCGTGGCACGGGGATCAGGCGGAGGCGCGCCGGGCACGGGACGCGGCCCTGGGCAGCCGGCGGCGCACCGAATACGTGCTGAGCACCAACTACCGGAACTCGGAAGAGATCTTCGCGGTGGCGGCCGGCGTGGTACGCCGGGCCGAACCGGGCATCGAGCTGCCGACCGCGGTCCGCCGTTCCGGGGTGCCGCCCCGGCACGTACGGACCGATGATCTGGAGCCGGCGGTGCGGGAGGCCGCGAAGGCGCTGCTGGCCGAGGTCGACGGCACGGTCGGCGTGATCGCCACCCAGGCGACGAGGGACCGGGTGGCCGGGTGGGTGGCGGACCTCGACTCCGGCCGCCTACAGACCGTCAACAGCCTGGAGAGCAAGGGCATGGAGTACGACGGGGTCCTCGTGGTGGAGCCGAC
>DASXOA010000152.1:0-2529 GCA_036494675.1 Rugosimonospora sp.
GCGGCTGCGCACCCTGGTGAACGGCGAGGTGCGCCAGGACGCCAGCTGCTCGCAGATGATCACCGGCGTGCCCGAGCTCATCGCCTACATCTCCAACGGGGTCACGCTGGAGCCGGGCGACATCATCGCCACCGGCACGCCATCCGGCGTGGCCCTGGGCATGAAGCCGCCGAAGTGGCTGCAGCCGGGGGACAAGGTCAGCATCGAGATCACCGCGATCGGCGAACTGGTCAACACGGTCGCCGCGGCCCAGTGACCGAGCCGGGCCGGCCCGCGGCCGCCGCTGCGACCGCGGCCGCCGCGTCCGCCGCAGCGCTGATCACGTCCACCCGGCTGGGCGGCGAGCTCCTCGGCGACCTGGCCGAGAACATCCGCCCGCCCACCGAGCTCGATGCCTACCGGGTCCAGGCCATCGCCCGCCGGCTGCTCGAGGCGGCCGGGTTCGGCCGCCAGTCGGGCTGGAAGATCGGCTGCACGACCGAGGTCATGCAGGCCTACCTCAACATCGACAGCCCCTGCGCCGGGACCACGTTCCAGGCGAGCACCTGGCACGGCCGGCACGCCTTCACCGTGCCGCCGCGCGGGCGCCTCGGCGTGGAGTGCGAGATCGCCGTCCGGCTGGCCCGGGACCTGCCCAAACGCGACGCGCCGTACGAGCTGGCCGACATGCCCGCCGCGGTGGCGGCCTCGATGGCGGCCATCGAGGTGGTGCAGGACCGCTACGTCGACTATCCGTCGCTGGACACGCCGACGCTGATCGCCGACGACTTCTTCCACCACGCCTGCGTGCTCGGCCCGCCGTCCGAGTCGATGCGCCCGGAATCGCTCCGCGATGTGACCGCGTCCATGACCATCAACGGCCTCCAGGTCGGCCGCGGCGCCGGCACCGACATCCTGGGCGAGCCGCTCCAGGTGCTGTGCTGGCTGGCCAACAACGCCGCGGCCTGGCGCACCCCGCTGCTAGCCGGCGACGTGATCCTGCTCGGCTCGCTGGTCCAGACCCAGTGGGTCCAGGCCGGCGACGCCGTCACCGTGACCAACGACCCCCTGGGCGAGGTAGCCGCCGACTTCACGGGTCCGGCCAGGTTAGCCGACGCTGCTCCGCTCGTTGTCCGGATGCGGATAACCCCACGCGGCGCAGATGTCCGCCAGCCCGGCGGGCATCTCGTCCGGCATCGGTGCGGGCGGCTGGATGCGTCCCGAACGGATGTTCAGCGAGCTGTCGCCGAGGCCGGGCGTGAACCCGGCGTGGTCGAAGTCCCCGTAGTCGAGCATCTTCGGCTCGAACGGCACGCCCACGAACTCGCATAGCTCGCGGACCACCCGTTCCGGCTCGGCGGTCAGGTCCTCGTACCGGACGGTGAATCCGGGCAGCGCCTCGCGCGCCTGCTCGAGCGCGGTCATGTACCGCACCCCCTTGGCCACGGACTCCTCCAGGCTCCCCTCTTCCGTCGTGGACTGCCACGCCGGGTCGAACGAGGAGTGCAGCGAGGCCACCGCCGCGGCCGGGTGGCGCAACAGGAAGACGAACTTGGCGTCCGGCCAGGAGGCGGCGATCCGATCCCAGACCAGCACGTTGGCCGGCGTCTTGACGACGAGGCGGGGCTTGCCGCTGCGCCGCAGTGCCTCGTAGAGCACCCGGTCCCAGAGCATGTGCTCCACGTCGTCGACGGTCAGCTCGAGCCCTTCGAGCGAGGCCCGGATCCACTTCGTCTCCGCGCGGACGCCGAGGTGCCTGAGCGGCAGTTCCGGCGGGCCGTACAGCTGCGAGTGGCTGCCCAGGATGGCCCGGAGCAGCGTCGAGCCGGCCCGGGGCGCGGAAAAGACGAATACCGGCGCGTTCAGCAGCCTTCCGCCGTCTGCCTTCGGCAGGTTCCACGCCCGGCCCGCGAGGGGACGGGACAACTGATACCCGGTGACTCGCACCAGCACCGAGTTGAGCAACTTGGGTGGCGGAACCCGCCAGGCCCGGTCCGCCAGCGGGCGGGAGAACTGATATCCGATGGTGCGCTCGAGTACCGAGTTGACCCGCTGCTTGCGGTCCACACCTGACATCATGCCGCACGCGCACCGTCCTGGCGGTACATCAGGAAACGACGCGCCACGGATCGTTAACCTGGTCACTGTGACCACGCCTGATCCGCACCAAACCACCCCCGGCGGCAAGCCACGGGCCCGCGCCCTCGGGATCCCCTTCGGCGGCCGCCCCGGCCGGTGGAACGCCATCACCGACGTGCCCGGCGTCGAGGTCGGCTACACGACGCTGATCAAGGGCAGCAGCGTGCGGACCGGGGTGACCGCCATCCACCCCCGCGGCCCGGCCGGAACCGGTGACCCGGTGGCGGCCGGCTTCCACTCCCAGAACGGCAACGGCGAGATGACCGGGGTCTCCTGGATCAATGAGTCGGGCACGTTCGACGGACCGGTCGCGATCACCAACACGCACGCGGTCGGCATCGCGCACGCCGGGATCATCGCCTGGACGGTGACGCACCACCCGGTGGTGGCGGAGGAGTGGCTGCTCCCGGT
>DASXOA010000153.1:0-6330 GCA_036494675.1 Rugosimonospora sp.
CAGTCGGCTTCCATGCCTCCGGCGCCATGCATGTTGACCTCGGGCTAGATCCCTTCGAGGGTGTCTTCGGGGTCGACCCCGGCGACAAGCCGCTCATCGAACTCCTCGATGCGAACGCCTCGCGCTTGGATCTCGGGAAGCCTCTCCCCGCCGACGACGCCTTGACGTTCGAACGGCTCTGGCGCATCAAGGCAGCTGCTGGGGATGCCGAGGGGCGCCTCATCGACCCCGTGCTGTGCCGGGCGGTCGGGGCCTACCGCCACCACGTGCGGGACCTTCCCGTCTATGGACGAGCCACCGCGACGATCCACCTCGCGGCGGAGGGGAAGATGGCGGCGGTGAGCCTGTCCACTCGTCGATTCGCGGACGATGGGGATGGCCGGACCCTTGAGCGGGCCGCAACGCGCGCCCCGGGCGATGCCGCGCGAGAGGTCGTGGATCGGCTGGTCGCGCTCTTCCGCGGCAAGTCCGAGCCGACGGGGTTTGAGGTCGCTCCGGAGTGGTTCCGCTTCGGCTACCTCAGCCTGGGACGGCGTCGTGCCCAGTCGATCCTCGCTCCCTTCTACTTGGCGAGCCTGTCGCTGCGCCACGAGGAGGAATCGACTGCCCACGTGATCGCAGTAGCAGGCAGCCAAGACCAGTACCTGAAACTCCCCCTGGGTCAGGCCTCGAGCGGGCTACGGCGCGCGGGCTGACGATCCGTTGGCGTGCAGGCCGCCTCCGGGCGCGGTCTGATCGGGTTCATCGCTGAGATCTCAGTCGAGACGCGACACCTGGTAGTGGATGATCCGCCAGCCGTCGGCGTCCTGGCGGATGATCACACTGAGGTACACGGTGAGGGTGGCGCGGTCGCTGAAACCGAAGTCGACCGTGAGGTAGCCGAGTACCAGACCATCGCTCAGTGCGCGGGTTTCGCGGAGCGTGTACCTCGCGGTCAGGCCCATCGGCTGGGCCGCGTAGTACTCGGCGACGCCCGCCGGCCCCACGGTGTAGGGATGCAGGCCTTGAAAGATCGCGTCCTTCGTGAACAACGCGGCGACCTGTTCCGGCTGGTGGGCGTCGACCGCCTCCTTCCACCGGGTGAGAACCGCGTCCAGCACGTCCGCCTCGTCGGCTGATATCTGATTGCTCATGACGTCGGCGCCGTGCGGGTCGCTGGGATGCGCACTCAGTGGCGTCACTGTGTCGTGCCGCCAGACCCGCAGTGGCATCGACGACAGCACCTTCTCCAATTCGGCCGCGTCTGCGGCCTGGAACAGGCCCCACGTACGCCACTCGCCAGCGTCCAGCGGGGGACGCCACAGCCGAAGCAGGTGCCCTTGCTCGGCCAGCTCCCGAGATCGTGCCGCCTCCCGGATCCGGATCGCGTCAACCTCCGCGTCCGTGGTGCCATCCGGCACCGTGGTCACCATGTCGACCAGGAATTCCATCGTCATCTCCGTCCGTTACTGGGCGGCCCGTACCCGGCTGGGTACCGGTCCGAGGTGGTGCGGGAAGCGGTACCGCAGCACCAGTGCGGCGACCGCGGCGACCGCGACGATCGCGGCGCCGGCCAGCAGCGCCGGCTGGTAGCTGTGGTGAAGCATCGGCGTGACCAGTACCGGCCCGGTGATCTGGCCGACGCTGTATCCGGTAGTCAGGATGGCCACGGCCCGCGGCGTGCGCAGGTGAGCGCCGGTGGCCAGCGCCACGGTGGCGACGCCCAGGAACGTGGCGCCGAACAGCACCGCGGAAGCGAGGGCAGCGGCGGTCCCGCCGACCAGAGCCGGGAGGGCGATGCCGACAGCCTGGGCGCTCAGCGCGACGGCCAGCAGCGTCGGACGGCTCCATATGCGGCTCAGCCCGGCCCAGAGCGCCGCCGACGGCACGGCGGCCACTCCGACGATGATCCAGGCGCTGCTGCCGAGTGTGGTCGAGACGGTCTGGTCGATGGCGGCGACCAGGAACGTGCCGGCGATGATGTAGCCGACACCTTCCAGCGTGTACGCCAGCAGCAACGACATGAACCACCGGCGGCCGGCCGGCCCAGGCCCACGGTCTGTCCCGGCGTCGTCCGTGGCCGACGGCCACAGTGGCCAGGCGGCCACGCTCAGCACCGCGCCGAGCACCGCGGCCGACCGCCAGGAGTCCTGCCATGTGCCGTGCCGGAGAACCAGCACAAGTACGCCGGAGGCGGCGATCCCGGCGCCGACGCCGCCGAATCCGTGCCCGACCAGATGCTCACTGCGGGCGCGCAGCCCGGTGAGCAGCGCGCTCGCCGCGACCATGAATATCAGCGCACTCGCGCATCCGGCGACGAACCGTAGAGCCGCCCACCGAGCGTCGCCGGTCACCACCGGCATCAGTGCGAGGGTGATGACCACGACGATCAGCGACGACCGGTACACCGTCCGCGACCGCAGCAGCGCAGGCGCGGCGACGCCGGTCATCGCGCCGACCAGATAACCGGCGTAATTGGCGGTCGCGATCGCGGCCCCCCACTGCGGCGAGAGCCCGGCCCTGGCGATCATCAGCGGCAGGATCGGCGTGTAGACGAACCGGCCCACGCCCATCCCGACTGCCATGGCCGCGGCCGCCGGCACGACGATCCCGGCGGGCCGGGCCGGGGGAACGCTAGGACCCGCCGGCCGTCCTGGCGGCGGTGCGGGTAGCCCGGCCATGATCCTCTTCTCGCTGGGTGGCCGGTCAGTGGCCGGCGCTCTGGCCGCCGTCGACGTGCAGGATCTCGCCGGTCACGAACTCGGCGGTCTCCAGATAGGCGATCGCTTCGACGATGTCTTCCACGTCGCCCATCCGGCCGACCGGATGCAGCGCAGCGAGCGCGTCGTGGGTCTCCTCGGCGTGCATCGGAGTGCGGATGATGCCGAGCGACACCGTATTGACGCGCACGCCGCGAGCTGCGTACTCGATGGCCAGCGACCGGGTAACCGCGTTGAGGCCGCCCTTGGTCAGCGAGGCGAGCGCGGATGGGACAGCGGTGTTGGCGTGGTCGACGAGGCTGGTGGAGATGTTGACCACGTGCCCGCGGCGGGTGCCGTTGTTGCGCAGCATGGCCGCGATGGCCGGCCGCGTGACGTTGAAGAATCCGCGCAAGTTGACGCCGGTGACCAGGTCAAAGTCGGCATCGGTGTAGTCGGTGAACGACTTGGCCACGAACACGCCAGCGTTGTTAAGCAGTGTGTCCACATGGCCGAAATGTTCGACCGCCCGATCGACCAGACGCGCGCCGGTCTCGGGGTCGGCGATATCGCCGGGCACGCTGAGCACGCCGGGGTCGGCGGAGGGTGTGATGTGCCGCGAGTTCGCGACGACTGCGTACCCGAGCTTGCGGTAGGCCTGCACGGCGCCGGCGCCGATGCCCTGCGACGCGCCGGTGATAATTGCGACCTTCTGTTCTGAAAACATGACTGTGCTCCTGATCGACCGCCCTTTGGCGGCCTAACGGTTGGTGAACGCGGTCAGAGCGTGATGTGCCTTCCGGCGGCGGTAACCCGCAGTTGGTCGTCGCCGGCGACGACCAACTGCGGTGCTCGCAGCCCGCGGTTAGGGATTCGGCAGGCCGAGGAAGGGGAACTCGGCCAGCAGGTCATCGTGGGGCTGGAGGCCGCTCGGGGGGACTTTGCCGTGAGTGAGCCAGGCGAAGCGGATGCTGTAGACGTCGTCGGTGAGGACGCGGCCGTTGGGGTAGGTGGCGGGCTGGGTGCGGTCGTAGCGCAGGATGTCGGGCAGGACCTGCAGCGCGGCGGCCTTGGCTTCGTCGGGGGTGTAGCCGCTGCTTTCGAGGATTTTGGACCAGGGGCCGAGGTAGTTGGCGACGTCGTCGGCGGGCTGGCGGGAGTTGTAAGTGTTTTTCTCGCCGTCGGGGTTGATGAAGGGGTTGATGGTGGGGTGCCCGCCGCGGTCCATCTGGACGAGTTCGCCGTCGCGGCGCAGGCTGATCGAGGCCCACACGCCGATCGGCCCGTCGCCGAGGATGTCGTCGGGGACTTCCAGGGCGATGGAGTCGACATTGTTGTCGGCGAAGTCGTCGTGGCCGGTCCAGGTGAAGCCGTGCAGGGCGCCTTCGACGTCGGCGAAGAACGGGTCGCTGCGCAGCCCGGCGGACAGCAGGACCGGGCCGGCCTGGACGGGCCGGACGGTGCCGTCGAAGCTGACCGGCAGGGCGTCCGTGATCTGTTCGCCGACCGGCCCGGGCTGGCGGGCCTGGGCGCCGGTGGCGTACCACGCGGTGCCGGTCTGGGTGCCGTTCTCATACGCGGAGAAGGTGAAGGTGAACGCGATGTCGGCCTGCAGGTCACCGTCGGTGTCGATGTTGATCCGGTAGACCGCGTCGGGGTGGAACTCCGGGCCGGTCACCGGGGCCGGAATGGGGGGCGGGGCGCTGGTCGGGTTGGAGTCCAGGATCAGCACGGTCATGCCGGGCTGGTGACGGTGCAGCAGCCCGTGGTGATGCCCATCGGGGGCGGGGAAGACGAACAGGTCGGTCATGTCCAGGCGGCGGTCATCGCCGGGAAACTTCAGGTTGTCGGCGCTGAAATGGTTCGACACGGTGGCTCCTTCTGGTGGTGATGCGTGGACCGGCGGTACTGCGCCGGGCGGCCCGGGGTGCCCGGGTGGTTAGCTGCGCAGGAAGTCGAGGAGGGCGGTGTTGACCTGGGTGGCGTGGGTCCAGGGGATGGCGTGCGGGCCGCCCTCGATCACGACGAGGTCCATTTCCTTGATCAGGCCGGGGAGCCGCTGCCCGGTTTTGCCGAGCGGCAGGACCTGGTCGGCGTCGCCCTGGATGACCAGGATGGGCACGTCGATCTGGGGCAGGTCGCCGCGGAAGTCGGTGGCCCAGGTGGCGATGCAGGCCACCGCGGCGGTCGCGGAGGCGGTGACGGCGAGGTTCCAGCTGGCCGCGATGGCCTGGTCGCTGACCAGGGTGCCGCGCAGGGTCTCGGCGTTGTAGAAGCTGTCCAGGAACCCGGTCATCCAGGCCGGGGTATCGGCCGCCGCGGCCTGGGTGAACCCGTCGAACACGGCCTGGGGTACCCCGCCGGGGTTGCCGGGGGCCTGCAGCAGGTAAGGCGGGATGGGGGCGATCAAGACGCCCCTGGCCACCCGCGCTGAGCCGTAGCGGCCCAGGTAGCGGGTGACCTCGCCGGTGCCCATCGAATGCCCGGCCAGCACCGCGCCGCGCAGGTCCAGGTACTCCAGCAAGACATTGAGGTCGGCGGCGAACGTGTCGTAGTCATACCCCGAGGCCGGCTGGCTGGACCTGCCGAACCCGCGCCGGTCATAGGTGATCACCCGGTACCCGGCCTCCAGCAGCACCGCCACCTGCTTGTCCCAGGCCCGGCCGGACAGCGGGTACCCGTGGATCAGCACCACCGGCTGGCCCGCCCCATGATCTTCGTAGTAGATCTCGATCTCGGAGCTGTTCTCAGTTCCGACAGTGACAAACGGCATGGAAGCTCTCCATTCAGTGATCAGTCTGTTACGTCATGATTCCGGCGACGGCACGCTGAAGCGCGCTGGCCAGGTCCGCCGTGGATGCGAATGCCGTGTCAGCGGCCGGGGAGCCGGGTCGTGACCTCCTGGAGCAGCCACGTAGTGCCGTCGGGGTCGTTGAAGGAGCAGAACGACCCGTAGCTGGTGCGGTCGGGGTCGGGACCGGGCTGCCGAGCCTCGGCGGGGAACGGCGGGCCGTGCCACACCTCACTCGCGTCGATGCCACGGCCGACGAGTTCGTCATGAGCGGCTTCGATGTCGGAGAAGACCAGCCTCCCTCGGCCGAGCCGGGCGCGGCCGTCGCGAGTCCTGTGCCGAACGTGATCGAGGCACCGGAGCCCGGGGAGGTGAACTGGACGATGCGAAGGCCGTCAATCCGCTCATGGCTGCCTCCGGGGTTGTGCTGCTGGCATGGCGCTTTCTTTCCGAAGGAAGACCACAAGGGGTCTTCGTACTGGCGATGCCACCCAGGCTCGTCCCCGCGCCTGCCCGTCGCGCCCGGTAAGGTCCCTGGTGTAGACCCCCGGGGGTGCTCGATCCCGGGGTCACGGGTCCATGGCGCCGAGGTTGCCAACGTGGGCGGCGCCGTTCCTGGGCTCGGTGGATGAGGCTCGGTTGGTGACCATGTCGGCTCCTGATTCAGCGCGGCGGCTGCTTGGCCGGCGCCGTGAGTGCGCGGCGATGGATCAGCTGGTGGCGAGTGTGCGCGCGGGCCCGAGCCGGGCGCTGGTGCTGCGCGGGGAGGCCGGGGTCGGCAAGAGCGCGTTGCTGGAGTATCTGGAGCAGCATGCGTCCGGGTGCGGCATCGCCCGGGCGGCCGGCGTCGAGTCGGAGATG
>DASXOA010000154.1:0-8371 GCA_036494675.1 Rugosimonospora sp.
CTCGGAGTGTTCTCGGCGCCCGCCAGGACCAACGTGTCCGGTCCGAGCCCGTCGCGTGCCGCGAGACAGCGTTCGACGTTGGCGTTGCGGAACGCCCGCGCCTCCGCGTCCTGCGCTTCGTTGTCGGGTACCAGGATCTGCGCGTCGATGCGGCGGCGCAGTTCGTCGGCCGGCACATCGAGGAAGACGTGCAACACGGGTATCCCGGCCTTGCCGATGAGCCCGAAGATCTCGTCCCGGTAGTCGGCGTTCACCAGAGTCATCGGCACGATCAGCGTCTGGCCGTAGTCGGTGCACAGGCCGATGGCGAACTCCGCTACGAGTCTGCGCCACAACGGGATGTCCTGGAAGTCCCCGCTGTCCGGCGTGGGGGCCCACTTCGTGAGGATGTAGCCGACGTACTCGGGATCGAAAGCCAGCGCCGCGGGCAGCCGCCGGTGAAGCTCCTCGGCCAGCGTGGTCTTGCCGCCTCCGAACGCGCCATTGATCCAGACGATCACGTACCCACTCCTTCTGTCGACTTCGCTATCGAACTCCATCGATCAGCTGTCGAGAGAGGCCGCCGGCTCGGCAACGACGAAACGAGACGCCGCCCGCTCGGCAACGACGATGAAAAAGGTGAATGCCGCGAGGAACGGCTCCCGGCCCATCCGTTCCAGCCATCGGCCGGCCGCCCCGGGATCGACGGCTCCCGCCTCGACTGCCCTGCCCATCACCCGGCCCAGCCGCAGGATCGCGTCGCCGGCCGCGAAGTCGGTGAACACCACCGGGCTGGCGGTGACCGCACGCACGTCGAGGCCCGCTTCGACCGCCAGGCGGCCCAGGGCCCGACCGATCCCGCCGTTGCGGACGACGCGGGTGGCGACGAAACTGCCGTAGGCGCGACTGGTCTCCGTGTCCGGATCGTCGATGACCAGCGTGTCCCAGTCCGGGTCGGCCACGGCGAGCAGGCCGCCCGGCTTCAGTACGCGGCGCACTTCGGCGAAGGTACGGGCCGGTTCGGACAGGTGCTGCGCGACCCGTTCCATGCGGACGCGGTCGACGCTGCCGTCGCGCAGGGGAAGCGCGTGTGCGTCGGCCACCTGTACCCGCACGTTGGCGTGTGCCGAGGTGCGGGCCTGGGCTTCGGCGACCATGACGGGATCGGCGTCGAAGCCGACGACCAGACCGTCGTCGCCGACCAGTTCGGCCATCCGGGCGAGGTCCGCGCCGGCCCCGCAGCCGATGTCGACGACGGTCTGTCCCGGCAGCGGGTTCAGGGCGTCGAGAACCGTCCGCTTCTCGTCACGACCCAGGTCCGCCGCCCGGTCGAGGTATTCCACACGACTGCGGCGCAGTACGAAATCGGGCACCTGTTGATCTAACCACGCGGGGTCCAGCCTCTCGCCGTCCTGTACCGACTGGTATGTACGCTCGTCGGGTGAGCACCCCGGATCGTCTCATCGAAAGCACCCGCGACCTGCTGTGGGAGCGCGGCTACGTCGGCACCAGCCCCAGGGCCATCCAGCAGCGGGCCGGGGCCGGCCAGGGCAGCATGTACCACCATTTCGCCGGTAAGCCAGATCTCGCACTGGCCGCGATCGGCCGTACGGCAGAGGAGTTACGCGCCAAGGCCGACGCACAGCTCACGGCGCCCGGCACGGCCGTCGAGCGCATCACCGCGTACCTGCGCCGCGAGCGCGACGTGCTCAAGGGCTGCCCGATCGGCCGGCTCACCCAGGACCCGGAGGTCATGGCCGACCCCAGCCTGCGGGCGCCGGTCGAGGAGACGTTCACCTGGATGCGGCAGCGCCTGGCCGAGGTGCTGGCCGAGGGCCGCGAGCGCGGCGAGTTCGGTGCCGCGCTCGACGTGGCCGCCACGGCTTCCGCGATCGTCGCGGTACTTCAGGGGGGCTACGTGCTGGCCCGCGCCGCCGGTTCGACAGTGCCCTTCGACGAGGCCGTCACGGGCGTCCTCGGCCTGCTCGCCGGGCACGCCGCCGCCCGGCCCGCAACCGTGTGACGCCGGGTCCCCTCGTCCGGCGTCTCACGGGCTGGTCTCACAGGGTGAGCCGGGTCGAGCGCACCTCGGTTTCGGGGCGAGCCAGCGCCGACTGGCTGGTCAGCTCCAGCGGATCGGCGGCAGACCGGCGTCGGCCAGCGCCTTGTCGACCGAGCTGAACGGCCGGCTGCCCAGGAAGCCCTTCGGGTTCATCGGGCTGGGATGCCCGGCCTCCAGGATCACGTGCTGCGGCGCGGTGACCAGTGCCGCCTTCTTCCGCGCATAAGAACCCCAGAGGACGAACACGACGCGGCTCTGCTTCGCGTCCAGCGCCTTGATCGCGGCGTCGGTGAAGTGCTCCCAGCCCCGACCCGCGTGCGAGGCCGGGGCGCCACCGCGGACCGTGAGCACCGCGTTGAGCAGCAGCACGCCCTGCGCGGCCCAGTCGCTCAGGTCGCCGCCGGTGCGGGGTTCGCCGCCGAGGTCGTCGCGCAACTCCCTGAAGACGCTGCGCAGCGACGGCGGGACCGGCACGCCGGCCCGGACGCTGAAGCTCAGGCCGTGTGCCTGGCCCTGCTTGTGGTACGGATCCTGGCCGAGGATGAGCACCCGGGCGTCGTCCGGCGAGCACAGGCGGAACGCCTGGAACAGGTCGGGCAGCGGCGGATAGACCGCCTGGGTGCGGTATTCCTCGTCGACGAACGCGCCCAGCGCCCCCACCACGTCGGGGTCGAGGTGGGGGCGGATGACATCGCGCCAGGCGTCCGGCAGCAGGTCCATCAGATCCAACGACATGACCGGATGGTACGGGTCGCCACCGACAATTCGGGGTCAGTGCCGGTCGTCGCCGCCGTGGGTGAACGGCTTCATGATGCCGGTGTACTGCCACGTCGACTGCGCGACGCCGGAACAGGTGTCGCTGCCGGCGACGCCCGGACAGGCGCCATTGTCCCGACCGAGCGCCCAGTACGACAGCTCGGCGATGTTCTTCGCACTCGCCCACGCGGTGACGGCCTTCGCGTCCGCGAGCGTGAAGACCTCCTCGGGTCCGGTCTCGCCTCCCGAACCGTAGTCGTCGACGCCGATCATCTCGGTGATGCCGACCATGCGCCACAGCGCGGCGGTCGAGCGTCGCGGGTACAGCGTGTGCAGGGTCGCGACGAGCCCGTCGGCCGCTGTCTTCGTGTCGGCGGCCATCTCGTGTGCCTGGTCGTCGTAGTAGTCGAACGTCATGATGTTGACGATGTCGATCCGGGCATCGTTGGCGACAGCGTTACGCAACACGTCGATGCCGGTCGATTCGAGGCCGGTCGGGCCGGTGGGGATCGTGTAGACGAACTGGACGGTGCGCCCGGTGTGTCGCGCCCACTCCTCGACCTGGTGGATGGCCTTGTTGCGCCGGTCGATGCCCGCCGTGTTGGTCAGCGAGTTGTCCTCGACGTCGAGGTCGAGCCGGGTGACGTGGTACGTGGTGATGACCTTCTCGTACGCCGCCGCGATCCGGTCGACGCTGGCGCAACTGTCGGCGATCTCGGTCGCCGTGTCGTCGGCGCTGAATCCGCCGAACGACGGGACGACGTCGCCGCCACGGGCCCGGATCGCGGCGATGTCGTCGCCGAACGTCGAGCGCGCGACGGGCTTGGTCGGGTCGCCGTTCCACAGGATGTCGCAGGAGCCGGTCTGTTCGGTCTGGAGGAAGGCCATGGTGAGGTAGTTGGCCCCGGAGGCCCTGCTGAGCGCCGCGGGGCTGGCGGTGGTGTAGGCCTGGAAGTACGGGGCGAAGACATGGTCGGGCAGCGTGGCGCCCCCACCTCCGGCCGCGTACGCGGTGCCCTGGAATGCGGTACCCGCGGCGAGGATGCTCGTCGCGACGGCGACGGCGCCGATCAGACGGGACCGGAATGCCCGGGACTGGAGCGTTCGGTAGAGGAGTGCTCGGGACGGTAACAGTCGTGGACGGATCATGGCGCCACCTTTCCGTGGCCGGCCGTACCGCATCGCCTGGCGAATGTGCGCCCTGTTCAGAAGGTCACGGGGGGTCCCCGGTCAGGGGACGGGCGGCCGGGGCGGATCCGCTCGGCGAATGCAGTTAGGAAACCTTCCTGACGGATGAGAACCTAGGTGCGTCCGTTCGGCGATGTCAAGGGCAGCCCCAAGGCGTCGAGGCCCGCAAGGTGCCACGGATGTCGTACGTGGACGGTACGTTGCCGGAGTGGAACAACGCATCAGTCTGGTCACGCTCGGGGTGGCGGACCTGGCCCGTGCCCGGTCGTTCTATGAGCGCCTCGGCTGGCGGGGCCAGGAGGTCGAGGAGACGGTCTTCTTCCAGGCCGGGGGCACCGCGATCGTGCTGTGGGGGCGCGACAAGCTCGCCGCCGACGCGGGCATCGAGGACCGGGGTAGCGACGGCTTCGGCGGGATGACGCTGGCGCACAACGTCCGTTCCCGCGCGGAGGTCGATGACGTGCTCCGCGCGGCAGCGCAGGCGGGAGCCGAGATGACCCGGCCCCCGGGGGAGACGTTCTACGGCGGCTATGCGGGGTGCTTCGCCGATCCGGACGGTCACGTCTGGGAGATCGCCCACAACCCCGGCTTTCCGCTCGGCCCGGACGGCGCGATCACCATCCCCGACTTCGGCGCCCCCTGACGCGGTGCGGCCCGGCCCGGAAGCGGAGCGGGGCCAGGAGCGGTGCGGCCCCGGAAACAGTGCGGCCCGTGACGCGTTCCGGGGCCAGAAGCGGAGCGGCCCCGGAAACGGCGCGCTTCGCAGGCATGCCGGCCGCCGCGGGCGTAGCGTCGAAACCGTGCAGGATCTCGGACCGCCGATCGCGTACCTGGTGCTGAACCCGGGTACGCCGGTCTACGACCACGACGGCAATCAGATCGGCGTCATGGAGCACGTCCTGGCCGACGAGCGTTCGGACATCTTCCACGGTCTGGTCGTCAGGGCCGAGCCGCCGCTTCCCCGTCACGCCTTCGTGGACGCCGACCAGATCGCCGAACTGCACGAGCGGGGAGTGCTGCTGTCGGACGGCGGTAGCCACCTGCACGACGTGAACGAGCCCACCGGAGTCGGTGAGGCCAGTCTCGAAGAGGGCAAGCTGAGGGCCCGCCTGGAGGAGGCGCGGGAGTGGGTCGGCCGCCACTTCTGAGCAAGCTCTGAGCCAGGCGGGTACGGCTACTTCAGGCTTCCCACGCCCTTGGCAATCACCAGTACCGATGTGATCAGCGCGGCGGTCGACTCGACGCCCATCAGGATCTTCGCGCGGTGCGACAGCGGCATGGTGTCGGTGGGGCTGAACGCCGAGGAGTTACTGAGCGAGACGTACAGATAGTCGATGAACGTCGGCATCCACCCGCTCTTCTGGCTGGATCCCCGATCCACCTCGGTAACCGTGCCCAGGTCCTCGTCCTGCGGGAAGCGGAAGTCGGCGTGCGGTACGGCGCGGCGGTCGACGAGGTTGCGTACCACGGGGCCACCCCGGTCGATCTCCCAGAACGCCAGGCCGAACACGATGACGTCGGTCGCCCAGACCTGCAGCGCGCCGAGCAGCAGCGCCGCTCCCGTCGGCTGGGTGACCAGCAGCCGCAGCAGGAGGCCGAGTGAGCCGAGGTTCGCGACGGCGATCACCACCACGATGACGATGGACAGGCTGCGGGTGGCGCGGTTCTGCCGGCTCATCCGCACGGGGTTGACCACGAGCAGGGAGATCAGCAGCAGGAGTTCGAGTCCGGGGATGACGAACCGCGGACCCACCAGAATGCTCTGCGGCAGCAGCGCGTACAGGGCGATCGCGACGAGCGTGGCGGCGGCCGCCGGCAGCCGTACCTCGCCACGCGGCCGATGCTCGGCCGTGGTCTCCGTCTTCGCGGGCGCGTTCGTGGCGGGCGCGTCTTCGGCGGACGTGGTCTCCGTCTTCGCGGACCGGGTCCCGCCCGCGGGCGCGGCCTTGGCGGCCTTCGCGGTCGTCATCGCCGGTACCCGTCCCGGCGCCGCCCGGCCCCGCGCCGCCCGTGGGTCCCGCCGGGGTACCGAAGGGATCTACGCCACATAGCCTCTCCTCCCGGTTGCCGCCATCGGGTACCCAACCGCACCCGCGGCTAAGCCCCCCAACGTTTCCGCGGGGGAGCGCAGCCGGAGGGGGTGCCTATTCGGCGTCCTTCAGGACGCTCTCGATGGCGGCCAGCCGCCGGGTCAGCTCGCCGAACCGGTCGTCGACGCTCGCCAGCCGGTGCTCCGCGATCTCCTGCACCCGCACCGAGCGATCGGCGAGCGCACGGTACTCCGCCTCACGGGTGACCGTGGCCTTCGTGCGCAGGTGCACCCCGACCTGCCAGATCGCCACGATGACGATCGCACCGAACACGATGAGCGGGATCACTCCGTCGTTCATCAGTTCGCCAACCATCTAAGTCGCTCCATTCTGGTCTGCGTCGTGTGGGCCGCCGTCGACGTCGCCGCCATCGCTGGTGAGCGTCGTCGCCGCGGTCGCCACCGACTGTGGCGTCAGGTGCAACGCGAACGCGTTGACCTGGTAGTACTTCATCGCCTTGCCGTCCTCAGAGAGTTCCAGCTCCGACGAGACCAGCCCGGCCTTCTCCAGCTTCTTGAGGTGCACCTGGAGCAGCGCCCTGCTGATCCCGAGCTCTCGGGCGAGCCCACTCACGTAGTGCCGGCCGGTGGACAGGGCCGCGAGCACGCGCATCCGGTGCGGACTGGCGAGGGTCGCGAGCACCCGCACCAGTTCGTCACCGGTCAGCTCGGCCGTGTCCATGTTTTTCCTGACCACATGGCTTCTCCTGACCACATGCCAAACATTATTGGCACGTGCCAGCAAACGTGTCAAGTGTCGTCGGCACCTGCCGACCTCGAACTAAAATCGCCCCATGGAAGACAAACCACCGCTGCCCCCGTTCACCGCGGAGACCGCAGCGCAGAAGGCTCGAATGGCGGAGAACGCGTGGAACACGCGCGATCCCCAGAAGGTGGCCCTCGCCTATACGCCGGACAGCGCCTGGCGCAATCGCGACCAGTTCATCAACGGCCGCGACGAGATCGTCGGGTTCCTCACCATGAAGTGGAGCCGTGAGCTCGACTACCGCCTCATCAAAGAGGTGTGGGCACACCGGGACAACCGGATCGCCGTGCGGTTCGCCTACGAATCCCACGACGCCTCGGGGCAGTGGTTCCGGTCGTACGGCAACGAGAACTGGGAGTTCGACGAGCACGGGCTGATGCGCCGCCGCCTGGCCAGCATCAACGATCTGCCCATCGAGGCGTCGGCCCGGCTGTTCCACTGGGATTCCTCCGGGCCACGCCCCGACGACCACCCCGGCCTGACCGAACTCGGGTTGTAGGGCTTCCCTCGCGGCTGTCGGGCCCGTCGCTCCGGCCGGCCGCGGATCGGCTGGCCGGAGTGCATGTACCATCTGGTACATGACGCAGACGGATGAGTCGCCGATCCGGGCGAGGGTGGCGGAGCAGCGCGACGGACGGGTGTTCACCGTCACCGGCGGGGACTGGGACACCGTGGTGTCGAGTGTCGACCCGCGGGCGCGGGAGCGGATCACGGTGAATCTCGGTCCGGTGCACCCGTCGTCGCACGGCGTGTGCCGGATGGTCATCGAACTCGACGGTGAGACGGTCACCGACATGCGGGTCGTGGTGGGGTACCTGCACACGGGCATCGAGAAGAACATCGAGTTCCGTAACTGGGTGCAGGGTTCGACGTTCGTGACCCGGATGGACTATCTGGCTCCGATCTTCAACGAGACCGGGTATGCCCTGGCGGTGGAGAAGTTGCTGGGCATCGAGGACCAGATCACGCCGCGGGCGAACACGATCCGGGTGCTGATGATGGAGCTGAACCGGATCTCCTCGCACCTGGTCTGGCTGGCGACGACCGGCATGGAACTGGGCGCGATCTCGATAATGTTGTACGGGTTCCGGGAGCGGGAGTACATCCTGGACATCTTCGAGCTGGTATCCGGGCTGCGGATGAACATGGCGTACGTGCGTCCGGGTGGTCTGGCGCAGGACATGCCGGCGGAGGCGGTCAAGAAGACCCGGGAACTCGTCGAGTACCTGCCGGGAAAGCTCAGGGAGTACGAGGATCTGCTGTCGGGTCAGGTGATCTGGCACGAGCGCACCAAGGGCGTGGGAGTGCTGGACGTGACCGCATGCCTCGCGTTGGGGGTCACGGGTCCGGTGCTGCGGTCGGCCGGGTTGGGTTGGGATCTGCGTAAGCAGATGCCGTACTGCGGGTACGAGGACTACGAGTTCGATGTGCCGACCGCGACGACCGCGGATGTGTGGGGTCGGTATCAGGTGCGGTTGGCGGAGATCCGGGAGTCGTTGAAGATCGTCGAGCAGGCGTTGGACCGGTTGGA
>DASXOA010000155.1:0-8019 GCA_036494675.1 Rugosimonospora sp.
ACCTGACTCGGTTCGCCTCGGCGTGCGCGAAACGATCACCGACCCCATCGATGTCCTCGTGGCCGTCGCACCATACGCCGACATCCCCGCCGACCTGGCCGACCGGCTGCGCGCCGATCAGGCAGCTCACCCGGCCGGCGACACCACCCTGCGCTGATCCCCACGCGGCCCGCCCCGCGATGCCTTGAGACCGCCACTCCTTGAACAACCGGCCGTGGCCCGGCCGTCTCGCGCGACTCCGCGCACCTTCCGGGCACTGCCGTGACGGCGTGCCCGGATTCCGCCCGCCACCCGTCGAAGGGGGAATCCTTGCCCGCCACCGGCACCTGCTCCACCGACAACCGAGGTGCTCCAACGTCACGACGCCGGCATTCGGACGTCGACCCGCACGTCCTCGCTCTGCTACACCGCGCCCAACACGGCGACCGCGACGCCTTCGCCGACCTCTACCGCACCTTCCACGAGCCGGTCACCCGCTACGTGGCGGTGCGGATGCGCGACCATGACCGCGACGCGATCCCTGACCTTGTCCAGGACGCGTTCGCCGACGCCCTGGCCGAGCTATCCAACGCGCTGCTCGATGTCCGCGGCTGGCTGATCATTCAGGCCGCCAAAGCGTGCAACCGCCACGACTGGTCACGACGCCGCTACACACGCGCCGCGTACACGCTGCACGAGCAGGCCAGCCGCGCACCCAGCGGTCTGGCGCTCGTCCAGCCCACAACCCGGCCCGGACGGTTGACCTTCGTCCACGCCATGGCCCGCCTGACCACCGACCAGCGGCGAGCGATCCAACTGCGCTACCTCGACGGCTACCCCCGCGACGCCGCCGCCCGTGTCATGGGCCGCAGCGCCGAGGCCGTCCGCTGCCTCGAACGCCGGGCCATCCGCCGCATGCGAGTCGCACTCGCGCGCCCGCCGCAGATCGCTACCCAACCCATCCCCGCAACCTGAACGGAGAACCAGCCATGACGCGCTACCACGTCCGCATCTATCACAACACGCAGTCCCAGTTCATGCCCTACGAGGACGGCCAGCGGCTGACCGCCACGGTCTCGCACTGGCGCGATCTGCCCGCCGGCACCAGCGCGCAGCAGATCGCCGACTGGGCCTTCCACGTGTTCAACGCTGACCTCGACCACCTGGAACGCGACCGCGACAAGCCCGGCGGGGAGACGTCGTTCCTCATCGCCTGCGTCTACCGGTTGCTGCGGCTGCGGTCGCTGTCAGTCGGCGACGTCGTGGAAGTAGCCACCGACCGGGAGAACCGGTGGCTGGCGTGCGACTCGTTCGGCTGGCAGCCCATCAGCGCACCGTCGAATGTGCGCGGGAAGCCGCTCACCGCCGAGAAGGTGTACCACCACCTCACCCCCCAGGTGGCCCAGCGGTGACCGGCACGCCAACCGACCCGCTCGCCGCCGAGGTCGAGGTCGAGGTCGAGGTCGACCGGTTGTGCGTGTTCGACCTGTCGCTGACCTGCGGCCACATCGCCACCGTCGCAGTCAACGGCTGGTACCCGGTAGCGGTGGCCTGCTGCGACCGGCTCGGCGGAACAGTCCTGCGCGGCAGCTACGTGCCGTACGCCTCACAGGTCGAGTACGTCAAGGTCCTGTCCGAGAGCTACGAGCACCGGCCGAAGGGATCGCCACGCGAACCCCACCAGCTGCTGGACCGGCGGCCTCGCACCGACGAACCGCGCCCACCCGACCACAGCTGGAGCCAGCCCAGCGCCGGACGGTACCCCGCCTCGGTCGGCGCGGCCTGCAGCCTTGACGGCTCCGCACCGCCGGCCCCACCTGCCTAACCGGGGTCGGCGTCCTCGAAAAAGGAAGCACAGCGTGCCGCCGACAGGGCGGCACAAACACAGAAACGGCCCGCCATCCGGCGGGCCGTCGTCGCATTCAGGACCCGGGACGCACCGCCTGGAAAACGTTCGCGCCCCGGGTTCTCCAACTCACATTGGAGGCTCCAGTGTCCAGGCTCATCCTCATGATCGCCATCACGGTGGTCGCATTTGAGGCCGGCTGGTTTACCGGCCGGCCCGGCATCCGCCGCCTACGCGAGCGCACCCGGACCCTGCGCGGCGCACTCACGGCCGCGGCCTGGCAGATCGAGCATGACCACCTGACCTGCCTACTCAGCCGGCAAGGGCTCATCACCGCGTTCGCCGACTGGCAGAACCGCGGCCAAGCGATGGTCGTCGTGTTCCTCGACCTCGACAACTTCAAAGCCATCAACGACGACTACAGCCATGACACCGGCGACGAGGTCCTGCACATCGTCGGTGACCGGCTGTACGAGATCGTCGACCTGCACGCAGGGGCCGCCGCGCGCCTGTCCGGCGATGAGTTCGCGGTCCTCCTGCCCGTCCGTGACCGCGACATCGCCCGCCTCCTCGACGAGATCGTCAGCTTCGTCGGCCAGCCCATCAACGTCGCGGCGGGCGGTGTGCCGATCGTGATCGAAGCGTCCGCGTCGGCAGGCGCCTGCTGGGCCACCCTCAGCGACAGCTTGCCGACCGCGCTCGACCGGGCCGACACCGCCATGTACAACGCCAAACACGCCAGGCAATTCCACGTCTTCTACGAACCCGGCATGACCAAACCCGCCGCCGGGCACCGCCGAGGCGCCCGGCCCCGCGACCGCCGCGAACAGCGCACCACGTCATGACGCCCCGGCAGGAGATGGCCTGCGCTGTATGCCTCGCCCCCCTCAACACCTGGGGCGAGGCCGCCGACCCGACCTACCAGCACCCACTGAGCTGGGACACCGACGGCCACGAACCGGTACCCGTACCCGTCGCCGACCTGCACACCGTCGCCCGACGGTGCGACTTCTGCGGCGACGACCGACCGCTATGGACCATCGTCGGCGGCGACGTGTCCATCGTCGGACTCGCCACGGCAGGCGGGTTCGAACACAACTACGGCACCCGCTGGGCCGCCTGCGCCACCTGCGAATACTGGATCGCCACCGGCAAGCCGGACAAGGTCGTCGAACGGGCCGCCGCCGCGCTGCACTGGGCGGACGACCACACCGGCCGGGCACACATCGCGAAGCTTCACAACACGTTCCTGCAAGGCCGGCAACCCGGACGTACCCTGATCACCACCACCGCGTGGCCACCCACCACCATCACCGCGCGGGAACTACCCAAGATCCGCGACCGGCTCGCCCGCCTCTACCACGGACCCGACCTCCTACCCAGCCGATACGGCGATCCACGCAGCAGGGCGACCATCGCGGACGGGCTCAGCCGCGCCGGCCTGTACTGGGTCGACGAGACCTTCACCGACCTATCCGACCACGCCGCTACGCACCTGCCCGACGTCACCATCAACCGCGAGGACATGCCCGCCACCGACGGGCTGCTCGTCTGGCACCACCCGATCACCAGCCAGCAGATCACCGCCGCCACCTGGACCACAACCCACGGCGGCTGGCAACTGATCACCTACCGCACCACCGGCGCCGGCCTTACCGGCACCATCCTGCAACGCGTCCGCGAAAACATCGGCTGGCTCACCCCCATCAACACCGCCCTCGTCACCGAACACGGCACCCTGCCGGGCACCGACCCATCCGCGCCGTTGGTCGCTACCTGGCTGCTCATCGCCCAGAAGGTCGCCGAGACCGCGCCGGCCGACGTCGACCCCGGCATCCGCAGGGCATACGCCCGCGCCAACCGGCCGCAGCCCGAGGTACGCGTCCTGCGTATCCGCGGCCACCACCACCGAGCACAGGACACGGACACGAGTCCCGGGCCGGCCACCGGGCGGAAGCTCACCAGCCGGGTGTTCGTCTCCGGGCACTGGCGCAACCAGGCCTACGGCAAAGGGCGAGCGCTACGCAAACCGATCTACATTAACCCATTCCTCCGCGGACCTGACAACCTGCCGATCCGGCAGGCCACCACCGTCCGGGTCCTCGGCACTGCCCGACCCACCCCCACTATCGACAAAGGAGTCACCGGCCATGGGGGCTGACATGCTCCTCGGCGAGTCGTACAGCAGCGCCGGTGAGGCCATCGACGTCGCCGTGGTCAAGACCGCCCGCAAACAGTAAGCCCGCATCAACGACCGGGCGGCCCGAAGTAGGGGCTGCCCGGTCGTTGGCACCTTCTGTCAAGGCCCGACAAACCAGAAGGCCGGGCATGAACGACACGCTGGCCTGCCTGAACTTGGCGATCGTACACGTGTTCGACTAGCCTCCGCTGGCATGGAGCGCCGCAAGCATTGCTGGAACAGCAAGTGGGGTCGCCTGGCACGGGAGGACATTCTCGTGTCGGAGGACGGCGGAGTGTGGCTTGTGGAAGCTCGCGAAGGTGGCGCAGAGGGCAAAAGCCGCTGGTTCGAGTTGTCCAACGAAGACCTCGCCCTGGACTGCGTGCGTGACCTAATCAACGCCTCCGACTTCGGTGACTGGCGGGAGTTGCCGGTCGCGTGAAGGCGGCTCATGTACAGGTAGTTCAGCGCGTCATGCTGCTTCGCCATCGTGCAGATACGCCGCACCGCTCACCCTTTCCGCACGGAGCCCGGCTAGCTTCGCTTGCCCGGAACGGAGTTTCCGGTTGAGTCATGATCCTTGGTTCAGGCGGCGGCCAGCCCGGTGGTGATGAAGCGGTCGAGTTCGCGGTCGAGGGCGCGCCAGGCGGTGGCGAGGGGATGTCGTTTGCCGACGTTGGCCGGTAGTGCGGGGTCGAGGTAGGTCAGGCCGGGGGCGAGCACGCGCCCGTATGCCTTGGTGAACATGACCGCGACGCGGCGGCCGAGCGGAGTGAGCTGGTAATGGTTGCTGTGCGGAAGTCGGTCGATGAGCTGCTTGCGGCGCAGCCGCCGCAGGTCGTAGGTGGCCTGCCGGCTGGTGTAGCCGGTGTCGAGCAGGCCGGTCATCAGGTCGGTGAGGGTGTGGTTGTCGAACCCGGCGACGAGGTGGCCGAAGCCGACGATGGCGGACATGAGGGCAGTCACCCGGGGATCGCCGAAGCGGAGCGCGGGGGTGCGCTGGCCGTCGGAAGTCAGCGACGGCCGGGTCACCTGGTTGAGAGTGGCCACGTCGGGTGCCGGTTGGGCGTCGGCGGCTTGCGCGTCACATAGACGCTGGTTGGCGTTGTCACCAACCGCCCGGAGGGCTTTCCAGTTGTCGGCATTCAGCCGCCGGCCGACGCCGAAGTCGCGGGTGTCACCGATGACGGTCTCGGTGCGCAGTGCCCGGCCTTCCTTGAAGTACTGCTTGAGCCGGCTGGCCCGGTAGTAGCAGACCAGCTGCGGGTCCACACCCTTGGTGATGACCCTGGTGCGGAACGTGCCCGGTGTCCTGGCGTTGATCCGCCGGTCGAACACCAGCGACACCTGGGACGGCCGGCCGATGTCGAGGTGGTCACGGATGACGCCTTCGAAGAACGCCCGTCCGGCGGCGGGCCGGTCGAATACTCGGGTATCGGAGACCTCGAACTGCCGAAACGCCAGCTCGTAGGTGTAGCCGGCGCGTAGGTCGGCGGTGGTAAACGGCGAGGGCAGCCGGCGCAGCCACCGCCAGAAGAACGACTTGACCGCCCCCGAGCCGAGCCGGTCGCAGATGCGCTGCAGCCGCACCGGGTCTTCGCAGGCGGCGAACCGGTTGTCCAGCGCGGTGTAGCCGATGCCGGCCTTCTGGCACTGCCGCTGCGCCCACATGTGCCCGTTGAGCCAGATCCAGATCGGGTATGGGACGTAGGCGTTGGTCTTCCAGAACGCCCCACCCCAGTCCGGATCCCACAGATAGAAGTAGAAGTGGTTGACAAACGCCATCTGCCGACCCCACTCCATGTGCGGATGAGCGGCATGCTCCTGGCCCTTGGCCTTCCACGATCGCCAGACCGGTGCCTTCTCCTGCGCGATGCCCGATCAGCACCACCCGCCCGTCGCCACCCTCGGCTGCGGCGGCGTCGATCAGCGGCCGTGCGATGGCCTCCTTGTTCTCGCCCTTGCCGAAATGGACCACCGGGATGCCGTGGGCCTCGGCGAACTGGTGCACCTCACGCACGTAGCCGTCGCCGATCTTCCCGAACGCCGACGAGGATGGGATCGGATATCCCCGTTGCCAGCGCAGGAACTGACACACCCAACCCACCGTCTGCAACTTCGGTACATAGGCCTGCAGGAAGATCCGGTCCACCGACCGGCAGGTGAGCGTCACATGATCACGAAGTAGGGTCGAGTAATCGGCCATAGCAGCCTCCCTGGTCTCAGCAACCACGAGGCTATGACCGACACGGCGAGCGGGCCTCCCCACGAAGACCCCGCTCGTCACGCCTTCATCGCGGCGAAGCCGCGATCCTCGGCGGTATGAGGTCGCTCGCCACATCTAGAACGCACCGCGCAGGTGCTCGACGGTCGCCGCGCCGGACCGCCGCGCCCACACTTCCACCACGTCGAACCGGATTTCGCGGGGATGGATGCCCGCCTGTGCCAGCCACTGCGCGGCCAGCCGGCGCAGCCGGGCCACCTTTGCCGGTACGACGGCCGAGGCCGGGCTGCCGAAGCGCTCACCACGCCTGGTCTTGACCTCGACGAAGACCAGAACGTCGCGGTCGCGCAGGATCGCGTCGATCTCGCCGGAGGAGCATCGCCAGTTGCGGTCCAGCAACACCATGCCCCGGTCGACCAGATACCGCACGGCGACCCGCTCGCCGTAGGCCCCCACCGCGTCTTTGGCCTGC
Organism: Rugosimonospora sp.; assembly: GCA_036494675.1. GTDB lineage: Bacteria > Actinomycetota > Actinomycetes > Mycobacteriales > Micromonosporaceae > Rugosimonospora. Next base: position 6,701 of record DASXOA010000155.1, read on the forward strand.
GTCATGCGGGTGAGGGTGCCGGACCCATTCAGCGTCCGCTACGGCGCCGAGATCGACATGTGGATGGCGAGGGTGGTTGTGGACGGCGGGCCGATCAAGAAGGTGATCTGCTATGCAAACAAGGGGAGCGCCGGCTCAGGAGCCGGACAGTTTGCGCAGCCGGGACACCGCCTCGTCGAGGACCTCGGGCTTCTTGCAGAAGGCGAACCGCACCAGGCGCTGCCCCGCCGCCACGTCGTCATAGAAGACCTGGCTCGGTACCGCGACCACCCCGCAGCGCGCCGGCAGGTCGCGGCAGAACTCGACGCCGTCCGTGCCGCCCAGCCCGGTGATGTCCGCGGTGACGAAGTAGGTGCCCTCGGGTACCAGCACCGAGAATCCGGCCTCCGTCAGGCCTCCGACCAGCTGGTCCCGCTTGGCCTGCAGGTCGGCGCGGAACTCCTCGTAGTACGAGCGGGGCAGCGACAGCGCATAGGCGACCGCCGGTTGCAGTGGGGCGGCGTTGACGAAGGTCAGGAACTGCTTGACCCGCAGGACAGCGGAGACCAGCTCGCGCGGCCCGCAGGCCCAGCCGACCTTCCAGCCGGTACACGAGAAGGTCTTTCCCGCCGACGAGATCTGCACGGTCCGCTCGCGCATCCCGGGCATGGTGGCCAGCGGAATGTGCTCACCGTCGTCGAAGACCAGGTGCTCGTACACCTCGTCGGTGACCGCGTACACGCCGTGCGAGACGCACAGCTCGGCGATCAGTCCCAGCTCGCCGCGGGTGAACACCTTGCCGGTCGGGTTGTGCGGCGAGTTGAGCAGCACCAGCCGGGTGCGGGGCCCGAACGCCGAGCGCAGGTCGGCGGCGTCGAACGCGAAGCGGCCGTCGGTGCCCGGCCGCAGGGTCACCGGCCGGCGTACCGCGCCCGCCAGCGCGATCGAGGCCGCGTAGGAGTCGTAGTACGGCTCGAAGCACACGACCTCGTCGCCGGGCTCGCACAGCGCGAGGATCGCGGCGGTGACGGCCTCGGTCGCCCCGGCGGTCACCAGGACCTCGCCGTCCGGGTCGTAGTCCAGACCCCAGAACTCGCTCTGGTGGGCGGCGATCGCGACGCGCAGGGCAGGGATGCCCGGCCCCGGCGGGTACTGGTTTGCCCCGGTGTGCAGGGCCTTGGCGGCTTCGTCCAGCATCCCGGCCGGCCCGTCGGTGTCCGGGAAGCCCTGGCCGAGGTTCACCGCGCCGGTGCGCAGGGCGAGCGCGGACATCTCGGCGAAGATGGTGGTGCCGAACGGCCGCATCCGGGTGACGAGCGGATCCATGCCGGCCAGCTTAG
>DASXOA010000156.1:0-21754 GCA_036494675.1 Rugosimonospora sp.
CGGGGACCAGGAAGTCGGCCCGGGAGGAACGCCACAGGAACTCCGCCTCCCGCAGCCGCTCGGCCAGCTCCGGCGGCAGCCCGGCCCACACGTCGCCGGCCCAGCCGGCCCACCGCGGGTGGTGCCCGGGTTCGGCCAGCACGTGCAGCATGGCGGTCAGCTCGGCCAGCGGGGAGGCAGCGAACCGCAGTCGCCCGGACGGCGGGCCGCCGATGTCGATCCTCAACGTCATCCCCTCATTCTCGTTGGTCGGATGGCCGACGACCGCGTCGGTTGACGGTGTCCGTCAACTGGCATAGTCGGCCCGGCAGCCGGACGCACCGTTGGCGCCATGGCAACCACCACCAAGATCCAGCCGCGCGCCCTCGTCCGTGCCTCCGGAGGCCCCCGCTATGCCGTCGCCCTGGCCGTGGACGCGCTCGGCACCGGCATGCTGCGGCCCTTTCTGCTGCTCTACGGGCTAACGGTGCTGAGGCTGTCCGCGTCGGCCACCGGCATCGCCATGACGGTCGGCGCCGTCGTGGGTCTGATGTGCATGCCCGCTGTCGGCCGATGGCTGGACCGGGGCGCACGCAGCACGGTCGTGGCAGCGTCGATGCTGGTGCGGGTGCTGGGCGTGGCGCTGCTGCTGGCCGCCCCGGCGGGGCACGTCTGGCTGTTCGCGACGGCGGCACTCTTCCTCGGCATCGGCAACCAGGCATGGCCGGCCGCCCATGCAGCCCTCGTGGCCACGGTCGCCCACGGCCGCGAACGCGACGCCGCTCTCGCGGCAGGCCGCGCCCTGCGCAACGCCGGCCTGGGCGCGGGCGCCCTCCTCGCCACCGCATGCCTGGCGGGCGGCACCACCGCATTGCAGGCGCTGGCAGCCGTCACCGGGCTCGCCTATCTCGCTGCTGCGGCCTTGGCATGGTCGGTCCACCTGCACACCCATCCGGCCGCTACTCCGGCCAGGGACAGGGCAGACGGGCCCGCACCCCGGATGCGCGCGCTGCTGGCCGCCAACGTGGTCTACGCCTTCTGCCTCAACATCACCGAAATCGTGCTCCCTCTGATCCTGGTGACACAGTTGCACGCATCCCCGGTGTGGTCGGCAGCCATCTTCGTGGCGAACACGGTGCTGGTGGTCACCCTGCAGGTTCCGGTCACCGTCCTGATGTCCCGCTTCTCCCGGCGGACCGTGCTGGCTCTCTCCGGCGTGGTACTCGCCGCGTCCTACCTCGGCTTCCTCGCGGCCACCTCACTGGGACACGGCTGGGGCGCCCCGGCCGTCGCCACGGTGTCCGTGGTCTGCACCATCGGCGAGATCATCTATGCCGGCAGCGCCACCGCGCTCGTCACCGCCCTCGCCCCGGCCCATGTCCTGGGACGCGCCCTCGCCCGCTTCCAGTTCTCCACGGGCTTCGGCCTAGCCGTCTCCCCTGCGGTCATCACCGCTCTCGCACCCCACGGCTCGGCCGCCCTCTGGGGCAGCCTCGCCGCCGCGACGCTCCTGTCCGCCTCCGCCGTCGCCACCGAGAAGGATCAAGGCGCGGCTCAGCGGTTGCTGCCTCCGGGCGCGAGCAGGCTCGTGTGCCCGGGCACACGTCGCGGGGCTGACGACCTTGCCCGGCGGGGTCACTACTGACCGAGGTCACTTGTGGTCATCGGGCGGCCGGGCAGGGGGCTGCCGGGGTGGGCGCGGAGACCGTCGAGGATCAGTACGAGCGCTCGCTCGAGGATCAGTTCCGCCATCTCGTCATCGGCGGCCGGTACCCGTCGCAGCAGCAGCGACACGAGCGCGGCCACGTCGCCGGAGCCGACGTCGGCGCGCAGCATGCCCTCCGCCTGAGCGCCGCGGACGAGGTCGTCCAGGACGGCCATGATGCCGTCGCGGAACTGCCGGGTCTGCGGGTCGTCGCGGATCGCCACCCAGGCGCGCGGGGAGAGTACCGCGAGACGGACGCTGAGCCGCAGGTCGCGCGAGCGCCCCATGAGCCGCACGAGGGCATCCCAGGCCGTGGGTTCCTCGGCGGTGGCGGCCCGGGCGTCGTCGAGTACCGCGCCGAAGTTCTGCTGGGCCACCGCGCGGATCAGCGCCTCCCGGTCGGGGAAGCGCCGGTACAGCGTGCCGACCCCGACGCCGGCACGGCGGGCGATCTCCTCCATCGGCACGTCGGGGCCTAGTTCGGCGAAGGCGGTCTTGGCCGCGGCGAGGATCTGGTCCCGGTTGCGGCGCGCGTCGGCGCGCAGCCGCGTCCCCATCTCCGTCCCGGGCTCCGCCGTCATGGAGAGATTCTCGCACCTGGACATTAGTGGACGAGAACCTTCCGCTTGCGTTACGGTCGCGGTATCCGGTGAATTCCGTTCTTTTGACGGATTGGGGTGTGATCCGCCGTGACTTCGGTGCTTCCCATCACTCGTACCTGTCCCTATGCGCCGCCGGCCGAGCATGTCCGCATGCGCGAGGAGGAGCCGATAACCCGCGTGACGCTGCCCAGCGGGGCGACCGCGTGGGCGCTGACCCGTCTCGAGGATGTCCGCGCGATGCTGGCCGACCCCCGGTTCAGCTCCGACCGCCGGAATCCGAACTTCCCGCTGTTGATCAACGGACGGCGGCCCGGCAACAGACTCCGGCCCTCGCTCATCACGATGGACCCGCCCGAGCACGGTCCGGCCCGGCGCGCGGTGGTCGGTGAGTTCACCGTCCGGCGCATGGCGGCCCTGCGCCCGCGCATCCAGCAGATCGTGGACGAGCACATCGACGCGATGCTCGCCGGGCCCCGCACGGCCGACCTGGTGCAGGCGCTGTCCCTGCCGGTACCGTCGCTGGTCATCTGCGAACTGCTCGGCGTCCCCTACGCCGACCACGAGTTCTTCCAGCAGCACTCCGGCAAACTACTGCGCCGCACCACGTCGCCGGAGGACCGCGAGAACGCGGTGGCGGAGCTCCAGTCGTACCTGCGGACGCTGATCGAGCAGAAGGAGAAGGTTCCGGGCGACGACCTGCTCAGCCGGCAGATCGCCGAGAGGGGCGAGGACTACGACCGGGACGACCTCATCGGCCTGGGATTCCTGCTGCTGCTCGCCGGACACGAGACCACGGCGAACATGATCTCGCTCGGGGTCATGGCGCTGCTGGAGAACCCGGAGCAGTGCTCCGCCCTGCGCGCCGACCCGGATGTCACCCCGAGCGCCGTCGAGGAGCTGTTGCGGTACTTCACGATCGCCGAGTTCGCCACGGCCCGGTGGCCAAGGAGGACGTCGAGATCGGCGGGGCGCTCATCCGGGCCGGGGAGGGCGTCATCGCGCTGAGCAACACGGCGAACCGGGATCCGGCTGCCTTCGCGGACGGCGACCGGCTGGACGTCGAGCGCGGGGCGCGGCACCACGTCGCGTTCGGCTTCGGCGCGCACCAGTGCCTCGGTCAGAACCTGGCCCGCATGGAGCTGCGGATCGTCTTCGACACGCTGTTCCGCCGGGTGCCGGGGCTGCGGCTCGCGGTACCGGCCGACCAGTTGCCGTTCAAGGATGACGCGGCCATCTACGGCCTGTACGAGCTCCCGGTCACCTGGAACGCGCCCGCCTAGGAATCCTGTAACCGAAACGCGGGCAAGCGGTTCAGGTGGACGAGAAGGGGGAGTCTGATGCGTATCGTCGCGGACACCAGCCGGTGTGTCGGCGCGGGCCAGTGTGTGCTGACCGACCCGGACACATTCGACCAGAGCGAAGAAGACGGCACCGTTGTCGTCCTGCAGGACGAGCCGGGGGGCCAGGAGGCCGCGGCGCGGGTGCGGGAGGCGGTGCACATCTGCCCGAGCGGGGCACTGTCCCTTGTGGAGTGAGAGAGGTTCGACGCTCCCCATAATCTGATCAGCGCCGGGCGGACCGCCCAGTCACGGCGGTCTCGGGCACCGCGTCACCCGGCACGCTCAGCAGCCAGCGGAACGGATCGCCCGGGCGCAGCACCAGAACCGGCAGTCTGTCAGGCGTACCTGATCATTGTGGATGCGGCTGTCGACGGCCGGCCCGCCCGGACTCAGTCCACTGTGTCGTAACGCGGTCACCGGTCGTAGAAGAGGTCTCTGCCGGTGACGTCGAGGTCAGCGGCAGACATCTTGTTGAGGTCGGTGCTGTTCGGACCGAGCGGCGCGCCTACGGCGTGTCTCGAAGTGATGGAGGTGCCCACCGATCTGCTCGGCCCCGGCCCGACGGTTGGCGTGTGGGCGACGATCAGCCGGCGCCGCGACGGCGTGCTGGAGCAGTTGGACCGCGGCGGGAACCCGACGATCAACCCGTTCATCAACCCCGACGGCTGAGGCCGCGCTCTCCGCTGCCGCATCCGGACGACCCGTCGCGCCACAATTGTCGGCGCCTCGACGGCATACCGGATCCGCCTCACCGTAGGCGGCTTACAGGCTAGGTCTGACCTCGATCATCAGCAGACCTTACGTCGTGGTCTGGGCCAAACGGGTTGACCCTGGTTAGGTCGCGGGCCTTGGCGGTCCGGGGACGGCGGGCGGCACGGGTTCCGGAACGACGGGACGTAGCTGCTGATGGTGCCGTTTCCGCCCTACCGGATGGCGCGAGCGGTGGCGCTGGTCGTCGGGGAACTCCTAGATTCGCTTCGAGGCGCCGCCAGCCGCAGGGCTGCCCGCCGGGGTGGCCGCGGACCGACGGAGTGTGCTGAGGACATCGGCCAGATGCGTGAGGGCGGTACCGGGCAGCGGAGCTCGAAGCAGGCGGTCGAGTTCCCTGTCGAAGACGGGGACAGCTGTGCGCATGAGTTCCATGCCCTCAGGGGTCAGCTCCACGATCGATGAGCGCCGGTCCGAGGGGTTGGCCCGGCGCGCGCACAACCCGGCGGACTCGAGGCGGTCGACGGCCTGGCTGGCGCCGCCCACGGTGATCGCAACCGCCCGGGCGATGTCCTGGACCCGGCACAGCGGTGTCGCGTCGATGACGAGCATGCCGTTCAGGCTCGCGAGACCGATGCCGCACTCCTCCTGCAGCCGCCCGTCGATCACCCCCCACAAGATCGTCTCGAACCTCACCAGGTCATCGAATACCTGCCGCAGGTCAGTCACGTCGCCTCCCGTCCTCGGTCACCCGCACAATCTAGCATAGGGCTAACTAGCTTGACGCTAATAAAATTAGTGCTAATCTAAATCTTGTACCGGCCCAGCTGCCGGGGTACCCCGCCCCGGCCCGCCACGATGAAAGGAACGGCAATGACCGCCCAGCAGCGCGACATGGTCGACCAGATCCTCCGCAACGCCCCGTTCGATCTCGGCGGGGACGTCGCCACCCAGCGCCCCCTCCTCGATCAGATGCTCACCTCGCAGCCCCTGGCGGCAGACGTCCGCATGACGCCCGCAGACCTGGGCGGCATCCCGGTGATCTTCATCGACATCGCGGACGTCGAGCCGCGCGGCACTATCTTCCATATTCACGGCGGCGGCTTCGCGCTTGGCTCCGCAGAGGGATCCGTGGGGCTGGCGTCCAGCCTGGCCCGAAAGACCGGTATGCGGGCCGTGTCGGTCGACTACCGGCTCACGCCCGAGCACCCCTACCCGGCCGCGCTCCAGGACGTCACGGCCGCCTACCGCGCCCTGGTCGAGCAGGCCGGCAGCGCCGATCACATCGTCGTGTCGGGCGAGTCGGCCGGCGGCAATCTCGCCATCGAGCTCCTCATCGCCGACAAGACGGAGGGCCGGAGGATGCCCGCGGCGGCAGTGCTGCTCTCCCCGATGACCGACCTCACCGTGACCGGAAACAGCTACGCCGGCAAGGCGCACGCCGACCCGACCATCAGCGCCCAGGCCATCCGCACCCGGGCCGCGGACTACCTGGCCGGCACAGACCCGGCCGACCCCCTGGTCAGCCCCATCTTCGCCGACCTCTCCGGACTGCCACCACTGCTGATCCAGGCCGGATCACACGAGGTGCTCCTCGACGACGCCACCCGCCTCGCCGTGAAGGCCGCAGCCGACGACGTGGCCGTCATCCTGGATATCACCCCCGGCGTCCCGCACGTCTTCCAGGCATTCGCCGCCCTCCTCGAAGAAGGCGACGCCGCCCTCAACCGGGCCGCCCGATTCGTCCAGGACCACGCCACTCAGGAGGCTGCCGCCTGACTAGCGCCATCAGTCCCCAGATGAACCTCAGGGACACGGGCACCCGGAATGGGCGGCGTTCCGCGCCAACGACAGACCGCGGTCAAACTCACGAGAGTTACTAACGGCAGGAGAAGAAGATGAGCAAGCAACAGCGTGCCCAGGTCAACGCGATGCTGCGGCAACCACGGCCCGAGGGCCCCCGGTCGGTCGAGGCGATCCGAGCCGGATTCAAGGCCATGATGGCCCAGATGATCGTGCCCGACAGCATCCGGACCGCGCAGACAACCCTCGGCAACCGACCCGCGTTGTACGTCGAGCCGGACAACGGGCCGCGCGCCGGGACGATCCTGTACTTCCACGGCGGCGGCTGGGTGTACGGCTCCCCCGAAAGCGTGCTGTCGCTGACAGGCAACCTCGTGGCCAGAACCGGCTTCGGGGCGTACTCGGTGGACTACCGGCTCGCCCCTGAGTATCCGTTCCCGGCCGCGATCGAAGACACACTGAGTGCCTACCGCGCCCTCCTCGACAGCGGTCAAGACCCTTCGGCCATCGCGTTCGCCGGGGACTCGGCCGGCGGCGGCCTTACCGTCACCACCTGCCTGGCCGCCCGCGACGCGGGCCTCCCGCTGCCCGCCGCCATCGTGGCGTTCTCCCCAGGCCTCGACGCCACCCGCACGGGCGAGAGCATGGACACCAGGCAAGGTGTCGACCCGATCCTCACCCGCGAGTCCGTGAAACACACCGGAGCCATGTACCTCGCCGGGCAGGACCCGCACCAGCCCATGCTCAGCCCGGCCATCCTCGCCGACCTGACCGGCTTCCCGCCGATGCTGATCCAGGTAGGCACCAACGAGATCATGCTGGACGACTCCACGCGCCTGGCCGCGCGTGCGAGGGCAGCCGAAGTCGACGTCATCCTGGACATCACCGCCGACGTGCCGCACGTCTTCCAGTCGTTCGCCGGCGTCCTGGACGAGGCAGACGAGGCTCTGGATCGCGCGGCGCTCTTCCTCAGCCAGCGCGTCCGCGCCGCGGGCACAACACACAACGTCAGCAGGGTGTAGGGCCGGCCCCCCGGCCCATTGCGGTAGTCCTGGCCGATGAGTTGGGTGGGCATGGAGGCGAACGCGCGGACCTGGTCGCTGGCGGCCTGGAGTTCGGGGCAGCGGTCGAGGGAGGCTTTGAGCCGGCGCCGCTCGTCCTCGGCGAGGCAGTCCGGCCGACGGGTGAGCCAGCCGGTGACGTCGCGGACGGTCGGCGGGACCGGCGGCAGGGTTCGCTGCACGCAGACGAGGATGTGCCGCCCATCGCCGCGAGTGGTACGGCGTCCTCAACGAATACCACCGAACAGCCTGACCACAACAACAAACGAGCAGGTCACAGCCAGCGCGGAGTTATGGCACGGGACACGGCATGTCGGGAGCGGCTGCGACGTGCCCAGGAGCAGGGCCAGTTCAGGCCGGACGTCGACCTCGACGACGTGGTCGAGCTGCTGTGCGCTAGGCGTCGCGGCGCTTGAGCAGGATCGCCGCTCCCGCGAGTGCCGCGATCACGTAGCCGGCGAAGACGCCCAGGCCGGTCCAGGGGGCCAGCGAGCCGGCCGCGTGCGTGGCGGTCATGAAGGCGGTGCCAGCGTTGGAGGGCAGGTACGGGCCGACCGTGTCGTTCCAGGTGTGCGGCAACAGCGGGAAGAGCCCGGGTATCACGAGTACGAGGGTGAACAGCACGCCGATGGCGGCGGCGGTCCTGCGCAGGATGGCGCCGGCCGCCAGACCGATGAGGCCCACTCCGGTGAGGTACACGGCCGCGCCGATGACCGCTCGAAGCGCCCCGGAGTCGGCGAGGCTCGCGCCTGCCGTACCGATGAGGGACTGGCCGCCGAGGAACGCGGTGAACGTGGCGACCAGCATCGCGACCATGACGACCCCGCCGAAGACGATGGCTTTGCCCCACAGCACGGGAAGCCGGCGCGGCACGGCGGTCAGCGTGGGACGGATCATCCCTGTGGCGTACTCGCCCGTCACCAGGGTGACCCCCAGTACCCCGATGATCATCTGGCCGAGGTTGACGCCGCCGAGGCTGACGTCGACCGGACCGGCACCGCTGCCGGGCTGCAGCCCGACGGTCTCCGCGCCGATGACTCCGGAGTGCACGCCGGCAAACAGCAGTCCGAGCGCGACCACGGCCCCGACGGTGGCCAGCAGGGTGAGAACCGTCGACCGGACCGAGCGCAATTTGATCCACTCGGAGTTGACGACCCGGGTGAGGGTGACGCGTCCGTTGGCCACGCGCCGAACGGGTACGACAGCCGGGGCTGGTGGTGACGACACGTGCGCCGCCCCTGGTGCGGTCCGAGGTCGGGGCGCGAGGCTCGTCGCGGTCATCCTGTTGCCTTCCCTGCCGGCGCGGCCTGGGCGGTCGCGCGGTATTCGACGCTGTCGTTGGTCAGTTCCATGAAGACGTCCTCGAGCGACGGCTGCTGGGGGGAGAGTTCGTACAGGCAGATGCCGGCCTGGGAGGCGCGCTCTCCGATCTGTTCGATGCTCAGCCCGGTGATCTCCAGTACGCCGCGCTCGCTGCTTTCGATCGAGACGTCGGGGCCGGCGAGCAGTTCGCACAGCGCCGTGGAGTGAGGCGAGCGGACACGCACGCTGTTGACGCAGGCACGGGTGGTGAATTCGGCGATGGGTACGTCCGCGATGAGCCGACCCCGGCCGATGACGACCAGGTGCTCTGCGGTCAGTGCCATTTCGCTCATCAGATGTGAGGAGACGAAGACGGTGCGGCCCTCGGCCGCCAGTGCCTTGAGCAGGTTGCGGATCCACAGCACGCCCTCGGGGTCCAGACCGTTGACCGGTTCGTCGAGGATCACCGTTTCGGGATCGCCGAGCAGTGCCGTGGCGATGCCCAGACGCTGCGCCATGCCCAGGGAGAAGGAGCCCGCCGGCCTCCGGGCGGCCCCGTGCAGACCGACCAGATCGATCACCTCGTCCACCCGGCGCTTGGGAATGCCCGTGGTCGCCGCGACCGCGCGCAGATGGTTGTAGGCGGACCTGCTGGCGTGTACCGCTTTGGCCTCCAACAGCGCGCCGATCTCCTGCAGGGGCGCGGGGTGGTCGGCGTATCGGCGGCCGTTGACGGTGACCGTGCCGGACGTCGCGGCGTCCAGGCCGACGATCATTCGCATGGTGGTCGACTTGCCGGCTCCGTTGGGGCCGAGGAACCCGGTGACGATGCCGGGCCGGACGGTGAAGGTCAGATCATCGACGGCGGCGCGCTCGCCGTACCGCTTGCTCAGATTCTTCGCTTCGATCATTCGGGGGGCTCCTGGCGGTGCTCCAGTGCTGACGTCCCCAAGGATGGCAACCGACCCGCGGACCTGCCGTCGTCCATCCGCAGACACCTGGGCGTACTGCATCGGCAGTATGCCGCAGGCGCTCTACCGTCCCGGAGGCTCGCCGGGACGCACGAGGCCGGTCTGGTAGGCGATGACCACGAGTTGGGCGCGGTCGCGGGCGCTGAGCTTCATCATCGCCCGGTTGACGTGCGTCTTCGCGGTCAGCGGCGAGACGAACAGCCGCTCGGCGATGTCGTCGTTGGATAGCCCGCCCGCCACGAGCGTCAGGACCTCACGCTCACGCTCAGTAAGGGCCTCGAGCTGGGACGGCACGGCCGAGCAGGTGCCCTCGGGTACGGCGAGGAACCGGCCGATGAGCTTCTTGGTGGCGGCGGGCGAGAGCAGGGCGTCGCCCCTGGCTACGGTCCGGATGGCGTCGAGCAGCCCGTCCGGGTCCACCCCCTTGCCGAGGAATCCGCTGGCACCGGCGCGCAGCGCCTGCAGCACGTACTCGTCGATCTCGAACGTGGTCAGGATCAGTATCCGCACTCCGGCCAACCGCTCGTCCCCGGTGATCTGCCGGGTTGCCTCCACGCCGTCCATCTCCGGCATCCGGATGTCCATCAGCACGAGGTCGGGACGGATACGCCGGGCCAGTTCGACCGCTTCAACTCCGGTGGTCGCCTCGCCCACCACCTCGAGATCGTCTGCGGAGTCGATCAGAACCCGGAACCCGGCTCGGATCAGCTTCTGGTCGTCGGCCAGCACCACCCGTAGCGTCATCCGCGCTCCCGACCGGTCTGGCTCGGCGCGTCTGCCGCCGCGCGACGACCCAGACCGGTCGCCTGGTTGGCCGGCAGCACGGCCCGGACCCGGAATCCGCCGTCCGGGCGGGGACCGGCATCCATTCGCCCACCGGAAGCAGAGACCCGCTCCCGCATGCCGAGCAGGCCGTAGCCGGTACCCACCGACTGGATGCCACGCCGTGGGGGAGCGGCTTCGTTGTCCACCTCGACGGTGAGCTGCTCCGGCTGGTACGAAAGCTGGATGCGGACCGTGTCACCACCGTGCTTGTGCGCGTTGGTCAGCGACTCCTGCAACAGCCGGTAGGCGGCGACATCCACCGGGGCCGGCAGGGGGTAGATCGTGCCCGCACGCCGCCAGGTCACGCGTAACCCGGCACTACGGAACGATTCGATCAACTCCTCCATCCTTCCCAGCCCCGGTACCGGCTCGGTCGGCGCGGTCACCTCCTCGTTCTCGCGCAGGACCCCCAGGACGGTGCCGAGTTCGTCGAGTACCGTCTGGCTGGCCCGCCGAACATGGCCCAGCGCCTCCTGTGCCCCCGCCGGGTCGTTACGCAGCACATGGCCGGCGACCCCGGCCTGTACGTTGATCACCGCGATGTGGTGCGCCATGACGTCGTGCAGATCCCGGGCGATGCGCAGCCGGTCCTCGGCCAGCCGCCGCCGGGTCTCCTCATCACGGCTCTGCTCCGCGCGCCTGGCCCGCTCCTCGGCCGCAAGCACGTAGTCGCGGTGGCTGCGGATCGCATCGCCGACCGCCGCGGCCAGACCACTCCACAGGACGAGCACCACCTTCTCCGGGTCCAGAACGGTGCCCCTGGTCGAGTACAGTGCGCCGCCGACCAGAATCAGCCCGGTAAACGACCCGGCGAGGACCGCGGTGAGCCGGTTCGTGCTCACCGCCACGGTGTAGACAGCAATCACCACGGCGAGCGTGGACAGGCCCCGTGCCGCGGTCAGCGCCACCGACAGGGCCGTGGCCGCGCTGCTGACCGCCAGGACCGCCAGCGGGTAGCGCCGGCGCAGGGCCAGCACGCCGCACACCACGGCGCTGAACGCGGCCTGGCTCGGGGTCAGCCGCCCCTGCCCGCCCAGCGGGGCCAGCAGCGGATAGGACACACTGATGACAAACAGCAAGAAGGCGACAATGGCGTCGAGGAGGTACGGGTGCGGCCGCGATGCCCGTCGCACCAGCGCTACTGCCCCCATACCACAACGCTACGTCACGGCGACCGGGGTCAGCCTGCTCCAGCGGAGGCACAGGGTGGTGAGTGACCGCACGCCGTGGGACACGGATGATGATGCGGCATGATCCGCCACATCGGCCCCGCAAGGTAGCACCGCGAGCGCAGCTGGCCGACCTGCTCACGCCGCGGGAACGCCCGGACGGGCGTCCTCATTCGAGTCTGCGGCCCCCGTCAGGGGCGCACCAGCCGGGGCTCCGGCACGATGCCCTGCTGCGCCAGCCAGCCGAGCATCGCGAGTAGTCGCGCGTCGTCGCCCACTCGGCCGACCAACTGCGCACCGACCGGCAGCCCGGTCGGCCCGGTGGCGACCGGTACCGCGGCGCTGGGCGTACCCAGCATCGTCCACAGGCGGGCGAAGCGCGGATCGCCGGTGGTGCCCAGTCCGGCCGGCGCCTCACCCACCACGGCCGGCGTCAGCAGCACGTCGGCGGTGTCGAAGAGTTCGTCGAGGCGCGCGGTGGCGTGCCGTCGCCGGGCCTGCACCCGGTCGTACTCGGCCGGATCGCTCGCGCGCCCGCGGTCGAGGGTCTCCCGCAGACCCTCCGAGAGACGGTCCCGGTGAACCCGCTCCTCCCAGACCAGTGTCCGGGCCGCCTCGTACGCCATCACCAGCGGCTGCGCGGCGGCCAGGCCGTCCAGGAAATCCGGCACCGGTACCTCGATGACCCGGGCACCCTGCGCGCTGGCGCTCTCGGCCAATTCCTCCACCGTCCGCTGGCTCTCCGGCGCGCACAAGCGCCATTCCTCGGTGCGCAGCACACCGATCACCGGTGCCGAGGCGAGCGGTGTACTGGCCGGGCGGCCGGTCAACGCCGCGCGTACCCGATCCAGTGCCGCCGGCGTACGCGCGAACCAGCCGACCGTATCCAGCGACGGGGCGAAGAGCTTGACGCCGGCCACCGAGACCGAGCCGAACGTGGGCTTGAAGCCGTACACGCCGCAGAAGCTCGCCGGCCGGATGACCGAACCCGCTGTCTGCGTACCGAGGGTGACGTCGGCCATGCCGGTGGCGACCGCGGCGGCGGAGCCCATCGACGATCCGCCCGGGGTGTGCGTGGGCCGGTGCGGGTTGGTGGTCGGCCCGGGGGTGAGGAAGGCGAGTTCGGCCGTCACGGTCTTGCCGAGGCAGGTCGCGCCTGCCGCCCGCAGCAGGGCTACCGCGGCCGCATCGCCGCTCGGGCGGCGCCCGGCGTAGATCGGCGTACCGCACTCGGTGGGCTGGTCGGCGGTGTCGAAGACGTCCTTCACGCCGAGCACCAACCCGCGCAGGGGAAGGTCACCGACCCCGGGGGAGTGGAGGGCCCGCGCGTCGACCTCGCGCGCCTCGCGCCGGGCACGTTCCGGGTCCAGGTGCGCCCAGGCGTGTACCACCGATTCATGCTCGGCCACGGCGCGCAGCGCCCGCTCGACCGCTCCGGCCGCCGTCCCGGTACCACCGCTCGCCGTCACGGCGCCAAGGTATCAGGCGCCCTCCGCCGGATCTTCACAGTTCCTTGTGGTTGACGCGACCGAAATGCTTGTCTCCTACCGGCCGGCTCGTGGTGAGGATGAAGCCGTCCACGTCGTCGAGAACCTGGGACGGGGAGGCAGTCGGTCAGGGAAAGTGTCGTAGGCCGTGACTACAGTGAGCCAGATGACTACCCGGATCAGCGGAAGGATGAGGTATGAGCGGCGTACGGGTACTGGTGGGCACGCGTAAGGGCGCGTTTCTGCTGACGTCTGACGGCAGGCGTGGCGACTGGACGGTTGACGGACCGCACTTCGGTGGCTGGGAGATATACCACCTCAACGGGTCGCCAGCCGACCCGAACCGGCTCTACGCGTCCCAGTCCGGCGGCTGGTTCGGGCAGCTGATCCAGCGCTCCGACGACGGCGGTAGGACCTGGACCGCGGTCGGCAACGACTTCACCTACCAGGGCGAGGTCGGCGAGCACCTGTGGTATGACGGAACGCCGCGCCCGTGGGAGTTCAAGCGCATCTGGCACCTTGAGCCGTCACGCGACGACCCGGACAGGGTGTACGCGGGTGCCGAGGACGCCGCCTTGTACCTGTCCCAGGACGGTGGCCAGAAGTGGCAGGAGCTGACCGCGCTGCGCACGCACGCCACCGGGCCGACATGGCAGCCCGGCGCCGGCGGCATGTGTCTGCACACCATCATCCTGGACCCGGTGAACAGGGACCGGATCTACGTCGGCATCTCGGCCGCAGGCGCGTTCCGCAGCGACGACGCCGGCGCCAGCTGGCTGCCGATCAACAAGGGCCTGCGCTCCGGGGAGATCCCCGACCAGGACTCCGAGGTCGGACACTGCGTGCACCACATCACCCAGCACCCCTCCCGCCCAGACACCCTGTTCATGCAGAAGCATTGGGACGTCATGCGCAGCGACGACGCCGGTGCGAACTGGCGCGAGGTCAGCGGCGACCTGCCCTCGGACTTCGGGTTCCCGATCGCGGTGCACGCGCACGAACCGGAGACGATCTACGTCGTGCCGATCAAGAGCGACTCCGAGCACTTCCCGCCCGAGGGCAGGTTGCGCGTCTATCGCAGCCGCAGCGGCGGCGACGACTGGGAGCCGTTGACCAGAGGGCTGCCCCAGTCCAACTGCTACATCAACGTGTACCGCGACGCGATGGCGGTGGACACCCTCGACCCGTGCGGGATCTACTTCGGCACCACCGGTGGCCAGGTCTACCACTCGGCCGACAATGGAGACAGCTGGGCGCCGATCGTACGAGACCTGCCGGCCGTACTCTCCGTGGAAGTCCAGGTGCTGCCGTGATCCGGGTTGTCCTCCCGGCTCATCTGAAGAACCTGGCCCACGTCAGCGGCGAGGTACGCCTTGAGGTCGCCGGCCCGGTCACCCAGCGCCTGGTCCTGGACGCCATCGAGGAGCGGTACCCGATGCTGCTCGGCACGATCCGTGACCGCCGCAGCGGCAAGCGCCGGGCATACGTCCGCTTCTACGCCTGCGAGGAGGACCTGTCCAACGAGTCGCCCGACGCGCCGCTGCCCGAGCGCGTCGTCGCCGGCGAGGAGCCGTTCATCATCCTGGGTGCGATGGCCGGAGGATAGCCGCACGAGCGGCAGCAGGGCATGCGTGTCGCCGCGAGCCGCCTACACCGCGCGGAGACGGATCGGCGGGCAGCACGGCTGACGCCCGCTACCCGCCGATCCGCCGTGGACGGTGAAGTCGTTACTGGGTCAGGTCCTCCCACCCGCTCCATGCCCCTGACTGGACTGCGTAATAGATCCATTTCGGGTGGCCGTCGACGTTGATGAAGACCTGAGTCTCCCCGCCGTCGATGTAGTAGTCGACGGTCGGGTCGCTGGTGGTGTTGCCGCCGAGGTTGGTCCAGCCGGAGAAGCTGGCGCCGCCGAACGAGTACGCGTACTCCACGTCGGTACCGGAGCGCTCGTACACCTCGGTGGTGCCGTACTGCTGGTTGTAGAGCACCGCTGGATCCCCGGAGACGTTGCCGCCGAGGTTGTTCCAGCCGGACCAGGCGGTGCCGGAGTAGTACCGGGACCACAGCTGACTACCCGATCGGGCGTAGACCTCGGTGCGGCTGGTCTTGGCGTCGTAGAACACGGTCGGGTCGCCCGAGAGGTTGCCGTCCAGGCTGTTCCACCCGGACCAGGAGGTGCCGGCATAGTACTTGTACACGGCGGTTATGCCGGACCGGGCGTACACCTCGGTGGTGCCGTAGTGCTGGTTGTAGATGACAGCCGGGTCGCCGGAGACGTTGCCGCCCAGGTCGTTCCACCCGGACCAGACTCCGCCGGACAGGTACTTGTACATGATGTGGGTGCCGGAGCGGACGTACACCTCTGTCGTGTCGAGCTTCGGGTTGTGGAAGACCGCCGGCTGACCGTCGATCCCACTACCCAGGTCCGTCCAAGCCGACCACGTGTTCTTGACCCGACTGATCTCGACGAGGTGGCCGCCGGAATTGACGAACACGTCAGTGCTGTCGTCGGACGGGTTGGAGTAGACGACCGGTTGCCCGGTCAGCGTCCCACCGCCGAGGTCGACCCAGTCGACGAAGCCCTCGGCGGGGAGGAACATCCGCCGGTAGAGGTCGCCACCGGCGATGGTGTACAGCTCGGGTACGCCGACTCCGACGTCGTAGCCGTTCGGGTTGTAGAACCCGACGGGGGAGTCGGTCAGCGACGACACCGATGGGGGCGGTGCGGCGACGTTCACCGTGCGCGTGTCGACCACCCGATTACCGTCGGCGTCGGTCGCCGTCGTGGTCACCGTGTAGGTGCCGGCCTTGGCGTACGTGTGCGGAATGACCTCGCTGGGCAGGGCGGTCACGTCGGCCGCACCGTCGCCGAAGTTCACTATGACGGTGACCGGCTCGTTCCAGTAGCTGGCCGAGCCCGCGCCGAGCGTGTAGTTCGCGGTCAGCGATGCCTGCCCTGAGCCCGGCGTCAGGGTGATGCGGCCGAACAGGGACACGGTGTCCTGCCGGTCGAGCGCGCCCCGGTCCGGCGGAGGCGATCCGACACCGGTGTTGGCCACCAGCGGGTCGTCCACCCGCGGCTTGCCGACGATGTCGGTGGCGAGCTCACCCGGCGCGTTCGCGTCGGCCGAGTCGATGAGCGGCGAATACTCCGCCGGTATTGTCAACAGCAACGAAAGCCCGCCGTTGAGGTCGTGCTGCCCCTGCCCGATGCCCGCGTGGAAAGCGGCGGAGGTCGAGTAGGTGGTGCCGCCCCAGTCGTACCTGATCGAGGAATTCGAGGTTGCGATGTAGGCGTTGTAGTCGTCGTGCACGCCGTCTACCGAGTCCGCGTCGACCGACAGGTCGGCCCCAGGCGTCGTACATGTGCTGGCTGTAATGATGCCTACCTCGTTGTTCTCCACGACCACCGTCGAGTTGCCGCCGATCGCGATTCCGTTGCCACACACAGAGCTGTACACGGTATTGCTGGTGACCGCCGCGTCGGTGACGCCATTGAGCGAAATCGCGTCACCGGTCAGCCCCTGGATGGCATTGGTGGTCAACGTGATCCGCGAGGCGCCCGGATCGACCCGGATCGCCGATCCCGAACGGGGGCTGGAAATCTGGCTCCGGGAAATCGTCACGTCCGAGGAATCGCCGTCGATGTCGACACCGGTTCCCGGGCCGGTGGAGGTACCGATACTGACCCGGTCCATCGTCACTCGCTGAGAGTCGGTGAACTGTGCCGAGGTCGGGCCGGTGAGGTTGTTCAGGCTGAAGTTGACGAATTTCACGTCATGCGCGAAGTCGAAGAGCACGTCCCCGCTTACGGACAGCTTCGTCGCTCCCGGGGTCAGGTCCGGCTGGGGGTTTCCGATGAACGTGATCGGAGCTTCGGGTGTGCCCGAGTGCCCGACGGCGAACCCCGGGAATGCGGTGCCCGTGACCGCAACGGTCTGGCCGGGCTGAACCGTGTCGGCGGCTTCCTGAATGGTGCAGAACGGCAGCTCCTGGCTGCCCGTGCTGGTGTCGCTGCACAGTCGTGAATTGTCGACGTACAGGACGGTTGGTTCAGCGGCGTTGGCCGGGCTGGCTGCGATCACGAACGTTGCCGAGGTCAGCAACGCCGGGACAGCAGCCAGCAATCGGCGCGATGGACGCACGATTCCTCCTCATTCCGGGCAGCGACTGGCGCTCTCCCCTGATCCGCGCTCGGCCTGCCGGGTGTCGATGATCGTATCGACGGGATGGGCCCCTCACGTCCCCAGATGATCAACCGAACGGATCGGTCACGTCATGCGATCGGGTACATCACGAAGGCGGATTGGTTGTCGGCGACGAGGAGGGGCGGTCGTGGGCCGGCGAGCGAGCCAGGGCGACAGGAGCAGCGACATGGTGAGCCCGTCGGTATACGGGCCGCTCAGCCGAGGCTCAGCGTGTAAACACCCTGGCCGTACCAGTAGGAGGTGCCGGAGCTCTTGTAGGACGGGCCGGAGTACTTGAAGGCCCCGGTCGACGTCACGTAGGCCGGGGCGTACACGTTGCCGGCCAGGCCGCCGCCGGAGTTGTTGCCCGGGATGAGCTTGTTGTCGGTGTAGGCGAACTTGCCGGCCACCGTGGCGATGGTGGTGTTGGCGTTCAGCGTCGTGCCCGAAGCGATGACGATGGCCCAAGACACCATCACCTCGTTACCGGTCGGCAGGAAGCGGAAGGCCACGTGCCCGGTGATGCCGGCCGGGAAGCCGCTGCTGTACGTCGTCCATCCGCCGGGCAGCGCGGTGTCTCCGCCGGTGTGCCCCAGGAAGTTGAAGACGTTCCCGTTGTTGTTCGACGGGGTGAACGTGTTGCCCGCCGCGCCGAAGTGCAGCGCGCCGTAGCAGCCGCTGATGCTGTTCTTGCTCGCGCCGAACGCGATGGTCTGCGGCGTGTAGGCCCCCGAGCTGGACTCCACGCCGATGTCCAGCATGCTGTCCACGATGCCGGAGTAGCCGCTGTAGCCGTTGGCTGTCTGGTTACCGGTCAGTCGCAGGACCGCCGAGCTCACCGCCGTCTTGCTCGAACCGAAGTTGCCCCGGATCTTCAGTGAGCCGTTGGTGATGAACGCCCCGTTCTGGAACACGACCCCGTCGAAGCTCGCGTCCCACTGGTCAATATAGATGTCCAGGTCGCAGCGCTCGAAGCTGCCGCTGCTCGTGGTCGAGGTGCTGCTCGTCCAGTCGAAGACCACGTGACTGGCGCAGTCCTGCGCGTAGATCCGGCCGAAGAGTTGCTCGGCCCAGTAGTAGTGGTTGTCGAAGTGGACGCCGATGCTGCCGGCCCCTCTGAAGCTCTGCACGGTCAGGTCAACCTCGTACTGCAGCAGGTCGCCCACGTGCAGGCCGGTCGAGCCGGGTCCCGCCTTGCTCCCGTCGATCGTGATCCCGATGAAACCGCCCGCGAACTTCGTCCTGCTGAGGTAGGTCGAGCTGTCGTAGATGCGGAAGCAGTCGCCGGTGCCGGTGAACGAGATGATGGTCGCCCACGCGCCGTCGCCGACGAAGTACACAGGCACCGCCGTGCAGGTCACCGTGCTGGCGATCTGGTAGCTGCCGGCCGGGATGTAGACCACGCCGCCGCCGGCGTTGGCGACCGCCGTGACCGCCTTGTTGAAGGCGTCGGTGGAGTCGCTCGCTCCCGTCGGGTCGGCGCCGTAGGACGTGACGTTGGCCCAGTCCGGGGTGGTCGTCGTCGCGGCGTCGGCCGGCGTTGTGCTGGTGGCCTCGGTGACCGCGACCGCGGCGCCGCCCGCGAGCAGCCCGGTCGCGCTCAGCTTCAGCAAGGATCGGCGCGTCGAGGACGGACGGCTGGGGCCGCCATGGAGGTTGGATGGCAAGGGAATTCTCCTAGGAAATACGAGTCAGTCATCGCGATGCTGCCCCGCCCCGCCGCTTCCGCCAGGCGTCAGGGGCCGGAGCCAACGTGCTCGGCGCCTACTAAACACGGGCCGGCTACGGGCCCGCTATGGAACCACTACGGGTGGGCCCGCTGGCCTTGACTGCTACGGGCCGCCGGTGAGCGTGACGCCGGCCGCCGAGTACCAGGGGCTGGCCGGTGGTGACTCAGCCGGGCGCCGTCGCGTGCCGGACGGCGCTACGGCCCGACTACGGGTCCGCTACGCGCGGGCCTGATGCGGCATGGTAGGAATTGGTCGTTGATCACTATCTCCGGCACAAGGGGGAGACGCTGCGGTTCGATATCCTCGGCCCGCTGGAGGTCCGGGACGCGGATGGTGCTGCCGTGCGGCTGCCCGGCGGACGGGCACGCGCGCTGCTTGCCCTGCTTTGTGTCAACGCGGACCGTGTCGTGTCGCGAGACCGGTTGATCGAGGCTCTGTGGGACGGCGTACCGCCGGCCAGCGCCACGACCCGCCTTCAGGGATTCGTGAGCGATCTGCGTCGCGCGCTGCCGGATCGGCCCGACGCCGTCATTCACACCAGCGGTGGCGGCTACCTGCTGGTCGCGGCGGACGACGAGATCGACCTCGGCCGGGCTCGCGGGCTGATCGCACAGGCCCGCGTCCTTCGCGAGAAGGGCGACGTCGAGGCGGCGGTTGCGCGGATGGCGGACGCGCTGGCGTTGTGGCGAGGGCCCGCGTTCGACGGCATCGAATGCATGGCGCTGCAGGCGGAGGCGGCCACGATCGAGGGAGAGTACGTCGACGGTCTGGAGCAGCTTGCCGAGCTGGAACTGTCACTGGGCCGCCACGGTGTCGTCGTCGGCCGGCTGACGGAGTGGGCAGCCCGATATCCGCTTCGCGAGGGGCTGCAAGGGTCGCTGATGCGGGCGCTGGCCGGGTCGGGGCGCCAGTCCGAGGCGATCACTGCGTACCACCGGCTACGTGGGCGATTGGCGGAGGAGCTCGGCGTGGACCCCGCGCCCCATCTTCAGGAGCTCTACGCCTCGATCCTGAGCGGCGACCGGGACGTCGTGGCACCGCTGCCGACGAAGGTACCCCGGCCCGCACAACTCCCGGCCGACACGGCCGACTTCATCGGCCGCGGCGAGCAGGCAAGGGAGTTGGGCGCGGCACTGGTGCCCGGCACCGGCGCGCCCGTGGCGGTCGCGCTGTCCGCCGTCTCGGGCGCGGGCGGAATCGGCAAGACGGCCCTGGCCCTGCACGTCGCTCACCTGGTGGCGGCCTCGTTCCCCGACGGGCAGCTCTACGTGAACCTGGCGGGCACGTCCGGCGATCCGCCGTCGCCGGGGGACGTCCTCGCCAGGCTGTTGCGCGATCTCGGCGTCGCCGCGGACGACGTGCCTGCAGACGAGGCGGAGCGCGCGGCGCGGTACCGCAGCCTGTTGACCGGCCGCAGAGTGCTGCTCGTGCTCGATGACGCGCGCGGCGCCGCCCAGGTCAGGCCGCTGCTGCCCGGGGCCGCGGGCTGCGCCGTCCTGGTCACCAGCAGGGCCGGGCTGGCCGATCTGTCCGGCGCTCGGCACGTCGACCTCGATGTGATGCCCGAGGTGGAAGCGCGCGAACTCCTCCGCCTGATCGTCGGTCCGGCGCGGGTCGCCGCCGAGCCGGCCGCGGTCGATCGGCTGGTGCGTGCCTGCGCCGGGCTTCCGCTGGCCATCCGCATCGCCGGGGCGAAGCTCGCGTCCCGGCCCGGGTGGAGTATCGAGACCTTTGCCCGCAAGCTGTCCGCCGAGCGACTCCGGCTGGCCGAGCTGAAGGTCGGTGACCTGGCGGTACGGGCGAGTTTCCAGCTCAGCTACGACACCCTCGACGACGACCTGGCCACGGCGTTCCGCATGCTCGGGCTGGCCGCCATTCCCGCGTTCGGTGCCGGTCAGGTCGCCGCGCTCTGCGACGTCGACGCCGAGCGCGCCGAGCGGCTCCTCGAGGGTCTCGCCGACGTGCACATGCTCCAGTCCCCGGCATTCGGCGTGTACCGGTTCCACGACCTGCTCAGGCTGTTCGCCACCGAACTCGCCGATGCGCAGGTGAGCCGGGACGAGAGCGACCGCGGCATTGGCCGGCTGCACGACTGGTACGCCTGCACGCTGCGCGCCGCCTGCCTGCAACTGGTGCAGGGCCGCTCCATGCCGCCGGAGGCCGAGCCCATGCCCGCTACCGATGTGCCCGCCTTCGCGACGCACCGAGCCGCGGTGGAATGGTGCCAGGCGCAGTACCCGGCCCTGGAGTGGGTGATCGCGGAGGCGGCCCGCCGCAACCGGGCGGGACTGGCCGCGAACGTGGCCTGCCTGCTGTGGATGTACGTCACCCGGGCGGTGGTCCCGCACAGTCACGTGACGTCCCAGCGCGTCGGACTGGAATGTGCGCGGGCACTCGGTGTCGAGCCCGTGCAGGCGTGGCTACTCAACGGCCTGGGCGCGGCGCTGGCCCGGACCGGTGACGCCGACGGCGCCGTCGAGACGTACCGGCAGTCACTCGACCTGCGCCGGCGCCTCGGCGACGACGCCGGACGCGCCGCCACCCTCAACAACATCGCCAACGTCCGCCACTATCAGGGCCGCTACGCCGACGCGGTCGAGCACTACCTGGCGGCCGCGGCGATCGCGGAGTCGGGCGGCCGGCGCGACCACCAGGCGGCCATCCTCGAGAACGCGGCCAACTCCTACCGGGAGATGGGTGCCTATGTCGAGGCGCTCGCGGCATACAGGTCGGCCCTGGAGATTCACGACTCGGTGGGCTCTCTTTACGGGGTCGCCGGCTGCCGTTCCGGCATCGCCGACACCCTGCATCGGCTCGGCCGTTCCGAAGAGTCACTCGCGCAGCACGAGTGCGCCATGGCCATCTACCGTGAACTCGGCAACGTC
>DASXOA010000157.1:0-2001 GCA_036494675.1 Rugosimonospora sp.
CTGCCGGATCCGAAACGACCCCCGATCCCGACCCTTGCGTTTGAACCGAGGAAACCGCATCCGCCGCCCAGCCCGCTGGCCCCGGCGGGAGGCGCTGTAGGCGTCCAACGCCCGACCGAGGTCGACCGCAGTCTCTTCGAACACCTGCGCACACACCTGGGTGCGCCAGCCCAGGCCGGTGGCTACGACCGTGACCTCGCCCGCCGGATCAGCGACCAGCACCCGCCCCGCCGCCGCGGACACCTTCCACGCGTTGAACCCGTTGATCAGGTCGAATCCCGACCACGGCACGTCGACCGAAGGGTCCTCTGCCCGGGCCAGGAGCGCGTCTTTAACCAGGCGCAGGGACTGGTTGTAGGCAAACCGTGACGCACCCGCGTGCCGCGCCAACACCGCCACCTGATCCGGCGACGCATCCACCGTGAACCGAAACGCGGTAAACCTGCCCACAGCCGACAAGTATCAACCTCACCACCGACACTTTTGGGGGTTCCTGTCCAACAGGCCCTTAGGCCCTGGTCGGTCGCCGCGGGGCACGCGCGCTGGGTTACCCGCCGCGCCGCGCGCGCCGCGCTGGCTCACGCGGCGCGCGGGCCGTGCCGGGATGGCTACTCGGGAACCTTCCGGTACGCGCCGTCGCTCGCGCTCGTGGCCATCGAGGCGTACGCGCGCAGCGCCGCCGACACCGAGCGCACCCGGTCGGCGGGCGAGTAGGGCCGGTCCCGCTTCTCCTGGGCGATCCGCCGGGCCTGGAGTACCTCGTCGGAGACCGCGAGTTCGATCCGCCGCTCCGGGATGTCGATCTCCACCAGGTCGCCGTCCTCGACCAGCGCGATCAACCCGCCGCTGGCCGCCTCCGGCGAGATGTGCCCGATGGACAGGCCGCTGGTGCCGCCGCTGAACCGGCCGTCCGTGATCAGGGCGCAGGCGCGTCCCAGCCCCCGGCCCTTGAGGAACGAGGTCGGGTACAGCATCTCCTGCATCCCGGGGCCGCCGCGCGGGCCTTCGTACCGGATGACCACGACGTCGCCGGCCTTCACCCGGTTGGCGAGGATCCCGCTCACGGCATCCTCCTGCGACTCGAAGACCACGGCCGGGCCGCTGAACGTCCAGACCTCCTCCGGCACTCCGGCGGTCTTGACCACGCAGCCCTCGGGCGCGATGTTGCCGAACAGGATGGCCAGGCCGCCGTCGGCGGAGTACGCGTGCTTGATCGAGCGGATGCAGCCGTCCTCGGCGTCGGTGTCCAGCCGGTCCCAGCGGTTGTCCGTGGAGAACGGCTCGGTGGTGCGCACCCCGCCCGGCGCCGCGTGGAACAGTTCGACCGCCTCCGGCGACGGCGACCCGCTCCGGATGTCCCAGGTCGACAACCATTCGTCCACGGTGGAGGAGTGCACGGTGACCACGTCGCGGTGCAGCAGCCCGGCGCGGTCCAGCTCGCCGAGGATGGCCGGGATGCCACCGGCCCGGTGCACGTCCTCCATGTGGTACTTGGGCGTGTTGGGAGCGACCTTGGCCAGGCATGGCACCCGGCGGGAGACCGCGTCGATGTCGGAGACGCCGAAGTCCAGGCCGGCCTCGCGGGCCGCGGCCAGCAGGTGCAGCACCGTGTTGGTGGAGCCGCCCATCGCCACGTCGAGCGCCATCGCGTTCTCGAACGCCTGCGGGCTCGCGATCGAGCGCGGCAGGACTGAGTAGTCGTCGTTGTCGTAGTACCGGTGTGCCAGGTCGACCACCACCTGCCCGGCCCGCTGGAACAGGGCCCGGCGGGCGGCGTGGGTGGCCAGCGTGGAGCCGTTGCCGGGCAGCGCCAGGCCGATCGCCTCGGTGAGGCAGTTCATCGAGTTGGCGGTGAACATTCCGGAGCACGAGCCGCAGGTGGGGCACGCGGAGCGCTCGATCTCGCCGAGCTGTTCGTCGGTCACCGCCTCGTTGGACGAGGCGATCATCGCGTCGATCAGGTCGATCCGGGAGTGCACGATGCCCTCGATCGCCACCGTC
>DASXOA010000158.1:0-19897 GCA_036494675.1 Rugosimonospora sp.
GACCGGCTGAGGCTGATGTTCACCTGCTGCCACCCGGCCCTGGCGCTGGAGTCCCGGGTCGCGCTCACGCTGCGGACCCTGGCGGGCCTCGCCACCGCGGAGATCGCGCGGGCGTTTCTGGTACCGGAGCAGACCATGTCCAAGCGGCTGGTACGGGCCAAACAGAAGATCCGCCATGCCGGCATCCCGTACCGGGTCCCGCCGGCCCACCTGCTGCCGGAGCGCACCGGCGCCGTACTGGCGGTGCTGTACCTGCTGTTCAACGAGGGCTATTCGGCCACGTCCGGGGCCGACCTGATCCGGCAGGGACTGTGCGGCGAGGCCATCCGCCTGGCCCGCCTGCTGGCCGACCTGATGCCCGGTGAGCCCGAGGTCCAGGGCCTGGTCGCGTTGCTGCTACTGCACCATGCCCGGCGTGCCACCCGGGTCGACGACGCGGGCGACCTGGTCACCCTGGAGCACCAGGACCGTACCCGGTGGGACCGGCGCGAGATCGCCGACGGCGTCGGCCTGCTGGAGGATGCCCTGCGGTACGGCCGGGCCGGGCCCTATCAGGTCCAGGCGGCCATCGCCGCGTGCCATGCCACCGCGACCACGGCGGCCGACACGGACTGGCCGCAGATCGCCGTGCTCTACGGGCAGTTGGTCCGGCTGGCACCCTTCCCGGTGGTCGAGCTGAACCGGGCGGTGGCGGTGGCCATGGCCCATGGTCCGGCGGCCGGGCTCACGCTGGTCGAGGGGCTGGAGGCGGCGGGCACCCTGGCCGGGTACCACCTGCTGCCGGCCACTCGCGCGGACCTGCTGCGCCGCCTGGACCGCCCGGCGGAGGCGGCCGCGGCGTACCGGGCGGCGCTGCACCTTGCGACCACCGGCGTCGAGCGCCGCTACCTCGCCCGGCGGCTGGCCGAGGTCGACCGGGCCCGCGGCAACGGCGGCTGAGATTATCCGGTCGGACCTGTCCGTGCGGGTCCGGCCCGTTCGTCGGTGGGTCGGACACATCCGCCCACCACAGGAGAGGCACATCATGGAAAAGGTCACGTCGGCCGACGGCACCGGCATCGCGTACGACCGCGCCGGCGAGGGACCGGCGATCATCTTTGTCGTCGGCGCCTTCAACGAACGGTCCACCTGCGCCCCGCTGGCCGAGGCTCTGCGGTCGCGCTTCACCGTCATCACGTACGACCGGCGGGGTCGCGGAGACAGCGGGGACACCGCGCCGTACGCGGTCGATCGCGAGATCGATGACCTGGACGCGCTGGTCGCCGCGGCCGGCGGTCCGGCGTCGGTGTTCGGGTACTCCTCCGGTGCCGTCCTGGCCATGATGGCGGCGGCCCGGGGATCGGCGATCACCCGTCTGGCGCTGTACGAGCCGCCGTTCACCGTCGACGCCAGCCATCCCGCACCGCCCGCCGACGCCCCGGCCCGGCTCGCCGAGCTGATCGCGGCGGGGCGGCGGGGCGACGCCGTGGCGTACTTCCAGACCGAGCTCATCGGCATGCCGGCGGAGGTCGTCGCGCAGATCCGGCACGCCCCGATGTGGCCCGCGCTGGAGCGCATCGCGCACACGCTGGTCTACGACGCCACCATCTGCGGCGACGGTTCGCTGCCGGCCGGGGTGGCGGCGGCCATCGCGGCGCCCACGCTCGTCATCAGCGGTACGGCCAGCTTCCCCGGCATGCAGCGCGCAGCTCAGGCCGCGGCGGAGGCCATCCCCGGCGCCCGCCACCGCAGCCTGGAGGGGCAGACACACGAGATCGTGGCGGAGGTGACGGCGCCGGTGCTGGCCGAGTTCTTCTCCGGAACGGACTAGTGGATGAGGCGGACCGGGCCTCCGTGGCGGGATTTGCCCGAGCGGTACGGCCCGGTCACCCCACCGGCCGGTAGGGTCGTCCGCGTGGATCTGGACGACACCGCCGCCCGGCTCGGGGTACCCGTCGAGGACATCGACCGCGTGCACCGGCTCGCCGGCGACCGGCCGTCGGCTCCGCTGCCCGCCAGGGCCGACGCGCCGGCGATCCTCGACCGGCTCGCGGTGCGGCCGGACGACGCCGCCGAGATCATGGCGGGCTGGCCCGACCCCGGCTCTCCACTGTGGACTCCGGAGCTGCGCTGGCTGCTCGACCGCTCGATCGCCCTGGTCCGCGCCGATCTCGGGGGCCACGGCTGGCTGTCGCCCGGTCCGGAGCTGCCGCGCGAACGGGGCCTCGCCTGGCGGCATCTCTACGTGTACGCGTACCTGGCGCTGGCCGACGTCGTCACGGGGTACCACCGCGACCACGGCATCGCCGATGCCGTGTCATGGGCGACCCTCGCGGACCTGGGCCGCAACCTCGCGATCGACCGGCGGATGCACCGCGAGGGCTGGCCGGTCATGCAGAGCTGGCTGACGCTGCACGCGCGCGGCGGCATCTACGAGCTGGGCCGGCTGCAGCATCAGCGCGGCGGCACCGCCATCGCCCTGCACATCCCCGAGTCGGGGCCGATGACGCCGGAGGCGGTCGCGGCGTCGCTCGACGAGGCCCGCGCGTTCTTCCCGCGCCACTTTCCCGACGAGCGCTACACGGCGTTCTCCTGCGGCTCGTGGCTGCTCGACCCGCAGCTGCTGGAGTACCTGCCCGGGGACTCCAACATCGTCCGGTTCCAGCGGAGGTTCGAGCTGGAGCCCTACGAGGAGGCGGAGGGGCCGGACGCCGACGTCGAGGTGCTGCGGTTCGCGTTCCGCACCCTGACCACGCCGCTCGACCAGCTGCCGCGCCGCACCGTGCTCCAGCGCGCGGTCGTCGACCACCTGAAGGCCGGCCGTCACTGGCACTGGCGCCGCGGTCTCTTCCCGATCTAGCCACATCCCTGGGCTAGGCCCGGTTCGGCCGATCCTGCCGGTCGTCGGCGGTCGTCGTCGCGTCCATCACCGGGCGGAACGCCTCCCGGGCGTGGCCGACGAACGCCTTCAGCGCCGGGCCGCCGGACGCCCTCCACATCAGGGTCAGCGCCGCGCGCGACGCCACGTCGTCGATGGCGACCGCGGTCAGGTGGTCGTCGTACGCGGCGGCCATGGACTCGCTGAGGATGGCGACGCCGAGTCCGCGGATGGCGAGGTCCGCGATGGCCGGGGGCGCGCTGGCCTGCAGCGCGAGGTCGGGCTGGACGCCGCTGTCCGCGCAGGCCTGGTCGAAGACGGCCCGGATCCCGGTGCCCGTGGGCAGGCAGACCAAGGGGTACTTGCCGATCTCGGCCAGCGCCGCCCGATCGCGCCCTGCCAGCGGATGTCCGGCCGGTACGGCGGCGACGAGCCGCTCGCTGACGATCGGCAGCATCTCCACCCCCGCCGGCGGCGCTCCGGCCGACCCGACGAGGGCCAGATCGGTGGCGCCGACCCGTACGCCCTCCATGAGCCGGTCCGAGTTGTCCTCGAACAGGGTGATCTCGACGCCGGGGTGGGCGAGATGGAACGCGGCGAGGGCGTCGAACAACGCCGTGATGGTGCAGCCGGTGACCATGCCGACCACGAGCCGGCCGCGCACCAGACCGTTGACCTCGTCCACCGCCTCGCGCATGGCGGCCACGGACGCGAGCGCGGCGCGGGCATGTTCCAGCGCGGCGGCCCCGGCGGCGGTCACCGTGGCCGTTCGGCCCGAGCGGTCGAGCAGAGTGACGTCGAGTTCGTGTTCGAGCTGGCGGATCTGGGCACTGACCCCGGACTGGCTGATGTGCACCCGCGCCGCCGCGCGGGTGAAGTTGGCCTCCTCGGCCACCGCGACGAAGTACTCCAGCTGTCTCAGTTCCATATCCACAGATTCTAGTTACGAGTAGAACCATTTGTTGGACTTCTAGCGCCGCCGGGCTGAGGGTGGATGTGTCGACCGTGACGCCGCAAGAAAGGATCCGAGATGCCGGAGTACGAGAAGGCCCGCAGGCCCGAGGACCTCACCCGCCTGTTCGTGGAGCGCGCCAACGACGGCGACGCGGCCGGGATCGCGGCGCTCTACGAGGAGAACGCGGTCATGGCCTACCCGCCGGGCGGCCAGACGGTCGGCCGCGACGCGATCCGGGTCCTGTGGGAGCAGGTCCTCGCGAACGCGCCGCACTTCGAGCAGGAGTCGCCACTGCCGACGCTGGTCAGCGGTGACATCGCGCTGACCGCCACCGCGCCGAAGGACGGCGCGGGCGCCCGCGCCCAGGTGATCCGGCGGCAGCCCGACCGCAGCTGGCTGCGACTGCTCGACCAGCCCGAGTTCACCCCGCCGGTCGCCTGAGCTGCCTGTCTGGCTGCCGGCCGGCTGAGCGGGCCGGCCCTGAGCTGCCTGTCCGGCCGCTGGCCGGCTCAGCGGGCCGGGTCGAGCCCGTAGCGGAGATCGAGGAGACGACGATGCGTCGATGGCTTCCGCTGCTCGCGATCTGCCTGGGCACCTTCATGCTGCTGATCGACGTCACGATCGTGAACGTCGCGCTGCCCGACATGGTCGGTGACCTGCACGCGTCCTTCGGGTCGCTGCAGTGGGTCGTCGACGCGTACGCGCTGGCACTGGCCGCGCTGGTGCTCGGTACCGGGTCGGTCGCCGACCGGGTCGGGCACCGCCGCGCCTACCTCGCCGGCCTCGCGGTGTTCGCCGTGTCCTCCTTCGCGTGCGGTGTCGCACCCGACCCGGCGGCGCTCATCGCGGCCCGCAGCGTGCAGGGCGTCGGCGCGGCGGCGATGTTCGCGACGACGTTCGCGCTGCTCAACAGCTCCTACACCGGACGGGACCGGGGCACCGCGTACGGCCTGTGGGGAGCGGTGTCGGGAGCCTCGGCCGCCGTCGGTCCGATCGTCGGCGGCCTGCTCACCCAGGGCGTGTCGTGGCGCTGGATCTTCTTCGTCAACCTGCCGGTGAGCGTCGTCGCGATCGCGTTGAGCCTGTTCGTCTTCGGTGGTGCGGCCGAGCCGGGCCGCGAGCCGGCCGGGGCCGGTTCGGGTGTCGGGAAGCCGGGCCGCGAGCCGGCCGGCGGGGCGGGCGTTCGGGGCGGGGTGGACGTTCCCGGCATGGTGGCGTTCACGGCCGGGGCCGGGTGCGCGACGTACGCGCTCATCCGGGCGAACGAGGACGGCTGGTCGAACGCGTTCACCTGGACGATGCTCGCCCTGGCCGCGGTGTTCCTCGCCGCCTTCGTCGCGGCCGAGTCGCGGTCGCGGCACGCCCTGCTGGACCTCGCGCTGCTGCGCAACCGGTCGTTCGTCGGCGTCCTCGTCGCCGGGCTGCTGATGACGTTCGCCGCCTTCGCCGCGTTCACCTACACCTCGATCTGGCTGCAGTCGGTGCTCGGCCTCGGTCCGATCGAGGCCGGACTGACCGGCCTGCCGATGTCGGTGATGGCGTTCGTCGTGTCCGCGTCGGCCGGTCGCCTCCTGCACGGTGCGCGGCCGGACCTGGTCATCGGCGGCGGGCTGCTGTGCGTCGGCGTCGGCGACGTGCTCGTGGCGGTGTTCGTCCACGGGGCGGCGAGCTGGCCGGCGCTCATGCCGGGCTTCGCGGTCATCGGCATCGGCGTCGGGCTCGTCACGCCCGTCCTCGGCTCGGTCTCGATGTCCCTCGTCCCCTCGGAGCGGGGAGGCATGGCCGCCGGTGCGGTCAACACGACGCGGCAGCTCGGCTTCGCGTTCGGCATCGCGGCGCTGGGCAGTGCGTTCGCCGTTCGTGCCCGCGACACCCTGTCCGGGCGCGGCGTCACCGGTGCGGCGCGGGTGGCCCGCGCGGTCGCCGGCGGTCAGGCGCCGTCGCTGGCCGGTACGGTCCCGGCCGGTGCCCGCGATGCGCTCGACGAGGCCGTGCACGCGGCGGCGGTGGCCGGCGTCCGGGGTACGTTCGCCGTGGCCGGCGCGGTCGGCGCGGTCGCCGGCGTGCTCGTGCTGGACCTGATGCGCCCCGACCGGGCGGCCGTCCGGCCCGGTACCCGGCACGGCGAGCCCGCCGGCGGACGGCCCGGCACGGTGTCGTCGGCCGCGGGCCGTTAGCCCGTTAGCCGGTAGCCACGGGCGGTAGCCGGTGGCCGCCGGCCGGCCACCCGGGTCCGGTACGGTGCCTGCGTGCCGGACGGTGCTTGGGGCGGACGGCGCTGGGGGGCGGCGATGGACGGCAGCCAGAGCGAGCACGGTGAACCCGATCGACCACCCGGTGCTCGGGCGGAGAACGTGGAGGGCGCGCGGTGAGCGACACCCGCCGCGGGTACGACCGGGTGGCCGAGCGGTACGCCGTTGAGATCGGCGACGAGCTTCGCGGCAAGCCGCTGGACCGGGCACTGCTCGACGCCCTGGCCGAACTGGCCGCCGGCGCCGCGACACCGTCGAGCGCGACGGCTCCATCGAGCGCAACGGCCCCGTCGGGCGTGGCGGCCCCGTCTGACGTGGCGGCCCCGTCGAGCGCGGCGGCACCGTCAGGGGCGGCGATGACCGGGGCCCCGGTGCTGCTGGACGTGGGCTGCGGCCCGGGCCACGCGACCGCGCACCTCGCCGGCCGGCACTGCGCCGCCTTCGGGTTGGACCTGTCGCCGGCGATGTGTGCCGTCGCGCACCGGCGCACGGCGCTGCTGTTCGGCGCGGCGGACATGACGGCACTGCCGATCCGGTCGGGGTCCGTGGCGGGTCTCGCCTGCCTGTACGCCGTCATTCACCTGGACGCCGGACAGCGTGCGGCCGCGTACCGCGAGTTCGCCCGGGTGCTGCGCCCCGGCGGGTACGCCCTGGTGGCGTTCCACACCAGCGACGCCGAGGTCCCCGCGGGCGGAGCCAGGACGCTGACCGACTGGTGGGGCCACGAGGTGCGGCTCGACTTCCGGTTCCTCGAACCGGCCGCGGAGGCCGAAGCCCTGGTACGGGCCGGGTTCGAGCTCGCCGCACGGCTCGACCGCGGGCCGTACCCCGGCGTGGAGCACTCGAGCGAGCGGACCTACCTGCTCGCGCGCAGGCACTGAATCCCGCGTGCCGCCGGTGCTTCGTCGTGACATCATCGCGCGATGGAACCGGGGGACGTCGCGGCGCTGGTCGACCGGGCGGTGGAGGCGTCGCGCGCGGTCGCCGGGCCTGACGACTACGAGGCGGTGTGGGAGCCGCTGCGCCGAGCCGCCGAGTCCGGCCCGGCCGCCGCCGCGCTGGCCCTGGCCCGGTTGACTTCCCCCGACGCGACCATCCGGGCGACCGCCTGCGATCTGCTCGGGGTCACCAGCGAGGTGTACGAGGAGGTCCGCGGGGAAGCCGCGACCGCACTGATCGCGCTGGCCGGCACCGAGGTCGACGGCGACGTGCAGTGGTCGATCGCGCGGGCGCTGGGCGCCACCCTGGACACCCGGGCGCTGCCGGTGCTGCTGGCGCTCGCCCGGCACGCCGACTCCGACGTGCGGTTCCAGGTCGCGGTGTCGTTGCCGGCGGTACTGGACGGCGAGGTCCCCGACGACGCCGGAGTGGCCGCGCTCATCGAGCTGTCCGGTGATCCCGACCCGGAGGTGCGCAACTGGGCCACCTTCGGGTTCGGGTGGCAGAGCACGGCCGACGGGGCCGCCGTCCGGCAGGCGCTGTGGGAGCGCACCGGCGACGGGTACGGAGAGGCGCGCGAGGAGGGCATCCGGGGGCTGGCCCGGCGCCGGGACCGGCGGGCGTCGCCGCTGCTGGCCGGGCTGCTCGCCGAGGAGTCCGCGCACGTGTTCTGCTTCGACGCCGCGGCGTACCTGGGCGATCCCGCGCTGCTGCCGCTGCTGCGGGCGTACGACGCCGAGGATCGGGGTGTGACCGAGGCGCTGCGGGAGTGCGATCCGGTGCTGCGCGCCCGCCGGGACGCCCTGGCGTTGGAGTTGTTCGACGCGCTGGGTGCGCGCCTGCCCGGCGTGGACGTGACGGTGTTCGGCGAGCGCTTCGAGATCGGCCTGTACCTGGAAGTCACCGGCATAGACGGCGGCGACGGGTCGGCGCACTGGTCCGTCGAGCGGCTGCTGGAGCGCGCCGGTGGCGATCCGGACCTGGCCGCACGCCTGGCCGCCGGTGACCTGACGTCCTGACCGGCGCGGCGGGATCAGGTCGTGGACGGCCCCGCGCCGTCGCCGGCCATGGCCAGCAGTTCGGCGAGGTGCAGCACGCGTACCCGGGAACGGCGCCGGCGCAGCCCGCCGATCAGCTGCCGCTGGCAGCCGGGGTTCACCACGACCAGGTAGTCGATGCCGGCGGCCTCGATCTGGTCCAGCTTGGGATCGAGTACCCGCCGGGAGTCCTTCGGCCGCAGCAGCGCGTACGTGCCGGCCGCGCCGCAGCACGTCGCCGCGCCCGGCAGTTCGACATAGTCGGCCACCTGGCGCAGCAGGTGCCTCGGTTCGCGCCACACGTCCATGCCGTTGCGCAGGTGGCACGAGTCCTGCAGGGCCACCCGGGCGCGCCGCCCGTCCACCCGTACCTCGCCGAAGGAGCGGCCGGCCAGGTACTCGGACAGTTCGACCACGCGGTCCCGGCCGAGCACCCCGGACAGGTGCGCGGCGCAACCGCCGGACGTCGTGACGATCCGGCCGGGCAGCGCCTCACCCAGTTCGCGGGCGAGCCGCTCGCCGCCGGCGAGGTCGCCGTTGTGCGCGTGCAGCGCGCCGCAGCAGCCCTGCTCGGTGGGGACCGTCGCGTCCGGTATCAGGCCGGCGGCCGCCCGGCTGACGGCGGGGAACAGTCCGCGCTCGAAGCAGCCGAGCATGAGCTGCGGCCCGGTCGGCGGCGCGGCCGGGTGCTGTTGCGGGCGGCGGTGCGCGGCCCTGCGGACCCTACCGAGGACCCGTAGCGCCCACCGCCGCCCGGCCGCCAGCGTCAGCAGCCGGGCGAGCAGCGGGCGCCGCCGACCCTGCCACTGGTGCTCCCGCCACTGCTCCAGAAGCTGCCCGTACTGGACGCCGGCCGGGCAGACCGGCTCGCACGCCCGGCAGCCGAGGCAGAACGAGGACTGCTCGCGCAGGGTGGCGTCGTCGGGGTCGAGGCTGCCGTCGTTCAGCGCGCGCATCAGGGTGATCCGGCCGCGGGGCGAGGAGGCCTCGTCGCCGGTGAGCTCGTACGTGGGGCAGGCCGGCAGGCAGAAGCCGCAGGAGATGCAGCGGTCCAGCAGGTCCTGGTCGAAGATGCCGGTGCTCGGGCCGGCCGCGCGGGGATCCGTCCCGTTCATGAGCCCAGTCCGCTTCATGAGCCCAGCTTTCCGGGATTGAGGATGCCCGCCGGATCGAACGCCGCCTTGATCCGGCGCAGCAGGGCGACCTGGTCGCCGCCGAGCCGGGCCGCCAGGTGCGGCAGCTTGGCCGAGCCGACCCCGTGTTCGCCCGTGATGGTGCCGCCCAGCTCGATCGCGGCGGCGAAGATGTCGGCGAACGCGGCCTCGGCGCGGGCGATGGCATCGGCATCCCGGGCGTCGGGCAGCACGCAGGTGGGGTGCAGGTTGCCGTCCCCGGCGTGGCCGAACGTCGCCACGGTCACCCGGTGCTTCTCCGCGATCGCGTCGATGCGCTCGACCATCTCGGCGAGCCGGGGGCGCGGCACGCTGGCGTCCTCCAGGATGGTCAGCGCGCCCAGCCGGGACAGTGCCGGCAGCGAGCAGCGGCGCGCCTCGAGCAGCGCCTCGGCCTGGGCCGCGTCGCTCGCGGTGGTCACCTCGATCGCGCCCTCGGCGACGCAGGACTCGGCGATGTACCGCAGGTGAGCGTCCACAGTGGACTCATCGCCGTCGTCGCCGAACAGCAGCAGGGCGCCGGCGTCGGTACGCAGGCCCAGCTTGGCGTAGCGCTCCACGGCGTCGATGCAGCGGCGGTCGAGGAACTCCAGGGTCGCCGGTACCACGCCGCCGCGCAGTACCCGGGACACCGCCCGGCCGGCGGCGGCGAGGTCGGGGAAGTAGGCCAGCCCGGTCCGCGCGGTGTCCGGCTTGGGCAGCAGCGCGACGGTCACCTCGGTGATCACCGCGAGGGTGCCCTCCGAGCCGGTGAGCAGGCGGGTCAGGTCGTACCCGGCGACGTCCTTCCAGAGCCGGCCGCCGGTGCGGATCACCTCCCCGGTGGGCAGCACCGCGGTCAGCCCGAGCACGTAGTTGCGGGTCACCCCGTACTTGAGGCCGCGCAGCCCGCCCGCGCTGGTGGCCACGTTGCCGCCGATGGTGGCCACGGTGCGGCTGCCGGGATCCGGCGGGTACAGCAGGCCGGCGGCGTCGACCGCGGCGGCCAGGGCGGCCGTGGTCACCCCGGGCTCGACGCGGGCCAGCAACTCGTCGGCGCTGACCTCCAGGATCCGGTTGAGCCGGGTCAGTACCAGCACGATGCCGCCGCGCAGGGCCACCGTACCGGCGCACAGGTTGGACCCGGCCCCGCGCGGTACCACCGGGATCCCCTCGGCGGTGGCCAGCGCCAGGATCCGCGACACCTGTTCGGTGTCGGCCGGGTGCACGACCACGTCCGGTACGGCGTGGAACAGGGGAGTGGCGTCGCGGGCGAACGCGGCCAGCTCGCCCGGGGCGACGCGAACGTGCCGCGGACCGACGATCTCGCGCAGCCGGTCCAGGACGGCGTCGGAGGGCGCCACGCTCACCCGTCCCGTCGGGCGGGTGCGCTGACGACGCCGGTCACGCCGAGTCCCGGGGCGTCGGGCAGCACCACGAACGGCCCCTCGTAGGTGATGCCGCCGGAGACCGGTGAGCGCGCGAGCCACCAGGCCGCGTCCAGGTCGGAGGTCAGCGTGGTACCGCACGCCGCGACGAGGCTGGCCGCGGCGCCCACCCCGATGGGCCCCTCCATCATCGAGCCGACCATCGTGCCCACGCCGTGCTCCTCGGCGAGACTCAGCAGCGTACGGCCGGCGGCCAGGCCGCCGCACTTGGCCAGCTTCACGTTGACCAGGTCGGCCGCCCCGCGCCGGATCACCTCGACCAGGTCGCGTACCCCGAAGACCGACTCGTCCGCCAGGATCGGCAGGTCCACCCGGTCGCGTACCCAGGCCATGCCGTCCAGGTCCCAGGCCGGTACCGGCTGCTCCACCAACTCCACGTCCAGCCCCTCGGCGTGCAGTGCCCGGATCACTCCGACCGCCTGCCGGGGCGTCCAGGCCTGGTTGGCGTCCACCCGGATGGTCACCGCCGGGCCGGCCGCCTCGCGGACCGCGCGCACCCGGGCGACGTCCGTGGCCGGGTCGGCACCGACCTTCACCTTGAGCACGGTGAAGCCGTCCGACACCCGGGCCGCCGCCGTGTCCCGCGCCGCGTCCGCGGACAGCGTCACGTCGGTGGGTACCCGCGACGACGCCCCGCCGAGCAGGCGCACCAGCGGTACGCCCAGCCGCCGGGCGGCGAGGTCGTGCAGCGCGACGTCCAGCGCGGCCTTGGCCGCCTCGTTGCCGGCGACGGCCGTGCGCACCAGGCGGCAGTTGGCCAGCACG
Organism: Rugosimonospora sp.; assembly: GCA_036494675.1. GTDB lineage: Bacteria > Actinomycetota > Actinomycetes > Mycobacteriales > Micromonosporaceae > Rugosimonospora. Next base: position 11,405 of record DASXOA010000158.1, read on the forward strand.
TCGTCGGCGTCGCGGCCGATCAGCAGCGGGCCCAGCAGTTGCTCGACGCACGCCTGGGTACCCTCGACCGACGCGCCGGTCACCTGGAAGACCTGCGGCCCCTCGCCGAATCCGCGGTGCCCGTCGTCGTCGTGCACCTCGACGATCAGCGTGCGTACGGAGGTGGCCCGGCGCAGCGCGGTGACGAACGGGGCGTGCAGCGGCACCTCGACCCGGTGGGTGAGTACGTGTGTGATCATCGGGCCGGGTACCGCCGGTCGTGCACCGCCGCGTACGTGAGCTCCAGCGCCTGCATGGCGCTGTCGTACGTGCGCTGGGCGACGGCGACGAACAGGCAGTCGACGACGGCGAGTTGCGCGATGCGGCTCGCGGTCGCGCCGGAGCGGAAGGTGGTCTCCCGGGCCGCCGTGGTCAGTACCAGATCGGCGTGCTCGGTGAGCGGCGAGGAGGCGAAGTTGGTGATGGCGACGGTGGTGGCACCCCGGGAACTGGCCAGCCGCAGCGACTCGACGGTGTCGATGGTCGTGCCGGTGTGCGAGATGGCCACCGCGACGTCCCCGTCGGTCAGCAGCGCGGCGGAGGTCAGCGCGGCATGCGGATCCGGCCACGCGAAGGCGAGCAGCCCGATGCGGTGCAGTTTCTGGTGCAGGTCCTGGCAGACGAAGCCGCTGGCGCCGACGCCGTAGAGGTCGATGCGCCGGGCCCCGTCGACCGCCTCGGCGGACCGGCGGAGCGCCTCGATGTCCAATGTGGACGTCGTGTCCTCGATGGCCCGCGCGTCGCTGAAGCCTATCTTGCGCACCACGTCGGCGAGGCTGTCGGTGGGGCTGATGTCGCCGTCGACCTGGACTCCCGGGCCGAAGCGGGCCTCCTCGCGGGTGGCCGCGCGGGCCAGCGCCAGGCGCAGTTCGGGGAAGCGTTCCATCCCCAGGGATCGGCACAGCCGCATCACGGTGGTCTCGGACGTGGCGCACTGGCGGGCCAGCGCGCTGATGGAAAGCTCCGCCGCGGCGGCCGGATCGGTCAGGATCGTCTCGGCGACGCGGCGCTCCGCCGGCCGCAGCGAGGGCAGCGCGCCCCGGATGCGCACCAGGATGTCGGCGTCGGCGGTCACGACCCGACCCCGGCGGCCAGTCGGGCGACGTCGCGGCGCAGCGGCCCGACGTCGGTCCAGTCGCGGCTGGGGTGTACGCGGTTGGTGAGCAGCACCACCACCAGTTCACGGCGGCGGTCGACGACCAGCGAGGTACCGGTGAACCCGGTGTGCCCGAACGCGCCGGACCCGGCCAGTACCCCCATGAACGACGGGTCGTCGATGCGCAGGCCGAGGCCGTGGCGGAAGCCCGGGTCGACCCCGGCGGGCAGCTGATCGCGGGTCATCTGTTCGACCGTCTCCTCACGCAGCACGCGAACCCCGTCCAGCGCACCGTAGCAGCGCAGCATCTCGCCGAGGCGGGCCAGTTCGGGCGCGGTGCCGAAGATGCCGGCGTGGCCCACGGTGCCGCCGAGCGACCACGAGTTCTCGTCGTGCACCTCGCCGCGCACCAGGCCGCGGTGGACGGCCGGCTCGTACTCCGTCGCCGCGACCCGGGACAGCTTGCCGGCCGGCGGGAGGTACCCGGTGTCGACCAGCCCCAGCGGCTCGCAGACCCGCTCCCGTACGAGGTCCGGCAGCGTACGGCCGGTGACCCGCTCGGCGAGCAGGCCGACGGTCAGGTAGCCGATGTCGGAGTACTCGAAGCCGGTGCCCGGGGTGCGTACCAGCGGGGCGTTCAGGATGGCCTCGATCCGCGACGGGCGGTCGGGCCAGTCCGTCCACAGGGACAGCAGGGCGGGCAGCCCCGACGTGTGGGTGACCAGCCGGCGCAGGGTGACCTGGGCACGCTCGCCGCCGGCGAAGCTGGGCAGCCAGGTGGCCACCGGCTCGTCGAGGTCCAGGAGGCCCTGCTCGACCAGGGTCAGCACGGTCGTGGTGACGAACAGCTTCGTGATGGACGCCAGGTCGAAGATCGTCTCTTGGGTGACCGGGCTGGACAATTCCGAAGAAACAGGTGTACCGCTTGTATCCGCATAGCTAGCCGTATGTCCGGCTGTGGCGAATTGCTCAACTTGCCCCTGAAACTGGATGACCCCGACAGCGCCGCTGTACAACGGTCTCGGAGCCTCCGTAGCGCCCCTGACCAGCAGTTCCTCCAATTTGGCCATGTCCCGACGGTAGCACCGTGGCAAGATTTAACACAAGGAAGCAATATCGCGTTAACTATTGACCTAGCCCGGCGCGAGTTCCGATACTCGTCGCCTAGGGCGTCCGCCCCGACCGGCAACGGCCGGGGCGTCACAGGCGCCGGGTAGTGGTCGCGGCCCACGGGTCGCGTAAGACCGGAGGTAGGGATCGTGAAGCTCCGCACCGCGCTGAGCTCACCGGTGAGCAGGTGCCTGGCGGTCGTCGTGGCCGCCGGTCTGCTCGCTACGGCGTGCTCGAGCGGCTCCAATAACAACTCCTCGTCCGCCGCGGGCGGTGGCACGCTTGTCGTCGGCTACACGGCCGACCCCAACACGCTCGACCCGTGGAAGGCCACCCAGTTCCAGGCCGCGCACATGCTGGAACAGGTCTACGGCACGCTGACCCAGCTCGACGCGAACATGAACGTCCAGCCGGGCCTCGCGCAGAGCTGGCAGTACTCCAGCGACAACAAGACCCTGACCATGACCCTGCGCCAGGGCGTGACGTTCCAGGACGGCCAGGCGTTCAGCTCGGCCGACGTGAAGTCGTCGCTGGACCGGCTGCGTGACCCGTCGACCGCGGCGGTGGCCGCGTCGTACCTCGCCTCCATCCAGTCCGTGGACGCCCCGGACGCGAACACCGTGGTGCTGCACCTGTCCGCGCCGGACGCCGGCCTGCTCGCCGGCTTCGCCAACGTCAACCTGGCGATCCTGTCCAAGGACAACACCGAGCAGCAGGTGACGCAGAAGCCCAACGGCACCGGCCCGTTCTCGTACACCAGCCGTACCCCGAACCAGTCGGTGACGCTGAAGGCCAACCCCACCTACTGGGGCGGCAAGCCGAAGGTGTCCGGGCTGGAGTTCCGCATCATCCCCGACGAGAGCTCGGTGGTCTCCGCCATGCAGTCGGGCAACGTGCAGTTCGCGGTGCTGGATGACCCGACGGTCGCGAAGACAGCCCAGGGCAGCGGGCTGACCCTGGACAAGACCCCCGACCTGGCGTACCACGTGCTCCAGCTCAACTCGCGCAGCGCACCGCTGAACAACCTGGACGTGCGCCTCGCGATGCAGTGCGCGATCAGCCGCCAGCAGGTGATCAACACGGCCGCCCTCGGCGAGGGCACGCCGATCGGCCCGATCACCTCACCGGCCTACAAGTCGGACCCGAACTCGCAGCCCTGCGCCACGCAGAACGTGGCCAAGGCCAAGTCGCTGCTGAGCCAGGCCGGCTACCCGAACGGCCTGACGATCAACACGATCGTCTCGACCGGCCTGTACTCCACCTCAGTGAACGAGGCGCAGAACCTGCAGTCCCAGCTCAAGGCCGTCGGCATCAACCTGAAGCTGCAGACGCTGGACTCGGCCGCCTACGTGGACGCCTGGACCTCCGGCAACTTCACCGCCGCCCTGGCGCTCAACGGCGGCGAGCCGGACCCGGACGGCATGTACGGCCGGTACTTCACCAGCACCGGCAACCTCAACAAGGTGGCGGGGTACTCCTCGCCGCAGCTGGACCAGCTCTTCGCGCAGGGCAAGGCGACGACCGACCCGACCCAGCGCAAGCAGATCTACACCCAGATCTCCAACAACCTGGTGAACAACGCGGTCTGGATCTGGCTGTTCTCCAGCTACGACTACACGGCGATGACCAAGTCGGTCTCCGGGTTCACTCCGATGCCCAACGGATCGCTGGACAACCTCTGGAAGACGTCGCTCGGCTGATCCCGTGCCCGGCCGGGCGGTGTGCGCACCGCCCGGCCGGCATGAGCGACAGCAGTCCCGTCCCGCGACAGCAGTCCCGTCCCGCGATAGCAAAGGAGGAGCCCGGTGCGTAGGTTCGCACGCCATCCGCTGACGCGCCGGCTGGTGGAGGCGGTGCTCACCCTCTTCGGGGTGGCCGTGCTCGTCTTCGCTATGCTGCGGGCCATTCCGGGTAACCAGATCACCGCCACGCTGGGCACCCAGGCGGCCGCGCTGACCCCGGCCCAGATGGCCTCCCTGCGCGGCTACTACGGCCTCGACAAGCCCCTGCCCGTGCAGTTCTTCTCCTGGCTGGGCGACATCTTCACCGGCAACCTCGGCTACTCCCAGCGGGCCGGCGAGTCCGTCCTGGCGATGACCGAGTCCGCGCTGCCGATCACCATCGAACTCGCGATCCTCGCCACCATCGTCGGGCTGGTGATCGGGGTACCGCTGGCGATGCTCTCCGCGTCCCGCGCCAACGGGGCGCGCGACGGCGTCAGCCAGGTCATCGGCCTGCTCGCCCTGTCGATCCCCAACTTCCTCATCGCCGCCACCCTGCTCACCCTCATCTCCAAGTACGCGCACTACAACCCGAACGCCGGGGAGTTCCAGCACCTGTTCGCCAATCCGGGCGAGAACCTGCAACAGATGATGTTCCCCGCGCTCGTGCTCGGCTTCGGGCTCGCCGCGCCCATCATGCGCACCGCCCGCACCGCGCTGCTGGAGGTGTCCACCGCGGACTTCATGCGCACCGCGCGGGGCAAGGGCGTCGCGCCGATGCGACTGCGGGTACGCCACCTGCTGCACAACGCGCTGAACCCGATCATCACGATGACCGGCATCCAGTTCGGGTACCTGCTGGGCGGCGCGGTCGTGGTGGAGCAGATCTTCTCGGTACCCGGCATCGGCCAGCAGGTACTGGTCGGCATGCAGGAGAAGGACTACGCCGTGGTGCAGAGCACAGTGCTGATCATCGCCGCCACGTTCGTGGTGGTCAATCTGCTGACCGATCTGCTGTACCGCGTCGTCGACCCGAGGGTGCGTGCGTCATGACGATCCCCGAGCAGCCGCTGCACCGCGACGCCCCGTCGGCCGGTACCGCCGGCGCCACCGCTACGAGCGCCCCGGCCACCAGCATCTCCGCCACGGGCGTCCCCGCCACCGGTGGGCCCACCCTCGCGCCGGGCATCCCGCCGGCCACCACCGCCGGCTGGCGCAGGCTGCTGCGCAGCCCGGCCGGCCTGATCGGATCCGTGCTCGTCCTGCTGATCCTGATCGGCGCGATCTGCGGCATCGCCGGCCTGACACCCTACGACCCGGTGGCGCAGCACCCGCTGGACGCTCTACAGGGTCCGTCCGGCAAGTACTGGCTGGGCACCGACCAGTTCGGCCGGGACATCTTCTCCCGTACCCTCGCCGGCATCGGCAACTCGCTGCGCGTGTCGCTGGTCGCGGTGGCGTTCTCCGGGGTCATCGGTACGCTGGCCGGCGTCTGCGCCGGCTACTTCGGCAACCGGGTACGCGGGCCGGTGCTCGCGGTGACCAACGTGCTGTTCGCGTTCCCGCCGCTGCTGCTCGCGCTGACCCTGGCCACCACGCTGACCCGCAACTGGGCCACCATCGCGCTGGCCATCGGGATCGTGTACGTGCCCATCTTCGTCCGGGTCACCCGGGGGCCGGTGCTGTCGCTGCGCGAGACCGACTTCATCCGGGCCGCCCGGGTGCTCGGCCTGCCGACCCGGCGGATCCTGCTGCGCCACGTCCTGCCCAACATCTCCGCCATCGTCATCGTGCAGGTCACCCTGTCGCTGTCCTGGGCGGTGCTCACCGAGGCGTCGCTGAGCTTCCTCGGCCTGGGCAGCCCGCCGCCGGCACCGTCGCTGGGTGCGATGGTCTTCGATGCCAAGGTTTTCGCGTCCACCGCGTGGTGGACCCTTGCCGCACCGGGTGTCGCGATCGTCATCTTCGTCGTCGGGCTCAACCTGCTCGGCGACGGGCTGCGCGACGCCCTCGACCCGAGAAACGGACGCAACTCATGAGTCACCATGCGCTTTCCGCCTTCGAGGAGTCGCGATGAGCGAGGCACTGGAACAACTGGTCACCGAGCAGGTCGACGAACGGTACGCGACGATCGACGGCGCGTCGGTCGCCGAACTCGCCCGGCTGATGAACGAGGCCGACCACGAGGTACCCGCCGCCGTGCGCGCCGCGCTGCCGCAGATCGTGCCCGCCATCCAGGCGGTCACCGAACGGCTGGCCTCCGGCGGGCGGCTGTTCTACATCGGCGCCGGCAGCGCCGGGCGGATGGGCGTACTGGACGCCGCCGAGTGGCCACCCACGTTCAGCACCCCGCCGGAGTTGACCCAGGCCGTCATCGCCGGAGGCGGCGACGCGTTCGGAGTCGCGGTCGAGGGAGCCGAGGACGACGAGTCGGCCGGTGCCGCGCTCGTGTCGTCGCGCGGCATCACCGCCGCCGACGCGGTGGTCGGCATCGCGGCCAGTGGCCGTACCCCGTTCGTCCTCGCGGCGGTGCGTGCCGCCCGCGAGCGCGGCGCGCTGACCGTCGGCCTGTCGTGCAACCGGGACACGCCGCTGTCGGCCGAGGCGCAGTTGCCCATCGAGGTGCTCGTCGGCCCCGAGGTGCTGGCCGGCTCGACCAGGCTCAAGGCCGGTACCGCGCAGAAGCTGGTGCTCAACATGATGAGCACGATCGCCATGGTCCGGCTCGGCAAGACCTACGGCAACCTGATGGTCGACCTGCGGGTGACCAATGCCAAGCTGCGCGACCGGGCGGTGCGCATCGTCGAGCGGATCACCGGGGCGCGCCGTCCGGTCGCCGAGGCGGCACTGGACTCGGCCGGCCTGGACGTCAAGATCGCAATCATGATGCTCGGCGGTTCGTCGACGATGGAGGAGGCCGCCCGCCGCCTGGCGGCCGAGGGCGGCCGGCTGCGTACGGCATTGGAGGCACTGTCATGAAGGTCCTCGGCATGATTTCCGGCACCTCGCACGACGGCATCGACGTCGCGGTGGTGGACTTCGAGGTACGCGACGGCCGGCTGCACGGCAGCGTCGGGTACACGGGCACCGTCGAGTACCCGCAGAGCCTGCGCGACCGGCTCGTGCGCGCGCTGCCGCCGGCGCCGCTGACCTTCGAGGAGGCGTGCGTCCTGGACACCCTGATCGGGCAGGCGTTCGCCGAAGCCGCGGCCGGCGCGATCCAGCGGGGCGGGCCGGTGGAGCTGATCTGCTCGCACGGGCAGACCGTGTACCACTGGACCGAGGGCCAGCGGGTCCTGGGTACCCTCCAGATCGGCCAGCCCGCCTGGATCGCCGAACGTACCGGCGTCCCGGTCGTGGCCGACGTGCGCATCCGCGACATCGTCGCCGGCGGCCAGGGTGCCCCGATCGTGGCGCTGATGGACACCATGCTGCTGAACGGCCTGCCGGGCCACCCGGCCGCGCTCAACCTCGGCGGGATCGCCAACATCACGGTGCTGCGCCCGGCGGGCCGGGACGGCCGGGGCCCGGGCACCTCCGAGGAGCAGTCGGCGCGCAACCCGCTGGCGTACGACACCGGCCCGGCCAACGCGCTCGTCGACGCCGCCGCCGTCCGGATCAGCGGCGGCCGGTCGCGCTACGACGCCGGCGGCGAACTGGCCGCGGCCGGTACCGTCCACAGTGGACTGCTGGAGCACCTGCTCGCCGAGCCGTACTACGCCCTGCCCGCCCCGAAGACCACCGGCAAGGAACTGTTCAACGCAGACTACGTGGACAAGGCGCTGGCCATGTTCCCCGGCATCAGCGACCTGGACGTGGTGGCCACGCTCACGGCGCTGACCGCCGAGACGGTCGCCGCCGAGGTGCGCCGGCACGGAGTGGACACGCTGGTCGCCTCCGGCGGCGGGTGCGAGAACCCGACCCTGATGGCGATGCTCGCGGCCCGGCTGCCCGGAGTACGGCTGACCACGACCGCGGAGTTCGGTGCGCCGACGGCGACCAAGGAGGCGATCGCGTTCGCGCTCGTGGGTTGGCAGACCGTCCACGGGCTGGCCGGCAACGCGCCGAGCGCGACCGGCGCCGCGGGCGGCCGGGTCCTGGGCACCATCGTGCCGGGTACCGGGCCGCTGCGGCTGCCGGATCCCGTGGCGGTGGCGCCGGAAGTGCTGCATCTGACGGGAGAACGGCATGAGTGACCTGCTGGAGCTGGAGGACCTGCGGGTGTCGGCCGGTCCCCACGAGATCGTGCGCGGCGTCGATCTGGCCGTACCTGCCGGGCAGACCGTGGCCGTGGTGGGGGAGAGCGGGTCCGGCAAGTCGCTGACGATGCTGTCCGTGATGGGTCTGCTCAGCCCGCCGCTGCGGGTGTCCGGCGGCCACGTGCGCCTCGCCGGCCGGGACCTGACCGGGCTGCACGAACACCAGTTGCGCGAGATCCGCGGCAACGAGGTCGCGATGATCTACCAGGACCCGATGACGTCGCTGAACCCGCTGATGCGCGTCGGCGAACAGGTGATGGAGGCGATG
>DASXOA010000159.1:0-2519 GCA_036494675.1 Rugosimonospora sp.
ATGACGGATCCGTTTGAGGCTCTGCGCGAGCCCGTCACGCCGGTCGATCCTGACCCCGAGTTCGCCGGGCGGCTGCGGATGCGGCTGACCCGGGAGGTCTTCGCACCCCCAGGAGGAACCATGTCCCAGCAAACGGTCGCGGCCCGGGCCGAGCGCGAGCCCGCCTGGCCCCCGACGCTGTCTCCTTACATCGTCGTGTCCGACGCCCGGCGCGCCATGGATTGGTACGTCGAGGTGTTCGGTGCGCAGCGCCGTGGCGAGCTCCACGTCAACGCGGACGGCACGATCGGCCACGCCGAGGTCGGCATCGGCGACGCGGTGCTGATGTTCTCCGAGGCTTCCGACCTCTGGCCCGACGTGCCCGTGCGCGCGCCCGACTCCCCCGCGACGTTCAGCCACACCCTGCACCTCGAGGTCGATGACGTCGACGCGAGTACCGAGCGGGCCCGGCGCAGCGGCGCCTCGGTGGAACGGGAGCCGGCCGACCAGCACTACGGTCGCGGCTCGGTGATCGTCGACCCGTTCGGGCACCGCTGGGTGCTGCTCAGGCGGCCGGCCCGGGCCACCAGGCTGCGCCAGGGCGACGTCGCGAACGTGACGATGGTGGCGCGGGACGCGCACCGGGCCAAGGAGTTTTACCAGACCGTGCTGCAGGTGCCGTTCTCCTCCGGTCACCCCGGCGCGTGGCGCACCAGCGAGACCAGCCCGCCGCTGGGCATCTGGTCGTCGCAGGACGCGGAGCCCGAAGTGCAGCTGTCCTACCGCGTGGACGACATCGCGGCCACGGTCGAGCGGGTCCGGGGGGCCGGCGGCCACGCGGACGAGCCCGAGCGCAAGCCGTACGGGCTGCTCGCCGACTGTGTCGATGACCAGGGCGCGACGTTCCGCCTCTGGCAGCCGGTCGACTGACCGACGGGTGGGAACGCGGCGGCGCACACCAGCCGCAGGTGGCGCCCGGGCCGCAGGTGGCGCCCGGGCCGCAGGTGGCGAAGGACCCGGTACCGGCGGCCCGGTTGCAGTCACGGCCGGCCGGTGCCGGGCACCTCGACCGGGAGGGCGAGGATCTCCCCGGTGCGCGGCCCCGTGCCGAGTCGTTCGAGGTTGGCGGGGACGCTGTCGGCCGTGTGCCACTCGGCGGTGCAGATGAACAGGATCCGCCGGTCCGGGCCGCCGAGCATCAGCGCGAACGGCGCCCGGTTCTCCTCCAGTTCGATGCGCCGCAGGACCTGGCCGCCCTCGGCGACGCGGGCGACCGAGAACCCGCCGGTAGACACCCACACCGCACCTTCGGCGTCCATGCAGATGCCGTCCGGCCCCAGCCCTCCGGCGAACACCCGCCGGCCCGACAGCCCGCCGTCGCCGTCGATATCGAACGCGGTGAGCCGGCCCGCGAAGGATTCGGAGATGATCAGCGTCTTGCCGTCCGGGGTGATGACCATGCCGTTGGGGAACTGGATGTCATCGGCGACCTGGCGCAGTTGCCCGTCCGGCGTGACGAGCTTGATGTAGCCCGGCTTGGGCGGCGCGCCGGCGGCGAAATCGAAGTCCGCGCCGTTGACGTAGGCGTTGCCACGTGCGTCGATGACGATCTCGTTGGCCCGCTGCTCGGCGTGGACGGCCATCGACCCGTCAGGCTCCTGGCGCCGGACCTTGTCGCCGGTCGTCAGCAGCCTGCCGTCGGGCAGCCACTCGATGGAATACCCCATCGAGTGGCTGGCCGGGTCGAGGGTGAGCATGACCTCGGCCTGGCCGTCCAGGTCAACCGCCATGACCTGCCGGTCGATCCAGTTGCAGAACCACAGCCTCCCCTCATGCCACCGCGGCGACTCAGGAATCCCCAGGCCACCCAGCAGGATCTTCGGTTCAGGCATGACGCTCCCTTCCTCCTCCAGCCGCGCCGGTCCCAGACCAGCCGTCTACCCCCTACACGAACGGCCACCAGCCCGATCGACAGCGCGGGTCTCAAAAGTCAGGAGCGCGGGGTCTCAGAACCAGGAATGCCTGCCAGGCTCCGTGCTCTCTCAGGCGGCGTGGAGGACCCGGAAGCGGTCGGGCTTTGCCGGATCCCGATCCGCGACCTGGGTTGGCGTCCAGGCCCATTGCCAGACGCTGATGCCGGGCGTGCGGGAGAACTGGATCTGCCCGCGGGTGCCTTCGACGGCCACGCGCGGCCAGGATCGCGCAATGCGCGCCCGGTCCGGGCCGACAGAACGCAGCAGGCTGGCGAGGACCGCGACCGTGTCGTAGCCCTCGAACGCGACGAAGGAGGGCGCTTCGGCTAGCCGCTCACGCAGGGCCGTCTCGACTCGTACGCCGAGTGGGCTGAGGCGCTCGGGCAGGTAGCGCAAGAACGGGATCGCGGCACTGTCATCGCCCAGCAACCTCAGCCATCCGGCGAACTCCGGTTGCCCGGCTGGAGCACCGATCATGATCTCGGCCAGGCGCTGGTCGTGGCGGACAGACTTGACGATCGGCACGGCCGGCTCCGGGAAGCCGGCCAGCAGAAGGAGGGCTGTCGC
>DASXOA010000160.1:0-6840 GCA_036494675.1 Rugosimonospora sp.
GACGCCGCCATGACCGATGTCGTACGGAGGTGTGCGCTCGCCGCACTGCCCCCGGCGCAGGACGCGTCCGCGGTCGCCTGGCTGCTGGCCGACCGGCCCCGTACCCAGACCAGGAAGTTCGGCGAGGTGTGGGTGACCGCCCCCCGCGGTGCGGCGCAGTTCGGCGTGACCGTCAGCGCTTAAGCGGGGGTGTCGGGGATTTTGATCCAATAGCCGGCCGCGGCAAATTCGGCGGGTGGGGGCCGATCCATCGGGCGCCCAGGATCGTTCGACCTGACGTGGGCCACGTTCGGATCAGGGATCGGTGACCAGTAAACGCCGGGCGGAACTGGTCCGGGGTAACGACGCACCGGAACGGGCCACCCTGCTGGAACTGCTGTTCGACGTCGCGTACGTGGCCGCCCTCGCGGTGATCTCGGTGCGGCTGGCCGGCAACACCACCCTGACCGGCATCGCCCAACTCCTCGTGCTGTTGATGGCGATCTGGTGGACATGGTCGATCACCGCGGAGCTGACCGACTTCTTCAACCCGCAAACTTGGCCGATCCAAGCCATGGTCGCCAGCAGCATGTTCGGTACCATCCTGCTGGCGGCCACGATCCCGTTCGCGTTCGGCTCGCTCGGGTGGGCCTTCGCCGGCGTGTACGTGGCAACGCACGTCGGTCGTGGTGTGGTACTGGTATCCGTCCTGCGGGGGCATCGGGCCCAGGCCCGGGTGGCACGGTTCCTGTTCTGGTTCGCCGTGTCCGGGATCTTCTGGGTACTCGGCGCGTTCGCCTCCGACTGGGCGCGTTTCGCATGGTGGCTGCTGGCGATCGCGATCGACTACGTCGCCGGCGGCATCCGCTACCCGACACCGCGGCTCGGTCGGGTGCCACTCGAGCAGTACGACCAGGCCAGCGGTGGCCATCTCGGCGAACGGTACCAGCAGTTCATCATCCTCGCGCTCGGTGACCTGATCCTCGTGCCCACGCTGCGCATCGGCGCCGTCGGGTTCACCCCGCAGCGGTTCGGCGCGTTCCTGGCCGCGTTCGCCACGACCTTGCTGCTGTGGCAGATCTACGTCTTCCGGGCCGGCGCGATCCTCCAAGTGGCGATAAACCTGAGACCTGGTCGGATATCACGCTGGGCTCCCTACACCCATCTCCTCGGGGCGGCCAGCATCGTGTCCGCCGCCGCCGGTTTCGACCTCGTGATCGTCCGACCGACCGGGGACACGCCGGTGGCCTGGACGGCCGTCATCGTCGGCGGTCCGATCCTGTTCCTCGGCGGCCGCACCGTCTTCGAGTATGTGGCGTTCCGGATCGTCGCCTGGTCCCGACTGGCCTGGGTCGCGCTGCTGATCGCGATCGCGCCGACGATGGCGTTCCTACCACCGGTGCTCACCACCACCACCACCACCACGCTGGTCCTGTGCGGGATCGTCGTCTCCGACGCGATCCGCGCCCACTGGGGCTCACGCAGCCTGCCCGACGTCACCTCGCTGCGAGGCTGAGTCAACGTCGACCCGAACGGTCGAATACATCTCACGCAGGTGCGGCAGCAGCTCAACAAGGCTCACAACGGCATCCGCGCCATCGGCGAACGCGGGAACGTGGCGTGCACGGTTGCGAACCGGCGCGCGCGCTCACGAAGGGGCGAGCACGTGATGATCGCCGCCGCGCAGCACGATGCTGGTGGGGTGTACCGCCCGCTTGAACGGGCTCGAGTCGCCGCCGATGCGCCCGAACAACAACTCGGCCGCGTGCCGACCCAGCTCGACAGCGTCGTAGGTGACCAGGGCGACCGGTGTCGGGAGCAGGTCGGCCAACTCGAGATCGTCGAAGCCGGCGACGCCGATGTCCCCGCGGTAGCCCTCCACGGCGTGCAGGACCCCCACGCACATCCGGTTGTTGTCGGCAAAGATCGCGTCAGCCGGGGCGGCCCCGCTCAGCAGCCCGGTCGCGGCCGCACGAGCCGCCTCGACGGTGTGGTTGCCGGAGCTGACCAGCGCCGGCTCGTAGCGGTGCCCGGCGTTCTTGAGCGCCTGCCGGTAGCCGGCCAACCGGTTGGCGCCGGTACCGACGGCCAGTTCACCACCCACGTAGGCGACCCGGCGGTACCCACGCGAGAGCAGGTACTCCACCGCAGCCCGGGCACCGCCACGGTTGTCCAGCGCCACCGAGTCGGCGGACACGCCGCGCGGGGCCCGGTCGATGAACACCATCGGCGCCCAGCGCGCCAGCTCGGCGACAAGCTCGCGGTGGTCGTGGGCGGTGGGCACGACCAGCAGGCCGTCGGCCCGGCGGCGGACGAGGTCGCGCAGCAGGTCACGCTCCTGCTCGAAGTCCAGTCCGGTGCTGCCGACGACCAGCATGTGCTGATGGCGGCGGGCCGTTTCTTCCGCGCCTCGGGTTATCGCCCCCCAGAAGGGGTTGGCCGGGTCCTCGATCACCAGCGCGATCGTGTCGGCGGTCTGGCCAGGCCGCAGCGTGCGGGCGATCTCGTTGCGCTGGAAACCCAGCTCGGCGATGGCCCGCTCGACGCTCGCCCGCGTCTCGGGCCGGATGTAGCGCTCGTTGTTCACGACCCGGGACACGGTGGCCGCGCTGACCCCGGCAAGGCGCGCGACATCGCGCATGGTCGGTTGCCGCGGCGGCACGAAGCCTCCTGATGATGTTCGCCGGTGGTCTGCGCCACGGCGCTGATGTCCGACATCGACACCGGCTCGGGGCAGTTGCCTCTTGACCGGACAAGGCTACCTGATTACGTTCTCTGATTACGTTCTCAAAGATGTTCGTCGAAGTGCAGCCGCACAGGGCTCGCCCTTGACCTGCCGCGATTCTGACCGGTCGTCGGCCTGTCCACGCCATCCGTCGTCCTGCTAGCGGAGGCAGCATGAGAGTCCGAATCGCCCACGCAGCTACTGTCGCCGCGGCCACCGCCATGGTGGCGCTTTCTCCGGCAACCGCATCGTTGGCGGCATCATCCGCACTGGCCGGCGGCACGTCCACCAACGCCGCCCGCGCCGTGGCCTCCTACCAGGCGCTGCAGCGCTACCTCGCGGTCGACGACGGCTCCGGGCTCTACCACGAGCGCTACCCGGTCGCCGCCGGCGACAACGCCTACTCCTACGAGTGGCCATTCTCCCAGGCCCACGCGGCGACCCTGGACCTCACCGGTCTGCCCGGGCGGCAGGGCGCGGGCTTCCGCCCCGACCTCGCGGCGCGCGCCGCCGGGCAGCAGCACTACTGGAGCGCGGCTGGCACGACCCGGCTGCCCGGCTACGCCTCCTACCCGACGGCGCCCTACGGCACGGGCGGCGACTTCTTCTATGACGACAACGAGTGGGTGGGGCTGCTGGACGTCCAGCACTACCTGATGGACGGCGACCAGTCCGCGCTGACCCACGCCGAACAGGTGTTCACCCTGGTGGCGTCGGGCTGGGACAGCGACACCAGCCATGCCGATCCCGGCGGGGTGTTCTGGACCCAGGCCGGTTGGAGCAGTGACCGCAACACGGTCTCCAACATGCCCGGCGCCGAACTCGGCCTGCGCCTCTACCAGATCACCGGACAGCGGTCCTATCTGGACTGGTCGCTGCGGATGTACGACTGGACCAACCGGTACCTACTCAGCCCGGACAACCTGTACTGGGACCACCTCGGCCTGTCCGGAACCGTGGAGAAGACCTACTGGTCCTACAACCAGGGTGTACCGGTCGGCGTGAACATCCTGCTCTACCAGATCACCCACGACCGCACCTATCTCGGCCGGGCGCAGGCCGTCGCGAACGCGGCCTACGACTACTACGTGAGACAGGCACGGCTAGCCACTCAGCCGCCGTACTTCAACGCGATCTTCTTCAAGAACCTGCTGCTGTTGGAGTCGGTCACCGGCGGCCACGCCTACCGGGAAGCGATGGCCGGCTACGCGGCGCAGGTCTGGACTGACAACCGTGACCCGCACACCGGCCTGTTCACCTTCGACACCGACGCCGGCGCGACGGAAGCGATTCAGCAGGCGGCGATGACCCAGATCTACGCCGTCCTCGCCTGGCCCCCGGGCCGCTGCGGCCTGCTCTACTGATTCGCCTCCTGCTCGCCGAACCGCCCCTGCACTTGCACACACCCTCTCGACCGTAAAGGAGTCGCGATGCGACGTGCCCTCACCATCGCCGCGGTAGCGGTGCTCACCCTCAGCGGTGCGGCCGCCTGTTCGTCCGGCAACGGTGCCAGCTCCGCAAAGACCATCACGGTCGCGTACCAGAAGTTCGGCGCCTTCATCCAGCTCGACGATCAGATGAAGAAAGTCAAGGCCGAGTACGAGAAGGCGCACCCCGGGTACACGGTCAAGCTCCTGCCTATCGAGGCGTCGGAAAACGACTACTACACCAAGCTGTCGCTGATGAACCGCTCCCCCGGTACCGCCCCGGACGTGATGTACGAGGACACCTTCCTGGTCAACACCGACATCCAGGCCGGGTTCCTCGCACCGCTGGACGACTATCTGGCCAAGTGGCCGGACTGGAGCCAGTTCAGCGACGCGTCCAAGACCGCCGCCAAGGCCCTGGACGGCAAGACCTATGGCGTGCCGATGGGTACGGACACGCGGGCCCTGTGGTACAACAAGGACCTGTTCACCAGGGCCGGCCTGAGCGTGCCTTGGCAACCCAAGACCTGGGACGACGTGCTCGCCGCCGCCCGCACGATCAAGGCGAAGTTGCCCGGCGTCACGCCGATGAACGTCTACTCGGGCAAGGGCGCCGGCGAGGGTGCCACCATGCAGGGCTTCGAAATGCTGCTGTACGGCACCCGCAACACCCTTTACGACGGCGCCACCAATAAGTGGATCACTTCCAGCCCGGGATTCGCCGACTCTCTCAACTTCATCAAGACGATCTTTGGTCAGAAGCTCGCGCCGGACCCGGAGGACGCGCTCAACCCCAACTTCGGCACCACCGTGGCCACCGACTGGCTGCCCAACAGCAAACTCGCCATCGACCTGGACGGCTCCTGGATCACCGGCAACTGGCTCACCTCCGGCACCAAGCCGTGGCCGCAGTGGTCCACGGTGCTCGGTGAGGCCGCGATGCCCACCCAGCACGGCGAGGACCCGGGCTCCACCAGCATGTCCGGCGGTTGGGTGCTGTCCGTGGGCGCGCACGCCAAGAACAAGCAGGCCGCGTTCGACTACATCAGTACCTCGCTGAACAAGGAGAACTCAATGGCCTACGACATCGCGGCCGGCCAGATCGCTGAGCGCGCCGACGTCGCGGCCGACCCGACGTACGCCAACTCCAGCCCCAGCCTGAAGTTCTTCACGGACCTGGTCAAGGTGACCCACTTCCGGCCCGCCTACGCCGACTACCCGCACATCTCCGACGCCGTTCAGGTCGCGATGGAGTCGGTGATGACCGGCCAGCAGTCGGCACAGCAGGCCGCGGCCACCTACAGCGACCAGGTGAAGTCGGCAGTCGGTGCGAACAAGGTGACATCCAACTCATGACGCTGGCCGCACCACCTCGCTCGGCGGCGGAGCGCGCCCTCGCGGGCGCACCCCGCCGCGGGCCCGGGCGCCGGTTGGTCAGATTCGCCCCGCTGGCGCCGGCCCTGCTGCTGCTCGTGGGCTTCTTCGCCGGGCCGCTGCTGTGGAGCGTCTACACGTCCTTCACCGACATGGCGCTGACCGGCTCGAGCACCGTGAACTTCGTCGGGCTGGACAACTTCACCCGCCTGGTGCACGACCCGTCGTTCCTACACTCGCTCGAACTCACCCTGGTCTTCGTGGTCGGCTCGGCGGTGATCGGGCAGAACACCCTCGGCCTGCTGATCGCGCTGCTGCTGCGCGGGCGCAGCCGGGTGGTCCGCTCGGCGCTCACGGGCCTGGTCATCGCCGCGTGGGCGGTGCCCGAGGTCGTCGCCGCCTTCTGCTGGTACGCGTTCCTGTACCGCACCGGGACGCTCAACGCGCTGCTCGGTCACCTGGGCATCGCGCAGAACTGGCTGTACACCTCGCCCATGCTCGCGGTCATCCTCGCCAATGTGTGGCGGGGCACCGCCTTCTCCATGCTGGTCTACTCCGCCGCGCTCTCCGAGGTCCCTCCAGACCTGATGGAGGCGGCATCGGTGGACGGTGCATCGGCCTGGCAGCGGCTGCGCCGCATCACGCTGCCGCTGATCCGTCGCGCGATCGTCAGCAACCTGATGCTCATCACGCTCCAGACGCTGGCTGCCTTCGGCCTGATCTTCGTGATGACCGGCGGCGGCCCGGGGACGGCCAGCCAGACGACGCCGCTGTACATGTACCAGCAGGCGTTCAAGTTCTACCAACTGGGCTACGGCACGGCGATGGCGCTCGTGCTGCTGGCCGTCGGCGCGCTGTTCTCGGCTATGTACCTGCGACTGATCCGCCTGGAGGACTGATGAGCGACCTGACCGCGCCGCGGCGCGGCCCGTCCCGCATCGCCACGCACCTGGTCCTGGTCGTCATCGCGCTGGCCTTCCTGCTGCCTTTCGCCTGGCTCGTGGTGGCCTCGGTACAACCCGGCGCGGCACTGTCGGCGCACCTGAGCTGGCATTTCTCCACGGCGAACTTCCGCAGCGTGCTCAACGCCCAGACCGTCTACCGGCCGATGCTCAACTCGATGGTCATCTCAGGTGGCACCGCGCTGGTCACCGTGTTCGTGGCCGTGCTGGCCGCCTATCCGCTGTCCCGCTACCAGAGCAGGTTCGGCCGGTCGTTCCTCTACACCATCCTGTTCTCCACCGGACTGCCGATCACCGCCGTGATGGTGCCGGTCTACTCCATGTACAGCTGGGTCAACCTCATCGACTCGATCCCGGCGACCATCGCGTTCAT
>DASXOA010000161.1:0-47389 GCA_036494675.1 Rugosimonospora sp.
ACCGGCCGGCGATCGAGGCGACCTCGGCGAGCCGGGGTACCGCCTCGGCCGGGGGTACCCCGAACTGGGCGGCGACGGCGAGCGCGGTGGCCGCGTTGGCCCGGTTGACCCGGCCCGGCAGCTGCAGCTTCACCTCGTGCCGCACTCCCTGGGGATCGACCACGGCGTCGCCGTCCACCGTCCACTGTGGATCCGGGCGGCGCAGCGCGCAGTTGTGCAGTGCCATTCGGCGTCGGGTGAGCCGCCGCCCGAGTCGGCCAGCGGCTCGGCGACCGCCTCGACCGAGGGCTCGCCGCCCAGGTTGGCGGACACCGTCTCGGGGGCCGCACCGGGAGCGCCCTGCGGCGCGGCCTGCGTCGACAGTGCCGAGGGGCCGGCCGATGCCATGGCCGGTGCGGTGCCCCCGGCCGGCGTCATGGCCGGTGCGGTGGCCCCGTCCGGCGTCGTGGTCGGCGCGGACTGGGTCGTGGTGGGGTCGGTGCCGCCGGCCTCGATCGTGGCGGGCGGCGAGCCGCCGTCCGGGGAGTCGCCGTCCGGCACGTTGCCGGCGGCGAGCATGCCGCCCGGCGTCAGGTCCGGGGCTGCCAGCGCGGCGGCCGCCGCCGGGGGCACCTCCCCGGCACGGGCGATGGCGCCCCCGCACTCCGGGCACACCCAGGAGTCGTCGTGCCAGCGCTGCCCGGCCGCCACCCAGGTCACCCGGTCGGAGCCGCCGGTCGCCCAGACCACCATCGGGTCGTCGGCGTTCGCCACCAGGTGGACGGGCTGGTCGCGAAGCGTGTCCCGCCACAGCTGGGCCATCATCGCCACCTCCTTCGCCCGGTCCAACTGGTCCCGGCTCAGGTTGAGCAGCGCGATCACCTGGGGGTGCGTCGCCTCCAGCACCTGCGGCAGGTAGTGCTCATCGGTCTCGAGCACCGCGTACGGCGTGTCACCGGCCTTCGCCAGTGCCGACGTGTGGCCGGTGGGCATGTTGGCGCCATAGGAGTTGGTGGCCACCGGGCCCGCCACGCCGAGGGCTGCCGTGGCCAGCCGGGTGGTGGTGGTCTTGCCGTTGGTACCGGAGATGAGTGCGATCTGCCGCCCACTGGAGAGGTGGGCGAGCAGATCGGGATCGATCATCAGGCCGAGTCGTCCGCCGATGACCGCGCCGTCCCCCCGTCCCGTGGCGCGCGAAAGTGCCGCCGCGCCCTTGGACACGGAGGTGGCGAGCTTGGCTCGGAGGGGTTTCCGCGTCGTCACGCGGGCAAGCGTATCGGAACCGGTTGGCCGATAATGCCAGTCCGACCGTGAACGTTCACCGCCGCGCGTCGCGTCGCGCGTGTGCCCTGGTGATCGGGCCGGTCCCGCCCGGCTGCTCCCGGCGCCTGGCGGCGCGGCCCTCCACATCGCTCCCCGAAGCCGCTCCAAGACCGGAGAGTCATGCCTGACTGACCATTTTGTACGCATTCTGGGAGCGGTTACGGGCCTGTCGGATAGCTGATCAAGAATGCCCCCCGTCCTCGCCCTCCACCGGAAACCACCGGCTCTGAGCTGCTCGTTTGCTCGGATCCTCCGTGCCGACACGGCGTTTTTTTCGTTGACGGTGGAGGGAAGTGGAGTACAGTGGGGCGCACTGGCAGGGCTGGGAGGTTCGGCTGGTCCCGGGGGGTCGGGCGTCAGGGGGTGGGCCATGTTCTTAGGCACCCATACCCCGCGCCTGGATGAAAAGGGCCGGTTGATCCTTCCCGCAAAGTTCCGAGATGAGCTGGCGGGAGGTGTCGTGATCACCAAGGGGCAGGAGCGCTGCCTGTACGTGTTCCCTATGCCGGAGTTCCAGCGCATCGCGGGCCAGTTACGGGATCAGCCGATGACCCACAAGGCCGCCCGGGCATACAGCCGGGTGTTCTTCGCCAGCGCGCACGACGAGGTGCCCGACAAGCAGGGCCGGGTCACCATCCCCGGTCATCTGCGGGAATACGCCGGGCTGAACCGTGAACTCGTGGTGATCGGGGCGAGTAGTCGGGTTGAGGTCTGGGACAAGCAGTCGTGGGAGAGCTACCTCGCCGAGAGCGAAGAGGACTTCGCGGGCATCGAAGAGGGGGTGCTACCCGGCGGGTTCTAGCGGCGTGACGCCGCCGTACCGCGAGATCTCCAGCCGCTCGCCTTCCTGACGTCACTTCCCCGGCGCCAGGTGGGTAGAGCGGATGGGGATCTGACGGTACGGAAAGGCGGACGGCCGTGTTGGGTGACCGCGAATCACCCGTACGGCTGGGGCGTGGCGAACTTACCCGGTGCGCCACGACGAAGTCGACAGGGGGTCGGCAATGGGGGGACTGCGCCCGGACGGGCGCCTGGCCGGTCCGGCCCACGGCCAGCCGGGCACGCACGTTCCAGTGCTGCTGGAACGCTGCCTTGAGCTGCTCGCCCCCGCCCTCGACGCGCCCGGCCGGTCGAACCGGGACGCGGTACACGTCGACGCCACGTTGGGCCTGGGCGGCCACGCCGAGGGGATCCTGGCGCGGCATCCGCGACTGGTACTCGTCGGGCTGGACCGGGATCCGGCCGCGCTGCGGCTCGCCGGGGGGCGGCTCGCCGGATACCAGGACCGGACGCACCTGGTGCACGCGGTCTACGACGAGTTGCCCGAGGTGCTGGACGGCCTGGAGCTGGACGGGATCGACGGGGCGCTGTTCGACCTCGGCGTCTCCTCGATGCAGCTGGACGAGGCCGCGCGCGGGTTCGCGTACGCCCAGGACGCACCCCTGGACATGCGGATGGACCCGACCACCGGGATCACCGCCGAAGAGGTGGTCAACACCTACGAGGCGGCCGAGTTGAGCCGGGTCCTGCGGGTGTACGGCGAGGAGAGGTTTGCCTCGCGGATCGCCTCGGCGATCATCCGGGAACGGGGACGGGGCCGGATCACCTCCAGCGCGCGCCTCGCCGAGCTGGTCCGGGACGCCATCCCGGCGCCCGCCCGGCGTACCGGCGGCCACCCGGCCAAACGCACGTTCCAGGCGCTGCGCATCGAGGTCAACGGGGAACTCGACGCGCTGCGCAAGGCGCTTCCGGCTGCGTTGGACCGGCTGGCGATCGGCGGCCGGATGGTGGTGCTGTCGTACCACTCGCTGGAGGACCGGATCACGAAACAGGCGATGGCTGCCCGGGCCAGGTCTACCGGCCCGGTGGACCTGCCGGTCGAGCTACCCGGCACCGGCCCGAAGCTGCGGCTGCTGACCAGGGGGGCCGAGCTGCCGACCGCCGAGGAGGTGGCGGAGAACCCGCGTGCCGCCTCGGTCCGGCTGCGGGCGGTGGAACGTATCGATGAACACAAGAAGGCACAGGTCAAGGCACTGCACCAACCGGCGGCGCGTGGGGGTCGCGCGCGGCCGGGCAACCCGAGGGACAACGAGCAGGGGGAGGGGCCATGAGGGAGTCGACCGCGACGACAACCCGTCGCAGCCCAGCACGCAACACGGATCGGGCGGCGCCGCCAGGCCGCCGACCGGTCAACGCACAGGGACAGGAGTTCGCCACCGACGGCGCGACAGCACTGGCACCGGCGAGTTCGCCGGCGCCGGCGCCGGCGAATCCGAGGGACAGGAGCCGGGGCGAGCTGCGGGTGGCGCCGCCGGCGCCGGTCAGCGCCCCGCGGGCGCCGTTCGTGGCTCTCGTGCTCGGCGTGGTGGTGACCGGGGTGCTGGGCATCCTGGTGCTGAACACGAAGATCAACGAGAACGCGTTCCGGCTGGCCCACCTGGAGGATCAGCAGAACACCCTGGACGAGCAGGAGCAGCAGCTCAACGAGCAGTTGGCGGACGACTCGTCGCCGACCAACCTGGCCGCCCTGGCACGGGCGCAGGGCATGGTCAACGCCGGGCAGCCCGCGTACATCACGCTGCCCAACGGCGCCGTGATCGGTGTACCGCAGCCGGCCAACGGCATGCCGAGCGTGACCGGTCAGCAGGCCACCACGCAGACCGCGTCGGACCAGGGGTCGACCACCGGGGCGGGGCACTGAGTCGTGCCTTCCCGCCCCAGTGACCCGCCCCGCCGCCAGTCGAACCGGGCGCCGGCGGACCCGACCGTCCTGCCGCTGCGCGGTCGGTCTGGTTCCGATCCTCAGCGCGGCCGGTCGGGTGTCGATCCTCAGCGTGGCCGGTCGGCCGGCGGCTCGTCCGCCGACTCGCCGCGTGGTGGTGCGTCCCGCTCGGCCGGTGGCTCGGCCGCCGGCCGGGGCGGGATCTCCGAGGCCAGGGCGTACTCGCCGCGCGGCCGGACCGTGCGCGAGGGCGCCAGCCGCGACCCGTTCCGGCCCGCCCTCGAACTGCTGCGCACCGAGCGGCCGGAGGACCGCCGGGCCCGCCCGGCGCCGGCGAGGGGGGCCGGCACGAGCGGGCAGGCCGGCGCGGGCAGGCAGGCTGGCGCGGGCAGGCAGGGCGGGGCCACCAGGCAGGGCAGCGCCGGCAGGCAGGCTGGTGCCGGCAGGCAGGGCGGTGCCGGCAGGCAGGGCGGTGCGATACCGCGCCGGCGGGCCGGCTCACCGCAGTCGCGCAGCCTGCGCGCCAAGCGTGCGCCGACCCGCAGCCGTCCGGTCCGCAAACCCAAGCGGCCGCCCCGGCTGGCCGAACCGGCTCGCCGGCTGCGCGCCGGTACCGCGATCGTGCTGGTGCTGTTCACGATCATCGCGGGCCGGCTGGTCATGCTCCAACTGGTGGACGCTCGCGGGTACGCGCTGACGGGGCTGAACGACCGGCTGATCACCCAGCCGCTGTTCGCCCCGCGCGGGACGATCTACGACCGGAACCACCAGGTACTCGCGCAGAGCGTGGAGGCGAAGTACGTGTTCGCCGACCCCTCGCAGATCACCGCCAAGCAGGTGGAACCGATCGCGAACGCGCTGCTGAACCTGCTCGGCATACCGGCCTCGGAGCTGAACCAGAAGCTCAGCCGCAAGACCCGGGCCGACGGCAGCAAGGACGAGTTCGAGTACCTGGCCCGCGGCGTGGACATCTCGACCGCCAACGCGGTGATGGCGCTGCACCTGCCCGGGATCGGCATCGGGCACGACGAACGCAGCGAGGCGCCCGGCCACGACCTGGCCGCGAACCTGGTCGGCTTCGCGAGCAGCGACGGCGGGACCGGGGACAGCCTGACCGGCCGGGTCGGGCTGGAGGAGGGGTACAACGACCTGCTCTCCGGTACCGACGGATCGCACACGTTCGAGGTCGGGCAGGGCTCCCTGGACGCGGCCATCCCCGGCGGGTACGACGAGACCAAGCCCGCGCATCCGGGCGGCTCCCTGGAGCTGACCATCGACCGGGACCTCCAGTACGAGTTCCAGCAGGTGCTCACGAAGGAGATGAGCCAGTACCACGCCGACTTCGGGTCGGCGGTGGCGATCGACGTGCACACCGGCGAGGTACTGGCGCAGGCCAGCTACCCGGGCTACGACGCGGACAATCCGGGAGCGTCGGACGCGGCGCAGCGGCTGGACGCGAACACGCAGATCGCGGTGGACCCGGGTTCGATCCACAAGGTGATCACCCTGGGCGCGGCGCTGCAGTCCGGGGCGATCCAGCAGGACACGACGATCACCCTGCCCGGCTCGTCGATCGTCAAGGGCGGTACGACCTACCGGGACACGACCCCGCTGCATCCGGGTACGAAGATCACGATCCCGGGCATCCTGGCCTACTCGTCGAACGTCGGGGCGATCAGCGTGGCGGACAAGATGAGCCCGCAGACGCTGTACGACTACCAGCTCAAGTTCGGCCTGGGTAAGTCCACGCACGAAGGCATCCCGGGGGAGTCGGCGGGCCTGGTCCAGCCGCCCTCCAACTGGAGCGGCTCCAGCTACGGCTCGATCCCCATTGGCGACGGCGTTTCTACCACTCCGCTGCAGATGGCCGCGGTGTACGCGACAATTGCCAATAATGGGGTATATATCCAGCCACACCTCATCAAGGCCACGATGTCCCCCGACGGTAAGAGCCAGCCGGCCGCCGCGCCGCAGACCCACCGGGTGCTGTCTTCGCAGGTCGCCGCGACACTACGTCATGATCTGGAGGCGGTGGTGACCGCGAAGGGCGCGACCGGACGCAAGGCGGCCATCCCGCAGTACCGGGTGGCCGGGAAGACCGGTACGGGCGAGTTGGTCCGCAACGGTGCCTACGTATCCGGCGACGTGGCTTCCTTCATCGGCATGGCCCCGGCGGACAACCCCCAGTACGTGATCGCCGTGTTCGCGCACAGTGCCACCGGTGGGAGTAGCGACCTGTCCGCACCGACGTTCCAGCAGATGATGTCGTTCACGCTGCAGCATTACGGGGTGGCGCCGACCGGTACCGCGGTGCCGACGTTCACGCTGACCCAATGACGCGATGCGTGCGGCCCTACTCCTACCGCTCACCCGGGGCGGGTAGGGTCTGACGCCGTGCCCGGCTATCCGCGTCCCCGCACGGTGCCCCCGCGCCCGCTCGCCGACCTTGCCGACCTGCTCGGCGGGGTCGCCGGCCCGGATGAGGCAGGCGAGGTGCTCGCCTCCGCCACACCCCGGCTCCGGCTGCGCTCCTCCGGTGAAGCCCGGATCGTCGGCGATCCCGGCACCCCGGTGCGCGGCGTGACCAACGCCAGCGACGCCGTGCAGCCCGGCGACCTGTTCGCCGCGCTGCCGGGCGCGAAGGTGCACGGTGGCCGGTTCGTCCCGGCGGCCGCCGCGGCCGGCGCGGTCGCGGTGCTCACCGACGAGGCCGGTGCCGCCGCCGCGCAGCAGGCCGGGCTGCCCGCGCTGATCGTGCCGGAGCCGCGGGCGGTGCTCGGGCAGGTGGCCGCCGCGATCTACGACCGGCCGACCGAGAAGCTCACCGTGATCGGGATCACAGGTACCGCGGGCAAGACCTCCACCGCGTACTTCATCGAGTCCGGCCTGCGCGCCGCCGGCATCGCCACCGGTCTGATCGGTACCGTCGAGACCCGGCTGGGCGATTTTGTCATCGAATCGACGCGGACCACCCCCGAGGCCGGTGACCTCCAGGCGCTGTTCGCCGTCGCGGTGGAGCGCGGGGTCGGGGCCGTGGTGATGGAGGTGTCCAGCCACGCCCTGGCGCTGTCCCGGGTGGAGGGCACCGCGTTCACGGTCGGCGGGTACACCAACTTCGGCACCGACCACCTCGACTTCCACGCGTCGATCGAGGAGTACTTCGAGGCCAAGGCGATGCTGTTCGACGGGCGGTGCCGGTACGAGGTGATCAACCTCGACGAGGCGGCCCTTCAGCCGCTGCTGCGCCCGTCCACGATCACCTACTCCGCGGCCGGGGATCCCGCCGCCACCTGGTGGGCGACCGGGATCGAGGAGGCCGGGTACGGCCAGCGGTTCCGGATGCACGGACCGGGCGGGGTCGAGGTGGACGGCGCGGTATCCATGCCCGGCCGGCACAACGTGGCCAATGCGCTTCTCGCGCTGGCCAGCCTGGTCGCCGCCGGGGTGGAGCCGGAGGTCGCCGCGATCGGGATCGCGGCCTGCCCGGGTCTGCCGGGCCGGCTGGAGCGGGTCTCCGCGCCGGGTCCGGTGGTCGGGGTGGTGGACTACGCGCACAAGCCGGACTCGATCGTGGCCGCCCTCGCCGCGTTGCGGCCGGCCGGCACCGGGCGGTTGATCTGCGTGATCGGCGCCGGTGGCGACCGGGACCGCGGCAAGCGGCCGATGATGGGCCGGGCCGCCGCCGAGGGCGCCGACGTCGTGTTCGTCACCGACGACAATCCCCGGACCGAGGATCCCGCCGCCGTCCGCGCCGAGGTTTTGGCCGGCGTGCAGGCGGTATCCGGTGCTCAGGTGATCGAGATGGCCGGCCGTCGGCGGGCCATCGACGAGGCGGTTGCCCGGGCGCGGCCCGGCGACGTCGTGGCGTTGCTGGGCAAGGGCCACGAGCGGGGCCAGGAGATCGACGGCGAGATCCAGCCGTTCGACGACCGGATCGAACTCGCGCGGGCGCTGGCCGAACGGTTCGGCGAGGATGCCCGGCCGGCGGGGGCGGGATCCGGGGATCCGGGGCAGGCTGGCGGGGCGGCGACCCCCGGCCACCGGAGTCAGGAGGCACGATGATCCCGATGAGGCTCGACGAGGTCGCGGCTGCCGTCTCCGGACGGCTGGCCGGAGCAGACCCGGCGGCGACGGTGACCGGCACGGTGGAGTTCGACTCCCGTGAGATCGGTCCGGGAGGGCTGTTCGTGGCCTTCCTCGGCGAGAACGCGGACGGGCACGATTTCGCCCCCGCCGCGATGACCGCCGGCGCGGCCGCCGTACTCGGCAGCCGGGAACTGCCCGGCGTGCCGATGGTGATCGTGTCGGACCCGCTGGCCGCGATGGCCGCGCTGGCCAGGGCCGTGGTCGACCGGCTGCCCGAGCTGACGGTCGTGGGGCTGACCGGCTCCTCCGGCAAGACCACCACCAAAGACCTGATCGCCCAGCTGACCGCCCGGCTCGGCCCGACCGTCGCGCCGGCCGGCTCCTTCAACAACGAGCTGGGTCACCCGTACACGGTGCTCAAGGCCGGCACGGAGACCAGGTACCTGGTGTTGGAGATGGGCGCCCGCGGGATCGGGCACATCCGGTACCTGGCCCAGGCGGCACCGCCGCGCATCGGCGTGGTACTCAACGTCGGTGTGGCGCACATCGGCGGGTTCGGTTCGCAGGACCAGATCGCGGTGGCCAAGGGTGAGCTGGTCGAGGCGCTGGGCCCGGACGGACTCGCGGTGCTCAACGCGGACGATCCCCGGGTGGCGGCGATGGCGGCCCGGACCGCGGCCCGGGTGGTGATGGTCGGCGAGGCAGAGTCGGCCGAGGTGCGGGCCGAACGGGTGAGCCTCGACGACCGGGGACGCGCCTCGTACACGCTCGTCACGCCGGAGGGCAGCGCAGCCGTGCGGCTCGCGGTCACCGGTCGCCACCAGGTGGCGAACACGCTCGCCGCGGTCGCGGTCGCCCGCGAGCTGGGCGCGTCGGTGGCCGACATCGCAGGCTGGCTCGGCGATCTGCGGCTGGTATCGACCCGAAGGATGGATGTGTTCGACCGTGCCGACGATGTCACGGTCATTGATGACTCGTACAACGCCAATCCGGCCTCGACCTCGGCGGCTCTGGCGGCGCTCAACGACATGGTCAGCGGCCGGCGCGGTGGCGTCGGGGCGGACGGTGCCGCCACGCGCAGCATCGCCGTGCTCGGCTACATGGCCGAGATGGGTGACTACGAGCGGTCCGGCCACGAGGAGGTCGGGCGCCTGGCGGCCACGCTGGGCGTCGACCTGCTCATCGTTGTCGGTCAGCAGGCCGCACCGATCCATGACGGAGCGGTCGCGGTGGCGAATTGGGGAGGGAAGTCGGTGCAGGTGACCGATCAGGACGCTGCCGTGGCGCTGCTGCGCGACGAGCTGCGCGCTGGTGACGTGGTACTGGTGAAGGGTTCGCGCTACCGCACGTGGGCGGTGGCGGATGCGCTGCGCGCCCCGGAGGAGCTGGACCGCGCGGAGAGCCGCTCGTGAGGTCCGTCATCGTGGCGGCCTGTGTGGCCTTTGTGTTGTCTCTGTTCGGGACGCCGTTCGCCATCAGGGGATTCACCAAACTGAAAGCGGCCCAGCCGATCCGGGACATCAACGTGTCCCACTCGGGCAAGCGCGGCACGCCGACCATGGGCGGGGTGGTGTTCATCATCGCCACCGTGGTCGCGTACTTCGCCGGCCACCTGGTGCTCAAGACGCTGCCCGACACCCAGATCGTGCCGCCCCGGCCGACCATCACCGGCCTGGTGCTGCTCGGCCTGATGGTGTTCTGCGGCGGGATCGGCTTCATCGACGACTTTCTCAAGGTCCGCAAGCGCAACAGCCTCGGGCTCAACAAGCGCGGCAAGCTGATCCTGCAGATCATCGTCGGTGCCGTGTTCGGCATCGTCGCGCTGTACTTCCCCGGTACCAACGGGCAGACCGTCGGCAGCACCGACATCTCGTTCGTGCGGGACGTCCACTGGCTGAACATCGGCAAGGTGGCCGCCGTCGTGCTGTTCGTCGCGGTGATCATGTCGACCACCAACGGGGTGAACCTGACAGACGGGCTGGACGGCCTGGCCACCGGCGCCTCGGTGATGGTCATCGGCGGGTATCTGCTGATCGCGTTCTGGCAGTACCGGCACTGGTGCGCCGACCCCAAGGCGCCCGGGTTCACCCCCCAGTACTGCTATCAGGTCCGCGACCCGCTGGAGATCGGGCTGATCGCCGGGGCCGCCGCCGGGGCGCTGCTCGGGTTCCTGTGGTGGAACGCGTCGCCGGCCCGGATCTTCATGGGCGACACCGGTTCCATGGCGCTGGGCGGGCTGATCGGTGGCCTGGCCATCTCCACCCGTACCGAACTGCTGCTGCTGGTCATGGGCCTGCTGTTCGTGATCATTACGATGTCGCTGATCATCCAGATCATCTCGTTCAAGACCACCGGTAAACGGGTGTTCCGAATGTCGCCGCTGCACCATCACTTCGAGCTGGCCGGCTGGAGTGAGGTCAACATCGTCATCCGGTTCTGGATCATCGCGGGTATCGGGGTGACGGTCGCGCTCGGCCTGTTCTACGGCGACTTCCTGAGGAACCTGTATTGAACCGGGTGCTCATCGGTGGCGCCGGGATGGCCGGCGTCGCCGCGGCGCGCGCCCTCCGGGACGGAGGCGCGCACGTCACCCTGGTCTCGGCCAGGTCGTCGGCCGGCTCCGATGAGCTGGCCGCCGAGGGTGTTCCGGTGGTGATCGCCGACCCGGCACCGGTCGAGTTGCTCGACGACGTGGACGAACTGGTCGTCTCGCCGGGTTTCACGCCGCGCAACCCGCTGGTCACCGCCGCACTGGACCGGGGCATGGAGGTGTACAGCGAGCCGGAGCTGGCCTGGCGGCTACGGGGCCCGGGCGCGCCGGCCTGGCTGGGCATCACCGGTACCAACGGCAAGACCACGGCGACCACGATGCTGGCCGCCATCCTCACCGCGGCCGGCCTGAGCGCGGCGGCTTTGGGCAACATCGGTGAGCCATTGGTTTTCGCGGCGAGCGGAGTCGCCGGGCCGGGACACCGGTCGGGCATCGCGCCCCGCTACGAGGTGCTGGCCGTCGAGCTGTCCAGCTTCCAGCTGCACTGGTCCCGCGACCTCGCGCCGCAGGCCGGCGCGCTGCTCAACCTGGCCGACGACCACCTGGACTGGCACGGCACCTTCGACGCGTACGCGCAGGCCAAGGAGGCGATCTGGCGGGCCGCCACGCCGGAGCGCGGCGGGGTGGCCGTGGGCAACCTCGACGACGAGCGGGTGGCCAAGGCACTGTCCCGGGTGACCGGCCGGACGGTGGGCTTCACCCTCGGTTCGCCGAAGGCCGGTGAGCTGGGCGTGCGCGACGGCTGGCTGTGGGACGAGGCGTTCGGCGGCGGGCGGCTGATCGAGGCCGCGGCCATCCGGCCACCCGGCGCGCACAACGTCAGCAATGCGTTGGCCGCGGCGGCGCTGGCCCTGTCGTACGGGGTAGCGCCGGCGGCGGTGCGCGACGGGCTGGCCGGGTACCGGCCGGAGGGGCACCGCAACGCGTACGTGGCCACCGTGGCCGGGGTGGACTACGTGAACGACAGCAAGGCCACCAACCCCCATGCGGCGCACGCCTCCCTGACCGCGTACCCGCGGGTCGTCTGGGTGGCCGGCGGTCAGCTCAAGGGCGTGGACGTGACCGAACTGGTCGCCGGTGTGGCCGACCGGTTGGCCGGGGCGGTACTGCTGGGTGTCGATCGTGCCCACGTGGCACAGGCATTGGCGCGACACGCCCCGCGGGTACCGGTGGTCGATGTGGCCAGCGTCGATGATGGTGCGATGGGCGAGGCGGTGCGTGCGGCCACCCGGCTGGCGCGCCCCGGCGACACCGTGCTGCTGGCGCCGGCCGCCGCGTCCCTGGACATGTACGCCAGTTATGCCCGCCGGGGCGACGCGTTCGCCGCCGCCGTACGGGAGCTGGCAGAGCCGGACGGGGAGCTGGCGCAGCCGGACGGGGAGCCGGCGCGCGACGGGCACGTGAATCGGGACGGGGGCGGCGTGTGACATGACCGCCGAGGCTGAGGCGCGTTCGCGCTCCCGCGAGTGGAACCGGGCCGGCGTCCGGTCCGGGCCGCTGGCCGCGCTGCGCGGGCTGCTCGCCCGGCCCCTGGCGTCGTACTACCTGCTGCTGTCGAGCTCCGGGCTGTTGCTGGTGATCGGCCTGGTCATGGTCTTCTCGGCGACCAGCGTGCAGTCTTACGCCGACGCCGGCAACGCCTACCAGCAGATCACCCGGCAGACCCTGTACGCGCTGATCGGGCTGGTCGCCTTCTGGATCTTCCAGCGGCTCCCGGTGGACACCTACCGTTCCCTGGGCAAGCCTCTGCTGATCATCTCGATCGCCCTGCTCGCGCTGCTGGACCTGCTCAGCCTCGCCGCACGGTTCCACTTGCTGGCCACTCCCGGCCTCGGTCCGGTGCTGCACGTGGACGTGAACAACACCAACTGGCTGTACGTCGGCCCGCTGCAGATGCAGCCGTCCGAGCTGGCCAAGCTCGCGCTGACCCTGTGGGGCGCCGGGGTGCTGGAGACCAAGGGCACCCAGATCGGTGACTGGCGGCAGTTGGCGCGTCCGCTGTTCCCGGTGGTCGGGCTCATCGTGGTGATGGTCGGCGTGAACGACCTCGGTACCACGCTGTGCCTGATGATCCTGTTCCTCGGCCTGCTGTGGGCGGCCGGGGTCCGGTGGCGGGTCTTCGCCGCCCTGGGCGTGGTCGGGCTGGCCGGCGTGGTGGTGCTCATCGCCACGGTGTCGTACCGGATCGCCCGGATCACCACGTTCGCCGGCCATGCCAGCCCCAACGCCCAGGACACGACCGCGTACCAGGGGCTGCACGGCCTGTACGCGATCGCCGACGGTGGCTGGTTCGGGGTGGGGCTGGGCGAGAGCCGGCTCAAGTGGGGCTGGCTGCCGAACGCGCACAACGACTTCATCTTCGCGATCATCGCCGAGGAGTTGGGCGTGGTCGGCTGCTTCGTGGTGCTCGGCCTGCTGGCCGTGCTCGCGTACACCGGCCTGCGCATCGCCCGCCGGGTGCAGACCCCGTTCCGGCGGATGGTGGCCGCGGCGATCACGGTCTGGCTGGTCGGGCAGGCGACGATCAACATCGGCGGGGTGGTCGGGTTGCTGCCGATCACCGGCCTGCCGCTGCCGTTCATCTCGGCGGGCGGTACGGCGTTGATCGTCACCCTCGCGGCGGTGGGGCTGCTGGCCTCGTTCGCCCGAGCCGAGCCGGACGCCGCCCGGGCGCTGCATGCACGTCCGTCCGATCGGTGGGTACGACTACTCTGGGCGCCGCTGCCGCCGCTGCCAAGATCGCGGCGGAGTGTCCCCAAACGGGTGCCGCGTCCTCCGCGCCGCCCGGGCCAGAACGCACGGTAGAGAACGCGGTCAGAAGAGGAGCCAAGAATGGCGTGGGATCAGCCCGTCGGGTTCGGCCAGGCGAGCAACCCGGGATCGAGGTTGCGATCGGTCGTGCTGGCCGGCGGGGGTACCGGCGGGCACATCTATCCGCTGCTCGCCTTCGCCGACTGCCTGCGCCGCCATGATCCCCAGCTGCGGATCACCTGCCTGGGTACGCCGCGCGGGCTGGAAAACGAGATCATCCCGCCGCGCGGCTACGACCTGCGGCTGGTCCCCGCGTACCAGCTGCCCCGCTCGATCAACATGAACCTGGTGCGTACGCCGGACCGGATGTGGAAGGCGTCGAAGGCCACCCGTGCGGTCCTCGACGAGGTGAACGCCGACGTGGTTGTCGGATTCGGGGGCTATGTGTCGGTACCGGCCTATCTGGCGGCCTGGCGGCGGCACACCCCGATCGTGATCCACGAAGTGAACGTGCCGCCCGGCGTGGCGAACAAGATGGGCATGCGCTTCACCCAGAACGTCGCGGTCGGCTTCCCGTACCAGGTCGAACAGGTACCGGCGCTGCGCGACGCGCGCGTCACCGGGGTACCGCTGCGGGAGCAGATCGCCCGGCTCGACCGGTTCGCGCTGCGCGCCCGGGCCCGGGCCCACTTCGGCCTCCGCCCGGACCTGCCGGTGCTGTTCGTGTTCGGTGCCTCGCAGGGTGCCCGGACGATCAACCTGGCCATGGCCGGGGCCGCGAAGTCGCTGTCCGCCGCGGGGGTACAGGTCCTGCACATCATGGGCGCCCGCAACGAACCGGTGGAGATCCCGCCGGATTTGCCGGTGCCGTACCGGACCATGACCTTCCTGTCCGACATGGAGTTGGGATACGCGGCGGCGGACCTGACACTGTGTCGGGGCGGCGCCATGACCTGCGCGGAAACCGCCGCAGTCGGCATGCCGGCCGTGTACGTCCCGCTACCCTACGGTAACGGGGAGCAGCGGCGGAACGCCCTGCCGGTGGTCCAGGCGGGCGGTGGACTCCTCGTCGACAACTCCGAGCTGAGCCCGGACTGGATCGAGAGGACGGTGATCCCGTTGATCCGCGATCCCGGCCGGCTGGGTGCGATGGCCCACGCCGCCGCCAGCTACGGGCGGCGCGACGGCGACGAGGCGCTGCGCGCGTACGTCTACGAGGTGGCCAACTCGTGAGCGAGCGCCAGACCGCCATCCGCGAGGGTGAGCTGACCGCCGAGGACCTGGGACACGTCCACCTGATCGGGGTGGGCGGGGTGGGCATGAGCGGCCTGGCCCGGCTGCTGCTGACCAGGAACATCCCGGTCTCCGGCAGCGAACTGCGCGAGTGGCCGACGCTGGCCGGGCTGCGGGCGCTGGGCGGCACGATCTACATGACCCACGAGGCGTCCAACCTGGACGGCGTGGACACGGTCGTCTACTCCACCGCGATCCCGGACGACCACCTGGAGATGGTCGAGGCGCGCAGTCGCGGCCTGCGGCTCCTGCACCGCAGCGAGGCCCTCGCCGCGGCGATGGCCGGGCGGCGCACCATCGCCATCGCCGGTACCCACGGCAAGACCACCACGACCTCGATGACCACGATGGTCTTCCAGCACGCCGGGCTGGACCCGTCGTTCGTGATCGGCGGCGAGATCTCGGAGGTGGGCTCGAACGCCCACCACGGCAGCGGCGAGCACTTCGTCGCCGAGGCGGACGAGAGCGACCGCTCGTTCCTGCGGTACCACCCGTACGTCGCGATCATCACGAACATCGAGGCCGACCACCTGAACACGTACGGCGACCTGGCCGGCCTGGAGGACGCGTTCCTGGACTTCACCACGCTGGTGGAGCCGGGTGGTTTCGTGGTCACCTGTGCCGACGACCCCGGTACCCAGCGGCTGGCGCGTCGGGCCCGCGAGGCGGGCAGCACCGTCTACACGTACGGCGAGGCGGAAGACGCCGACCTGCGGCTGACCGAGATCGTGTCGTCCGCCAGCGGGGTCCGTTACCTCGCCAGCCTGGGTGGCGAGTCGTTGGGCGAGGTGTCGCTGCGGGTACCGGGCCGGCACATGGGGCTCAACTCCGCCGCGGCGGTGCTGACCGCGCTGAAGCTCGGCGTGCCGCTGGAGTCCATCGTGGAGGCGCTGGCCGCCTCGCCCGGCGTACGCCGGCGCTTCGAGCTCAAGGGCACGATCGACGGCGTACGGCTCTACGACGAGTACGCGTACCACCCGACGTCGATGACGGCCGCGCTGAACACGCTGCGGGACGTGGCCGGGGACGGCCGGCTGATCGTCGTGTTCCAGCCGTACCGGATGTACCGCACCCGGGAGATGCAGGCCGAGATCGCGACCGCGCTCGCGCTCGCGGACGAGGCCGTGGTGCTGGAGGTCTTCGGGCCGGGTGAGGCGCGCGAGCCGGGCGAGGGCGGCGCCGCGCTCACCGCCGCGATCGACCTGCCGGCCGGGGCCAAGGTGTTCGTGCCGGACTGGGACGAGGTGCCCGCCGAGGTGGTCCGCCGTGCCGCGGCCGGCGACGTGGTGGTGACCATGGGCGCGCCGCCGATCTCGCTGATGGGCGACGAACTGCTCGCGGCACTGGCCGATCGGGTGGAGGCGCCGCCCGGGTACCTGCCGCGGCACGCCCACGGCCCGGAGGCGGCGGGTGGGCGGGCGTAGCGGACGCGAGGATGAGCACGGTGCCCGGCGCTGGACGTTGGTCCGGGCGCCGGCCCAGGCGATACCGGCCTCGGTACGCCGGTTCAACCAGCGCGCCCGGCAGCGCCGGATGCAGGCCGCCGCGCCATGGCTGGCCGGACTCGTCGCGATCGTGCTGCTCGGCCTCGTCGGCCTGGTCGTCTACCACACCTCGCTGCTCGGGGTGCGCGGCATCGCGGTACACGGCAACGTGATCGTCAGCGTCGACGAGGTGCGGTCGGCGGCCGCGGTACCGCACGGCGCCCCGCTGGCCTCCCTCGACCTGCGCGCGGTGCAGCGCCGGGTGCAGACGCTGCCGGCGGTACGCCAGGCCCGGATCACCCGGGACTGGCCGTCCACCGTGGTCGTCACGGTTACCGAACGCACCCCGGTGGCGGTGCTCGGCCGGCCGGACAAGCAGTACGGCGAGATCGACGCGTCCGGCGTGGTGTTCCGTACCGTGCCGGACCGCCCGGACAAGCTCCCGCTGGTCGCGCTGTCCTCGCCGGGCCCGTCCGACCCTGGTACCCGGGCCGCGTTGCAGGTGCTCGCCGCGCTGACCGACGAGTTGCGTGGGCTGCTCGACACGCTGGTCGCCGACTCGCCGACCCAGATCCGGCTGAAACTGAGCGACGGCCGCCAGGTGGTGTGGGGGGACGCGAGCGCCAGCGCCGTCAAGGCTCAGGTGGCCACGGTGCTTCTGCGGCGCGGCGACGGCAAGGTGATCGACGTGAGTGCACCCAGTACCGTGACCGTCAACTAGCACCCAGTTGCGACACGCCGGGGCCGGTCCTTGGATGACGGGGAGGCGACGCATACCTTGCCGAAGAGGGCACGAGTTGACATAACACTAAGCCTC
The DNA here is from genome assembly GCA_036494675.1 of Rugosimonospora sp. Classification (GTDB taxonomy): domain Bacteria; phylum Actinomycetota; class Actinomycetes; order Mycobacteriales; family Micromonosporaceae; genus Rugosimonospora. Next base: position 17,007 of record DASXOA010000161.1, read on the forward strand.
TAGTAAAGGGTGAGGGTTTACCCCGTGCCAGGGTGGGCCTCCACCCTTGCCGTACACGGGGGTCGGCTGGTCCCGCCCCAATGCTCAGACCCGCCGCGGGTCGCAAACCGGCCTCGGTCGAAAGGGAAGGTACCGATGACTCCTCCGCACAACTATCTCGCGGTCATCAAGGTCGTCGGCATTGGAGGCGGCGGGGTCAACGCGGTCAACCGGATGATCGAGGTTGGCCTCAAGGGCGTCGAGTTCATCGCTATCAACACCGACGCGCAGGCGCTCCTGATGAGCGACGCGGACGTGAAGCTCGACGTCGGTCGCGAGCTGACCCGCGGCCTGGGTGCCGGCGCCAATCCCGACGTGGGCAAGAACGCTGCCGAAGACCACCGGGACGAGATCGAAGAGGTGCTCAAGGGCGCCGACATGGTGTTCGTGACCTGCGGCGAGGGCGGCGGCACGGGTACCGGTGGGGCGCCGATCGTCGCGCAGATCGCCCGCAAGCTCGGCGCGCTGACCATCGGCGTGGTGACCCGACCGTTCTCGTTCGAGGGCAAGCGGCGCCAGGTGCAGGCCGAGGCCGGCATCGAGGAGCTGCGCAACCAGTGCGACACGCTGATCGTGATCCCCAACGACCGGCTGCTGGCGCTCGGCGACCGCGGCATCAGCATGATGGACGCCTTCCGCCAGGCCGACCAGGTGCTGCTCTCCGGTGTGCAGGGCATCACCGATCTGATCACCACGCCCGGCCTGATCAACCTGGACTTCGCCGACGTCAAGAGCGTGATGAGCGGCGCGGGCAGCGCGCTGATGGGCATCGGCAGCGCGCGCGGGGACAACCGCGCGGTCGACGCCGCGCAGCACGCGATCTCCACCCCACTGCTGGAGCAGAGCATGGACGGCGCGCGGGGCGTGCTGCTGTCCATCGCCGGCGGTTCCGACCTCGGCCTGTTCGAAATCAACGACGCCGCCCAACTGGTCACGGACGCGGCGCACCCGGACGCGAACATCATCTTCGGTGCGGTGATCGACGACGCGCTCGGCGACGAGGTACGGGTGACCGTAATCGCGGCCGGGTTCGACGGCGGCGCGCCGTCGTACAAGCCCGTCGAGCCGTCGCGCAAGCAGCCGCCGCCGGAGCCGACGCCGACCGGCACCTCGCGCCCGCCGGCGACGACGCCGCCCACGCCGCGCCGGGTGCTCTTCGACGACGTCGACGTGCCGGACTTCCTCAAGAACGGTGCCTGAGCAGGACGAGCGGCGGGCCGAGCTGGCCGCGAACCTGGCCCGGGTGCGCCGCCGGATCGCCGACGCGTGCGCCGCCGCGGGTCGCGGTCGCGACGAGGTCACCCTGGTCGCGGTGACCAAGACGTACCCGGCGCGCGACGTGCTGCACCTGGCGAGCCTCGGTGTCGGCGACGTCGGGGAGAACCGTGACCAGGAGGCGGCCCCGAAGGCCGCGGAGGTCAGGGGCGCCGGGGTGGATGTGCGCTGGCACTTTGTCGGGCAGTTGCAGCGCAACAAGGCCCGCTCGGTGGCGGCGTACGCGGACCTGGTCCACTCCGTCGACAGCGTACGGCTGGCCATGGCGCTGGCCGAGGCGGCGGACCGGTACCGGGAGTCCCCGCTCGACGTGCTGGTACAGGTGAGCGTGGACGGCGACCCGGCGCGCGGTGGCGCGCGGCTCGGCGGGCCGCCGGACACCGACCTGGACCAGGTGGCCGAGGCGGTCGCGGCGGCCGGATCGCTGCGGCTACGCGGGGTGATGACGGTCGCGCCGGTGGACTGGGATCCGGGTGCCGCGTTCGAACGGCTGGCCGGAATCGCCGAGGCGTTGCGCGTCAGTTTCCCGACAGCGACCGTGATCTCCGCTGGTATGAGCGCGGACGTGGAATCCGCCGTCGAATTCGGCGCGACACATGTGCGCATCGGTAGCGCATTGCTCGGAAACCGTGCGGCGCTGCGGTAACCTGATTCTCGGACACCAAACTACACGGTTGTTATTCCGCCGCTCAGGCGAGGGATGCGGCCGTCGAATAGGGCGCGGGATCCGTGGGGCGGTCCGACGCCGGGACTGGTGTTCAGGCGGGGCCACGCGGCACCGGCCGGGGGCGGTGTCGAAGGGCGGAGAGGAACGGCGATGGGCGCGATGCGCAAGGCGGGCGTATGGCTCGGCCTCATCGAGGACGATGAGGACCGCGGCTACGCCGACCGCGGCTACGACGATGAGGACTTCGAGGACGAGGTCGAAGAGGCGCCGGCGCCCATCCGTCCCCGTGCGGCCGCCGATCGCTTGGCCGAGGCCCGTGAGGCCGGCCGTGCCGACCGTGCTGAGCGGACCCCGGTGCGGCCACTCGGCCGGCCCGGTTCGCAAACCATGTCGGCCTACCCGACCCGGGACAATCTGGCCCTTGCACCACAAGTTCAGTTGCGGGAGCGTGCGGTGGTGAACGAAGAAGAGGAGCGCCGGTACCAGATCACCACGCTGCATCCGACCACGTACAACGAGGCACGCACGATCGGCGAGCACTTCCGGGACGGCGTACCAGTGATCATGAACCTGACCGAAATGGCTGAGGCCGATGCCAAACGTCTGGTTGATTTCGCGGCCGGTTTGGCGTTCGGGCTTCGCGGTACGATGGAGCGCGTGACCAATCGGGTGTTCCTGCTCTCACCGGCCAACGTTCAGGTCACAGAGGCGGACAAGGCCAGGATCGCTGAGGGCGGGTTCTTCAACCAGAGCTGAGCCAAGGGACCCCCCGGGACGTGAAATCGATCATCGGCCAGATCGTGTATCTGGTGCTGTACTTCTTCCTTCTGACCTTGCTCGGCAGGTTCGTGATGAGTGCTGTCCTTTCCTACGGACGGCGCTGGCATCCCCGACGGGGAGCCGCAGCAGCACTTGAGGCGGTGTGGAGCGTCACTGATCCGGCCCTCAAACCGTTGAGGCGTGTGATCCCTCCGCTTCGAGTTGGTACCGTGAGCGTTGACCTATCGGCCCTTGTGCTGCTGCTTATTCTGTACGTGCTGATGAACGTCGTGAGACGGCTGTTGATCTCTTAGGTGTACCTCACCTTGACGACAGCCACCTGCGGCCGCAACTGACCCGAGGAGTTTCGATGCCGCTGACCCCGGCCGACGTGCACAACGTCGCCTTCAAAAAGCCCCCCATTGGTAAGCGGGGGTATGACGAGGAGGAGGTCGACGCCTTCCTGGATGAGGTCGAGCGCGAACTTGCCCGTCTGATCGAAGAGAACAACGAGCTTCGTGCGCAGGCCGAGCGCGGTGGTGGACGCCCGAGCGCCCCTGCCGGCCCCGGCGGCGACCCCCGACTTGCCCAGGAGAACGCCGAGCTGAAGGCCCAGCTTGACCGGGTGAACCGGGACAAGGCAGCGGCCGAGCAGGCCGCCCGCTCGATGCAGGCCGAGCTGGAGCAGGTCCGCACCCAGGGTGCGCCCGTCGTCACCGGCGATGGCGAGCAGCAGGCGTTGCGCGTGCTGATGATGGCGCAGCGCACGGCCGACGACCACGTCGCCGACGCCCGTCGCGAGTCGGACAAGCTGCTGTCCGACGCCCGGTCGAAGTCCGAAGAGGTCACCCGCGAGGCTCGGGCCAAGGCCGACGCGCTGGAGCGCGACGCCCGCCAGCGCCACCAGGAGGCCATGGGCGGCCTGGACGCGAAGCGCTCGGCGCTGCAGAAGCACATCGAGGAGCTCAAGCAGTTCGAGCGGGAGTACCGCACCCGACTGCGGGCGTACCTCGAAAGCCAGCTGCGCGATCTCGGCGACCACGGCAAGGGCCTGGAAGCCGAGCTCAGCCAGGTTGAGGCCGCCAGAGTGACGGCCGGTGGTTTGGCCGCCGCCGGGGCAGCATATGGTGGGCGTCCAGGAATCGACAGCGCTAATAGTCGGTAGTCACCACGCGTCCCGGAGGATGAGTAGTGATCGTCGGAAGCCTTCTGCTCATTCTCGCAGCGGTGGGTCTGCTCGGTCTCGGGTTGGTTCGCGGTTCCAACGCGTTCCTGATCGGCTCGATCGCCGCGAGCCTGCTCGCGGCGATCCTGCTGATCGTGGGAGCGCGCCGCGCCGCAGCCAACCGTGCCGCCGCAGCCGCCGACCGGTCGTCGGCTGGCGCCGACCGGACCGGTCTGGTCGACACGATGGCCGGTCAGGTCGTCCCCCGCGCGGGGTCGGACCCTCGTGAGCCGTTGAGGCAGACAGCGCCCAGAGGCATACGACCGGGCGGTGCGCCCGGTGAGCGGGAGGGCGCTCTGGGTAACACCATGGGGGCCGGCGCGGACACCATCGTCGATGACGCGCCCACCCAGGTGTTCATCCCGACGCAGTCGCGCATGGGGATGTCGCCCGACAGCGAGTCGGACGAGCCCGATGGCGAGGACTTCGGTGACGAGGACCCGCCGGACGAGCCGGCGGCCCAGCTGGTGTCCCCGCAGGACGCGGCGCGGGTGGCTCACATGAGCACCGAGGTGCTGGTCATCGACGGTCGACCCCGCTATCACCACCCGGCCTGCGTGCACCTGCTCGGCCGGGAGAACGAGCCGCTGCCGGTCAGCGAGGCCGTCGAGCTGGGTTTCACCCCGTGCGGCCTGTGCGAGCCGGACGCCGCGATGCTCGCCGAGGCGCGCCGGGCCTGACCCCTGGCACGAGATCCCTGGCCGCGAGACCCTCGGCCCGAGACCCCGGCCCCAGACCTCCAGCCGCAGATCCCCCGCCGCTGGCACCGCTGCAGTACCGAGGTGAGCCCTGGATCTGACCCGGGCGTTGCTGCTGGCCGCCGCCGTCCTGCTGGTGGCGGTCGGCGCTGTCCGGCTGTCCACCAGGCTCGGGCTGCCCAGCCTGCTGGTGTACCTCGCTCTCGGCGTGGCGATCGGCGAGGCCGGGCTGGGCATCCGGTTCGATAACGCGGGGCTGACCCGTACCCTCGGGACCTGCGCGCTCATCGTGATCATTGCCGAGGGCGGCCTGACCGCGCGCTGGTCGGCGCTGCGCCCGGTGCTGGGGCCGGCGGTGGTGCTGTCCACGCTCGGGGTGGCGGTCAGCATCGCCACCGTCGGCCTGGTGGCCCGGCTGGCGTTGGGCGTCGATTGGCAGATCGCGCTGCTCTACGGCGCGGTGCTCTCGTCCACCGACGCGGCCGCCGTCTTCTCCACCCTGCGCCGGCTGCGGCTGCGCCGCCGCCCGGTGGCGATCCTCGAAGCGGAGTCGGGGATCAACGACGCGCCGGTGGTGCTGCTGGTCGTGCTGCTGGCCACGGGTTCGCTCGGCGATCACCCGTGGTGGCAGCAACTGTTGCTGGTCGGGTACGAACTGGTGGCCGGCGCCGCGATCGGGCTGGCCGTGGGGCTGGCCGGCCGGTGGGCGCTAGGCCGCGCAGCGCTGCCCGCCGCCGGCCTGTACCCGCTGGCCGCGATCGGGTTGACCGTCTTCGCGTACGGCAGCGGAACCATCGCGCACGCGTCCGGGTTCCTCGCGGTCTACGTGGCCGGGGTCGCGCTGGGCAACGCCCGGTTGCCGCACCGTCACGCCATCCTGGGGTTCGCGGAGGGGATGGCATGGCTGGCGCAGATCGGGCTGTTCGTGCTGCTCGGCCTGCTCGCGTCGCCCGGCCGGCTGGGCCATGCCGTGGTGCCGGCGCTGATCGTCGGGCTGGCCCTGGTCCTGGTCGCCCGGCCGCTGTCGGTGCTGGCGAGCGTCACGCCGTTCCGGATCGGCTGGCGCGACCAGGCCTTCCTGTCCTGGGCCGGGCTGCGGGGCGCGGTACCGATCGTGCTGGCGACCATCCCGCTGTCCGAGCGGGTACCGGGTGCCCGGGCCCTGTTCGACGTGGTGTTCGTACTGGTGGTGCTGTTCACCCTGGTGCAGGGCAGCACGCTGCCGGTGGTGGCTCGGTGGCTGCGGGTCCGGGCGCCGACCGAGGCGACCGAGTTGATGGTGGAGACGGCCCCGCTGGAACGGATGCGGGCCGACCTGTTGCAGGTGGACGTGCCGGCGGGCTCCCGGCTTTCCGGCGTGTACCTGGACGAGCTGCGCCTACCGGTCGGTGCGGTGGTGACGCTGGTACTGCGGCGGGGTACCGGCTTCGTCCCCGGGCCGCAGACCCGGCTGTCCACCGGCGACAGCCTGCTCATCGTGGCGACGGTCGAGGCGCGCGACGCCGCCGAACGCCGCCTGCGAGCGGTCAGCCGGCGCGGTCGGTTGGCCCGCTGGTTCCATGAGGAGGGCCACGAGGAGCCTGCCTGAAGGGCCGGGCAGCCCGACTTCGGGCGAGGAGCACCGGCTGGTGGCATTTGTCGGTTCGACCACGCGAGATCGTGTGGCATGTTTGTCGGCGGCGCGTACGTTCCGTATCCTTGCCAACCTCTGGAGTGTGCGGCGTTCCGCCGTGCGCCCGTTTTTGCATGTGGGGGATGCCATGGCCGAGCGGGCACCTGCCGCGCGGAAGGCCGCATCTGGGGCGGCCGCGGCGACGGCACGGACAAGTGGCGCAAAACGCTCGACGGGGACTGGGGAGTCCCCTTCTGTCGCGAAGTTGACGGCGGCGAAGTCCCGAACGCAACCCGCCTCGCCACCCGGCGCGGCGGCAAGGAGAACCGATCCGGCACCGCCGATCGCTGCGGAGAACGCGGCCGAGGGAGCGACGATGGCCAAGCCAGCCGACACGAAGACCACTGCGACCAAGTCGACCGCCGCAACCACCGAGACCAGGGCCACCAAGGTCGCGCCGAAGACCACCCGTAGCGCGGCGGAGACCGAGAAGATCCGGGTGGCCCTGTCGGCCCGCCTGGACGAAATCAAGGAAGAGTACGAAGCCACCGTCTCGGAGATCACGGAACTCCAGCGGGACCGGTTGACCGACTCGGCCGGTGACGACCAGGCCGACACCGGCACCAAGACGTTCGAGCGCGAGCAGGAGATCTCGCTCGCCAACAACATCCTCGAGCGGGTGACCCAGGTCGAGCGGGCACTGGACCGGCTCGGCGAGGGCGGCTACGGCTGGTGTGAGCGGTGTGGCAATCCGATCCCGGTCGAACGGCTGGCCGCATTCCCGTCCGCTACTCTCTGCGTGTCCTGCAAGCAGTTGGAGGAGCGGCGCTGAGCACCGATGGTCTGATCAACGGTGTGCCCGTGCCGGGCGAGGGGGCCACGGTGGCGGACGACGCGGCACCGTCCGCCGTGGCGACGCCGGCGCGATGGAGCGGGCTGGCGCTGGGCGTTCTCGCGGGTACCGCGGTCATCGTGGTGGTCGCCGACCTCGTGACGAAGTACCTCGTGGTCGCGAACCTGACCGGGCACGCGCCGGTCAAGGTGCTGGGCGGGCTGTTCTACCTCGACGTGATCCGCAACAGCGGGGCGGCGTTCAGCATGGGTACCGGCCACACCTGGGTCTTCCCCCTGATCACGGTCGTCGTACTGGGCTGGATCGGGTGGCTGGCGCGGCGGCTGCGCTCGGTACCCTGGGCGATCGGGCTGGGCCTGGTGCTCGGCGGTGCCCTCGGCAACCTGGGCGATCGGGTGTTCCGGGCACCCGGATTCCTTGAGGGGCACGTCGTCGACTTCATCAGCCTGTTCGGCCCCAACGGCGAACACTGGGCAATCTTCAATCTGGCCGACTCCTCGCTGTGCTGCGGGGTGGTGCTCGCCGTGCTGCTGGAGTTGTTCGGCCGGCGCCGGGACGGTACCCGCGGACGCGACACGGAGCAGCGTGGCGAGCACTGAGGGCGAGCGCCGGTCCGTGCCGGTGCCGGACGGCCTCGACGGGATGCGACTCGACCAGGCCGTGTCACGCCTGTTCGGGCTGTCCCGTACCGCCGCCGCCGCGCTGGTCGAGGCCGGCGACGCCGTCGTCGACGGCCAGCCGCGCCCGAAGTCGGACAAGGTGAGCGCCGGCTCCTGGCTGGAGGTCACGCTGCCGCCACCGCCGGGCGCCGCGGTGGCCCTCGCCCCGGAGCCGGTCGACGGGCTGCGGATCGTCTACGCCGACGACGACATCGTGGTGGTGGACAAGCCGGTCGGCGTGGCCGCGCACCCGAGCCCGGGCTGGACCGGGCCGACCGTCGTCGGCGGGCTCGCGGCAATGGGTCAGCAGGTCGCGACGGGCGGGGCCGCCGAGCGGCAGGGCGTGGTGCACCGCCTGGACGTCGGAACCACCGGGCTGATGGTGGTGGCCAAGAGCGAGGTGGCGTACAGCGCGCTGAAGCGCGCGTTCAAGGAGCGCGAGGTGGACAAGCGGTACCACGCCGTCGTGCAGGGCCACCTCGACCCGTTCCGCGGCACGGTCGACGCGCCGATCGACCGGCACCCGGGCCGCGACTACAAGTTCGCGGTGGTGTCCGGCGGCAAGCCCAGCGTCACCCACTACGACACGGTGGAGGCGTTCCCGTCGGCCAGCCTGGTCGACGTGCGCCTGGAGACCGGCCGTACGCACCAGATCCGGGTGCACTTCGCGGCGCTGCGACACCCGTGCGTCGGCGACCTGACCTATGGCGCCGACCCGACGTTGGCCGCCCGGCTGGGCCTGGCCCGGCAATGGCTGCACGCCCGGGAGTTGTCCTTCGAGCACCCCACGACCGGCGAGTGGGTGCGGTTCGAGAGCGGGTACCCGGATGACCTGAGCCACGCCCTGGCCGTACTGGGCGACGGTTGGTGAAGTGAGATCGGCGCTGTCCCGGTTGGCGCGGGGTGCCCGGAAGGTCGGGTTCCAGCTCGCCGCCGTGGTGGCCGCCCTCGTCGCGATCGCGGTGGTGCTGACCGTGCGGCATCGCCCGGTCACACCCACCGACACCGGGGACGTGGTGCGGGTGGGGGTGGAGCAGGGCGCGTCCATCCCGGCGTACGTGCGGGACAGCCGGTCCCGGCTCGACGCGATGCCGGCCGGCCGGTCCGGGTACGCGCTGGTGTCGCTCACCGGTTATCTGGCGCCCGGGCAACTGGTGCCGGTACTGGCCGGGGTGGACACGTTCCAGGTGTACGCCCGGGTACCGCTGCCGGACGTGCAGACCGCGATCGTGAAGATCCCGGCGGCCACGATTCCCGGCGACGTGACCGCGGGGATGGACGCCGAGGCCGGTGAGCGTGCCGAGCAGGCGTCCCGTACCGGCGACCAGGTGGCCGCGACCGAGGCCGCCCGCTACCGGCAGCACTGCGCCTGCGTGTACGCCGCGGTGGTGCGTGCCCCGGCCGGCACCCTGCGGCAGCTCGCGACCCGGGCATCGGTGCGGGCCGTCGACCCGGCGCCGCAGGTGAGTCAGGTGGGTCTCGCCGTGTTCCTGCCGCCGCTGCCCGAGCAGAATGACACCGCGCAACCGCCTGAGGACACCGCGCCACCGCCATCCGGCGCTCCCGGATCCCGGTGACACGGGCTCGCCGGCCCGATGACGCCACCCACACCCGATGATCTCCATGGGTACCAGCCGGACGCACCAGCGCGCGACGGCCGCGGACATGGGAGAGTAGACGAGGCGCGCTCGCGTGGGTTGATCATCGGCCGAGCGTGCCGGGGTGGGAGTCGGCGAGGACCGTACCCTTGAGAACGGACGAGCGGGCGGTAGGAGGGTCAGCGTGGATCGCGCGGAGACCGGCTGGAGCGCATCGACGCCGACCCCGCGATGGCGCTCGATACTGGACCGGGCGTTGCTCGGTAACCGCCCCCTGACCGAGGAGGACCAGGTCGAGGGTTACCCGGCGCAGGCCGCCCCGCCGATCGTCGAGCAGCGCCGGCCGCCGCACCTCGAGAGCGCCCCGGGAGGCTACGGCGGTCAGATCGAGTGGCAGCCGGCCCAGCAGAGCGTCTCGGACCAGATGGTCGCCGCCGTGCGCCGGGACTTCGGCGGCCCGCGGGTGGTCGCCTTCGCCAACCCGAAGGGTGGCGTCCACAAGACCACGGCGACGGTGCTGTGCGCGGCGACCATCGGCAGCGTGCGCGGCCGGGGCGTGCTGGCCTGGGACGACAACGAGCTGCGCGGCACATTGGGACTGCGGGCCGGTTCGGCGCGACACGCCCGGACCATCCGGCACCTGATCGCCGACCTCACCATGATCGAGGTGGCCGAGGGGCCGGAGCTGATCGCGCGGCTCGACGACTACCTGCGGCACGCCTCCGACGGGTCCTATGACGTACTGGCCGGTGAGGAGAGCCCGCGCTTCGCCCAGCGCCTGGACCCGCACACCGTGCGCCGGGTGATGGATCTGCTGCGCCGTACGCACGACGTGATCTGCGTGGACACCGGCAACAACGTGGAGAGCTCGAACTGGCAGACCGTCCTGCAGGCGGCCGACCAGCTGGTGATCACGTCGGTACCCCGGGAGGACGCGGCGTTCACCGCGGACTGGATGCTCGACCTGCTGCACGAGTGGGGGATGGGCCAGCTCGCCGATCAGGCGGTGACCCTGCTCTCCTGCCCGACGCCCAACCCGTCGCCGCTGCTGGATGACCTCGCCAAGCACTTCGCTACCCGAACCAGGGCCGTGGCGGTGGTACCCTACGACCCGGCTCTGGAGAGTGGATCTTCGATCGAGTACCCGATGTTACGGGCCTCGACGCGTAAAGCCTGGTTGCAGGCGGCGGCCGTGATCGTGGAGAGGTTTGCCAGGTAATTTCCAGGATGCGTTCCTACACTGCGATGGTGCCGGTTACCGATACCCTTCTGAGTAAATTGCCGAGACCAGTGAGCGAGCTGTTGCGCCGCCACCATGAGCTGGTCAAGTTCGTTGTCGTGGGTGGCTCCACGTTCGTCATCGACACGGCGATCTTCTTAGCCCTCAAGTCGAGCCTGCTGGAGTCGAAGCCGCTCACCGCCAAGGTAATCAGCACCACCGTGGCGACCGTGGTCTCGTACGTCCTGAGCCGGCAATGGTCGTTCCGGACCCGGGGTGGGCGGGCGAATCACCACGAGGCGATGCTGTTCTTCCTGATCAGCGCGATCGGTGTGGGCGTCACGGTGCTGCCGCTCGGGGTATCCCGGTACGTCCTGCACCTGAACACTCCGAACGTCAGCCGCTTTGCCCAGGAGATCGCCGACTTCGTCAGCGCGCAGATCATCGGCACCCTGGTGGCGATGGTCTTCCGGTTCTGGGCCTTCCGCCGCTTCGTCTTCCCGCACGCCGACGCCCGTCCCCGCAACCGGGACCAGGCGTCCGAGGCCGAGCGGTCCGGCACAACCCGCAGGTTGCGACTCGACATGCCCGACATGGCGGGCCTCGACTCGGTCGACCTGACCGCCGCCGAACTGCTCGGGGATCCGTGGCCGGTGCCGGACGCCGACCGGTCGGGGAAGTCGGGGAACATGAAGGACATCCTGGATTCGGACACCGAGGATCCGCTGTCCGCCCACTCCTGATCTGGTCACCGCCCATGCCCGGCGTCACCGCCCATGCCCGGCGCGGCCGGGCGTGGGTCGAGCCCCGGCGCTCCCGGGAGCGTGAAAGGATTTCCGGGTGAGCACCCCACCTCCAGAGCCGGACGCCGAAGGAAACGGATCGGACGAGCCGGAGGACGGACCGGGCCCGCAGGCGTCCGGCCCCGGCCCGGAACCCGTTGGGCCGCAATCCGCCGGGCCGCAATCCGCCGGGCCGGAACCCGTTGGGCCGGAACCGGTTGGGCCGGAACCGGTTGGGCCGGCACCCGCGGTGGGAGGGTGGCAGCCGCCCGGAGCGATCCCGATGGGCGGCATCCCGGAGCCCGAGGCGCTGGCCGTGCCGATCATTCCGGAGGGTCCGTCCGAACCCGAACCGTCCTCCAGGCTCGCCGAGGGGATCCTCGCGCTCGGAGTGGCGGCCCTGATCACCGTGCTGGGCTTCCCGCTGGGCTGGATCTGGTCGGCCCTCGCGCCGTGGGTACCGGCCCAGAAGGTACCCGGCGGTGCGGTGCTCGCCCAGCCCGAGCAGGAACAGATGATCGCCGACGAGGGCTGGTACCTGCTGATCATGGTCCTCGCCGGGCTCATCCTCGCCGTACTGGCGTGGGTGCTCCTGCGCCGGTACCGGGGCGGGCTCATGCTGCTCGGGCTCGCCGTCGGCGGGGTACTGGGCGGGGTGCTCACGCTGCACTTCGGGCACCACATCGGGTACGCCCACTTCCTCCACCTGGCCCGGAGCGCACCGGACGGGACGCAGTTCCTGGCGCCGGTCAACCTGCGCGTGGAGCAGAACGGGTTGTGGCACCACTGGCTGCCGTACGCGCGAGGCGACGTGCTGGCCCTGGCCATCGCCGCGACAGCGCTGTACCTGTTGCTCGCCGGCTTCTCGGCGCACCCGTCGCTGCGTACGCCGGATCGGGACCAGACCGGTACGCCGCCGTACCACCTGGCGGTCGGCGGCTACCCCGGCGTCGAGCCGCCCCAGCATCCGGGTACCGGACCGGCGTCCCTGGAGTTCCGCGCCGAGCCGCCGTCCATGGAGTTCCGCGCCGAGCCGCCGATCGGTGGCGGTGCCGGACCGGGCGGTGCCGGACCGGGCGGGATGCCGCTCAGTTCGGACTCGTAGACACCGCCAGTTCGGCCAGCGGTACCGGCACCGCCCGGACCCGGCTCAGCAGCGCCACCTCCCGGTTGAGCAGGGTGCGCTCGGTGCGGAGCCGGGTCGCGGTGTCCGGGCTGGCCAGTAGCTCCTGCCGGTCGGACAGCGGCAGCGCGGTGGTCGCGGCGATCAGGTGCGACAGCACGGTGGCTTCCTCGGGCAGTTGCTCGCCCTCCCGATCCGGCCGGATCAGCCGCAGGTAGCGCTGGAACAGTTCCAGTACGCCCGGGATCAGCCGATCGGCGTCGCGCTCCACCCCCTCCGGTTCGTCCAGCCAGTTGACCTTGGCGACCAGGTACGGCTCGGTGGTGCGGTCGACCTCCTCGATGCGGAACCGGCGGTGCCCGACGGTGACCAGGTCGAACTCGCCGTCGGGATGCTCCGTCACCTGCCGGATCTGTGCGCTGCAGCCGACCTCGTGCAGGCTCAGCGACGCGTTGGCTCCGGCCTGGTGGTCGACTTCCCAGCCGCGTTCGATGGCCACCACGCCGAACTCGCGGGGCGCCCCCTCCGGCTTGCCGGTGAGGTGGCGGACGAGCGCCCGGTAGCGCTCCTCGAACACGTGCAGCGGCAGTACGAGCCCGGGAAAGAGCACCGTTCCCAGGGGGAAGAGGGGTAGCTCGTCGGTCACCCGCCGAGCGTATCCGAGTCGGGTTGGCGGGAGATTCATAAGTTGCTCGTTCTCTAAGTCTCTGCGTATATTAGCGCATGTCCAATCTTCCCGGTGAGATCGCGCGAGTGGCCGGGGGAGCGCGGTTGCGCCTCCGGCGGGTCTACCCCAGTGACATCGAGGACGTCTGGTAGCCGCTGCCGGCGTTCGCGGATTACTACCCGGCGAAGCTGGACCAGTGGCGGTCGGCCGCCGCCCACTGACGCGACGGGGCGCGTGGCCCGGGTCCCGCCGGGTCCGGCCGGTGTCCTTCGCGTCTCAACGCGTGGGCGTGGCCGGTTGGTCCCGATCCTGGCCGCCTACACTTGCCACCGTGTTGAACCGCATCGACCTGCGCATACCCGCCGGCGCGCTGCCGGGCGGGGCGGACCTGCAACGGCTGCTGCCGCGTGCCGGACTGGATGTGACGGTTGCCACCGAACAGGTGCGACCGTTGGTCGAGGCGGTCCGCGAGCATGGTGTGAGCGCGGTGATCGAGGCGACGCAGCGCCTGGACGGGGTCACGCTCGGTGCCCTGCGGGTACCGGCGGCGGAGATGTCGGCCGCGGCACAGGCGCTGGATCCCGCGCTGCGCGCCGCGTTGGACGAGTCCATCGAGCGGGCCAGGAGGGTGCACGCCGACCAGAGCCGGTCGGAGGTGACCACCCGGCTGGCGGTCGGCGGGACGGTGACGCAGCGCTGGCGTCCGGTCCGCAGGGTCGGGCTCTACGTGCCCGGCGGGCTGGCCGTGTACCCGTCCAGCGTGGTGATGAACGTGGTGCCCGCCCAGGTGGCCGGCGTCGAATCGATCGCGGTGACCAGCCCGCCGCAACGCGAGACGGGTCTCCCGCACCCGCACATCCTGGCCGCGTGCGCCCTGCTGGGCGTCGACGAGGTCTATGCGGTCGGCGGCGCGCAGGCGATCGCGATGCTGGCGTACGGCACCGAGGAGTCGGAGCCGGTCGACGTGATCACCGGGCCCGGCAACGTCTGGGTCACCGCCGCGAAGCGGCTCGTGCGCGGCGTGGTCGGCATCGACGCCGAGGCCGGCCCGACCGAGATCGCCGTCCTGGCCGACGACAGCGCCGATCCGCGGCACGTGGCGGCCGACCTGATCAGCCAGGCCGAGCACGACCCGCTGGCGGCGAGCGTGCTGGTGACCACGTCGAGCGCGCTGCTCGACGCGGTCGAGCGGGAACTGGCGGTGCAGGTCGCGGCGACCAAACACACCGAACGGATCGGTCAGGCGCTGTCCGGGGCGCAGTCGGCGGCGGTACTCGTCGAGGACATCGAGGCCGGGCTGCGGGTGGTCGACGCGTACGCCGCGGAGCACCTGGAGATTCAGACCCGGGAGCCTCGGGCCGTGGCCGAGCGGGTGCGCAATGCCGGGGCCATCTTCGTGGGCGCGTGGTCCCCGGTCTCCCTGGGCGACTACTGCGCCGGCTCCAACCACGTCCTGCCCACCGGCGGATGCGCCCGGCACTCCTCCGGGCTGTCCGTGCAGACGTTCCTGCGCGGCGTGCAGCTCATCGAGTACGACGAGCAGGCGCTGCGCGACGTGGCCGACCATGTGGTGACGCTGGCCGGCGCCGAAGACCTGCCCGCGCACGGGCAGGCGGTGACGGCCCGGTTCGCGGCCGGGTCGACCGAGGGAGGTGCCGCATGACGTCCGCCATGGCAGGACTGCCGATCCGGGACGAGCTACGCGGGCTCACCCCGTACGGGGCGCCCCAACTGGCGGTCGCGGTGCGGTTGAACACCAACGAGAACTCGTACCCGCTGCCGGACGAGGTCGTGACCGCGGTCGAGAAGGCGCTGGCGGCCGCCGTACGCGAGGCCAACCGGTACCCGGACCGGGACGCGATCGCGCTACGTGCCGGCCTGGCCGCGTACCTCGGCCACGGGCTGGACGTCCGCCGGATCTGGGCGGCCAACGGCTCCAACGAGGTCCAGCAGCAACTGCTGCAGGTCTTCGGTGGCCCCGGGCGCACCGCGCTGGGCTTCACCCCGGCGTACTCGATGCACCCGCTGCTCTCCGCGGCCACCGGTACCCGCTGGATCGACGGCCGGCGCTCCGCCGACTTCGGCCTGAACGCGCGCGACGTGGTGGCGCAGATCCGGGAGCACCGGCCGGACGTCGTGTTCCTCTGCTCACCGAACAACCCGACCGGCACCGCGCTGCCCCCGGACGTGGTGTCCGCGGTCCTCGACGAGGCGCCCGGCATGGTGGTGGTGGACGAGGCGTACGCGGAGTTCCGCCGCCCCGGTACGCCCAGCGCGCTCGAACTGCTGCCCGGGCACCAGCGGCTGGTGGTGACGCGCACGATGAGCAAGGCGTTCGCGTTCGCCGGTGTCCGGCTCGGATACCTGGCCGCCGACCCGGCGGTGGTGGACGCCGTCCAGCTGGTCCGGTTGCCGTACCACCTCTCGGCGCTGACCCAGGCGGCCGGTCAGGCCGCACTGGAGCACGCGGCGGTCCTGCTCCGCACGGTCGAGGCCATCAAGGACCAGCGCGATCGGATCGTCGCGACGCTGCGCGGATACGGGCTGACCGTGGCGGACAGCGACGCGAACTTCGTCCTCTTCGGACAGTTCCGGGACCAGAAGGCGGTGTGGCAGGCGTTGCTCGCCCGCGACGTGCTGGTCCGCGACGTGGGCCTGCCGGGCTGGCTGCGCGTCACCGCCGGCACTCCGGCGGAGACGGACGCCTTCCTGGCCGCGATGAAGGAGTTGGTGTGACCAGTCGCTTCGCTCGGATCGAGCGCTCGACCGCGGAGAGCAAGGTGCTGGTCGAGCTGGACCTCGACGGTACCGGCAGCGCCGACATCGCCACCGGCATCGGGTTCTTCGACCACATGCTCGGTCAGATCGCCCGGCACGGATCGATCGACCTGCGCGTGGCCACCGAGGGCGACCTGGAGGTCGACGCGCACCACACGGTGGAGGACACCGCGCTCGCGCTGGGCGCCGCCCTTGCCGAGGCGCTGGGCGACAAGCGGGGCATCCGGCGGTACGGCGACGCGCTGATCCCGCTGGACGAGGTGCTGGTGCAGGCGGCGGTGGACCTGTCCGGCCGGCCGTACGTGGTGCACGACGAGCCCGTCGACATCGCTCCCCGGATCGGCCCGATCTACCCGACCTCGATGACCCGGCACGTCTGGGAGTCGCTGGGACACAGCGCGCGGATGACGCTGCACATCTCGGTGCTGCGCGCCGCGCGTCCGGGCAGCCAGCCGGACGCGCACCACGTGGTGGAGGCGCAGTTCAAGGCGTTCGCGCGGGCACTGCGCGATGCCGTTGCGCCGGACCCGCGTGCCGCCGGTGGGGTACCGAGCACGAAGGGTGTGCTGTAGATGCTCGCGGTGGTGCTGTGCGCGGCCGGCGGGGTACTGCTCGGCGGCGCCTGGTCGCTGCGCAGCCAGGGCGCCGGCCGGCCGGCGATCGTGACGGTCGCCCTGCTCGGCGTGCTCGCGCTGGCCGCCGGGGTGCTCTGGATGCTGCCGCACGGGGTGCTGTCGTGAGCCGCGGATCCGAGTCCGGGGCGGCCGGGGCGCGCCCGTCGGTCGTCGTGCTCGACTACGGCTCGGGCAACCTGCGGTCGGCCCAGCGGGCCCTGGACCGGGCGGGTGCCGAGGTCACGGTCACCGCGGACCTGGCCGCCGCCGCGTCCGCGGACGGGCTGGTGGTTCCGGGGGTCGGGGCGTACGCGGCGTGCATGGCGGGCATCGACGCGGTGCGCGCCGGGCCGGTGATCGCCGACCGGGTCGCGTCCGGTGCGCCGGTGCTGGGCATCTGCGTGGGCATGCAGGTGCTGTTCTCCTCGGGCGAGGAGCACGGCGTGGTGACCAAGGGTCTGGATCTGCTCCCGGGTGTGGTGTCCCGGCTGGACGCGGAGCGGGTGCCGCACATGGGCTGGAACACCGTCGCCGTACCGGACGGGTCCACCCTGTTCGCCGGGGTTGCCGCCGGTACCCGGTTCTACTTCGTCCACTCGTACGCGGCCCGGCCGGTCGAGGGGCAGGGCCTGGTGGCGATGACCGAGCACGGTACGCCGTTCGTCGCCGCGATCGAGCGGGGTGCGCTGTGCGCCACCCAGTTCCATCCGGAGAAGTCCGGGGACGCGGGCGCCGCGCTGCTGCGCAACTGGGTTGCGACACTGTGAGCATGGTGGGCGCGACGGCGCCCGTGAGCGGTGGGGCGGTGAGCGCGGATGAGCAGGGAACGGGCCGAGCGCCGGGCCGTTCGGCTGGCCGAAGCGCAGCGCGAACGGGTCGTGAGGCAGCGGGGGGCGGCGCGCCGGGCCCGGCGGCGCGCGATGCTGCGCCGGGTCACGCCCCGACTGCCCGACCGGCGTACCGGCCGGCTCTACGCCCGGCGCAGCCGGACCCAGCGGGCCGGCATCGCGCTGGTGGCCGTGATCGCCATCGCGCTGATCTGGCTGCGTGTCGAGGACCTGGGCGCCCGTATCGCGTTGACCGCCCTGGTCGTCGTGGCCTCGCCGGCCCTGATCGTGTTGACGTTCGACCGACGTTGATGGAGATGTGATGCTCACCCTGCTTCCCGCCGTTGATGTCGCCGATGGTCAGGCGGTCCGCCTGGTGCAGGGCGCGGCCGGCAGCGAGACGGCGTACGGCGATCCGCTGGACGCGGCGCTGGCCTGGCAGCGCGACGGTGCGTCCTGGGTGCATCTGGTCGATCTGGACGCCGCGTTCGGCCGGGGATCCAACGCGGCCCTGCTGACCGATGTCGTGCGCCGGCTGGACGTCAACGTCGAACTGTCCGGCGGGATCCGCGACGACGAATCGCTGCGTGCGGCGCTGTCCACGGGTGCCGCACGGGTCAACATCGGCACCGCAGCGCTGGAGAACCCGGAGTGGTGTGACCGGGTGGTGGGGGAGTATGGCGACCGGGTCGCGATAGGGCTGGATGTGCGCGGCCACACGCTCGCGGCGCGCGGCTGGACCCGTGACGGCGGGGACCTCTTCGAGGTCATGGAGCGGCTGAACAAGGCGGGCTGCGCGCGGTACGTGGTGACCGACATCCGCCGCGACGGGACGATGACCGGTCCGAATCTGGACCTGCTGCGCGAGGTCTGCTCGCGCACCGACGCGCCGGTCATCGCGTCCGGCGGGGTGTCCACTCTGGACGACCTGCGTGCGCTGGCCGGCCTGGAGCCGGACGGCGTGGAGGGCGTCATCGCCGGCAAGGCGCTCTACGCCGGGGCGTTCACGGTCGCCGAGGCGCTGGCGGTGCTTGGCTCATGAGTGTCGCGGTGCGGGTCATTCCCTGCCTGGATGTCGACGCCGGCCGGGTCGTCAAGGGCGTCAACTTCCTCAACCTGCGCGACGCCGGTGACCCGGTCGAGTTGGCCGCCGCCTACGACGCGGCCGGCGCCGACGAGCTGACCTTCCTGGACGTCACCGCCTCGGCCGACGGCCGGTCCACCATGCTGGACGTGGTGCGGCGCACCGCCGAGTCGGTGTTCATCCCGCTGACCGTCGGCGGCGGGGTGCGCGCGGTGTCCGATGTGGACATCCTGCTGCGTGCTGGCGCGGACAAGATCGGGGTGAACACCGCGGCGATCGCCCGGCCCGAACTGCTGGCCGAGATCGCGGAGCGCTTCGGGCGCCAGGTGCTGGTGCTCTCGCTGGACGTGCGGCGCTCGCCGTCGGCGTCGAGCGGCTTCGAGGTGACGACGCACGGCGGGCGGCGGGGTACCGGGCTGGACGCGGTCGAGTGGGCGGCGCGCGGTGCGGACCTGGGCGCCGGCGAGATCCTGCTCAACTCGATGGACGCGGACGGCACCAAGGACGGGTTCGACCTGGAGCTGATCCGCGCGGTACGGGCGGCGGTGTCGATCCCGGTGATCGCCTCGGGTGGCGCCGGACGGGTCGCGGACTTCCCGCCGGCGGTGGCCGCCGGGGCGGACGCGGTACTGGCGGCCAGCGTCTTCCACTTCGGTGAGGTGGCCATCGGCGAGGTCAAGGACGAGTTGCGCGACAACGGCCACCCGATCCGCTGACCCCGTTGCGGGTCGGCCGCGCTGCGCACCGCCACCAACACGTACGCTGGCCGGATGTATGCCCGACCGATCGTGCCGAAGCCCACCTCGCTGTCCGCCCGGGACGGGTCGTTCACCCTCACCGAGAGCACCCCGCTCCGCGCCGGCGAGCCGCTGGCCGACCTGGTTCGTGAGCTGCTCGGCCCGGCCACCGGATTCCGGTTCGCGCCCGGCCCGGGCGGCGTCGAGTTGGACGTCGTCGAGGAGGACGCGCTCGGTGCGGAGGGGTACCGGCTGTCCGTCACGCCGGACGGGATCAGGGCGGCCGGTACCGAGGCCGGCCTCCGCTGGGCGGTGCAGACGCTGCGCCAACTGCTGCCGGTGGAGATCTTCGCGAACGTCGCCGTACCCGACGCGCGATGGGAGATCCCGTGCGTCGAGATCGTGGACGTGCCCCGGTACGAGTGGCGGGGCGGCCTGCTGGACGTGGCCCGGTGGTGCCACCCGATCGAGTTCCTGCACAGGTACGTCGACCTGCTGGCGCTGCACAAGCTCAACCGGCTGCACCTGCACCTGACCGACGATCAGGGCTGGCGCTTCGAGGTGAAGCAGCACCCGAAGCTGACCGAGGTCGGGGCGTGGCGCCGCGAGTCCAGTGCCGGCCACGCCCGGGAGGGGCGCTTCGACGCGACCCCGCACGGCGGCTGGTACACCCAGCGGGAACTGCGGGACCTGGTCGGGTACGCGGCCCGGCGGGGAGTGTCGATCATGCCGGAGATCGACGTGCCCGGCCACATGCAGGCCGCGATCACGGCGTACCCGTGGCTGGGCAACGATCCGGACCGGCAGTTGGCGGTACGCACCTCGTGGGGCATCTCGCAGCACATCCTCAACGTCGACGACGCCACGGTGGACTTCGTCGCGCAGGTGCTCGACGAGGTGGCCGACGTGTTCCCGTTCGAGTTCATCCACCTCGGCGGCGACGAGGTACCGCCGGACGAGTGGCTGGCCTCGGAGTCGGCGCGGGCGCGGGCGGAGGCGGCCGGTCTGTCCAGAGTGGACGGTCTGGTCGGCTGGTGGGCCGGCAGGCTCGCGGCGCACCTGGCCAAGCGGGGCCGGCGGATCGGGGTCTGGGACGAACTGCTGGACCGGAACCCGCCACCCGGGTCGCTCGTGTTCGCCTGGCAGGACTCGTCGCGGGTGGCCGCCGCCCAGGCGGCCGGATTCCGGGTCGTCGCGGTACCGCAGGAGTACGCGTACCTGGACTGGGCGGAGTCCGACTCGCCCAGTGAGCCGTTGGCGATCCGGGGCACCCTGCCGCTGTCGACCACCTACGGGTACCGGCCCGGCGAGGTCTACGGCGTGCAGGGCCAGCTGTGGAGCGAGTACCTGCCGACCCCGGATCTGGTGGAGTACCGGGCGTTCCCCCGGCTCGCGGCGTTCGCGGAGATCGGGTGGTCGGCACCGGAGCCGCGCGACCTGGCCGAGTTCACCGGCCGGCTGGCCGGGCACCTGCGCCGGTTGGATGTGCTCGGGGTCCGGTACCGGCCGCTGGACTGAGCCGGACCGTGAACCAGGGCAGGAACAACTGCACCAGCGGGCCGATGGCCAGCGCGTAGAGCACGGTACCCGCGCCGAACACCCCGCCCAGCGCCGCGCCGGCGATCACCACGACCACCTCGATCCCGGTGCGGATCAGCCGGATCGACCGCCCGGTCCGGGCGGCCAGGCCGGTCATCAGGCCGTCACGCGGCCCCGGCCCGAGCGAGGCCCCGATGTAGAGGCCGCCGGCCAGCCCGTTGAGCACGATGCCGCCGACCAGGAGCACCACGCGCACCGCGATCGGGTGCGGCGCGGGCACGAGGGCCAGCGTGCGGTCGGCGACCGGGCCGATGATCAGAACGTTGCTGATCGTGCCGAGGCCGGGGCGTTGCCGCAGCGGGATCCAGATCAGCAGCACGGCCGCACCGACCCCGATGGACACCCACCCGAACGCCAGCCCGGTGCGCCCCGCGATGCCCTGGTGCAGGACGTCCCAGGGCATGCTGCCGAGGTGACTGCGGATCATCAAGGCGGTGCTCACGCCGTACAGGACGAGGCCCGCGTAGAGCTGGGTCAGTCGCCGTGTCGGGCGGTGAAGCCGGTTGCCAATTCGAGTCACGAGTGCCACTCTGAGGGCCAATCGGCGGCGATGGAAGAGCCAATTTCGGGAGTTTGGTCTTGACGAGTGTCCTGCACGGGCGGCAACTGGCCCGTTTGCTCGGCAGGTGGCATGCCGTTCGGGGCGTGCCCGATTATGTGGCGCTCGCCACCGCCGTGCGCGGCCTGCTCAACGACGGCCGGCTGGCGCTGGGCCTGAGGCTGCCCGCCGAGCGTGAGCTGGCCGTCGCCCTGGGCATCAGCCGCACCACGGTCACCGCCGGGTACCGGCTGCTGCGGGAGAGCGGCCACGCGACCAGCCGGCGCGGCGCCGGAAGCTGGACCACGATGCCCGCCGGCGCGCGGGTCGGCGCGGCCGGCGTCTGGACCGCGAGCCCCGCGCCCGACATGATCGACCTCGGCCGCGCCGCGCTGGACGCCCCGCCGGAGCTGGCCGCCGCGGCCGCCGAGGCGCTGACCGACCTGCCCCGCTACCTCGGCGACGCGGGCTACCACCCGGTCGGGCTGATCGAACTGCGCGCCGCGGTGGCGCACGGCTACACCGAGCGTGGCCTGCCCACCAGCCCGGAGCAGATCATGATCACCAGTGGCGTGCAGAACGCTCTGGATCTCGCGGTACGGCTGCTGGTGCCGGTGGGCCAACCCGTGCTCGTGGAGTCGCCGACCTACCCCAACGCGCTGGTCGGATTCGCCGCGCGCCGGGCGCGGATGCTCACGTACGGGCTGGACGACACGGGCTGGGACGCCGAACTGCTGCTCGACGCCCTGCGCCAGAACCGGCCGCGGATGGCCTACCTGATCCCGGAGTTCCAGAACCCGACCGGCCACCTGATGCCGCAGTCGCTGCGCGAACGGCTGCCGGCCGCCGCGCACTCCGCCGGTACCGACCTGGTCGTCGACGAGTCCTTTGTGGACCTCGCACTGGACGTCGACGACATGCCGCCGCCGGTGGCGTCGTTCGACCGGCACGCTCGGGTGCTGTCCATCGGGGGGATGAGCAAGACCTACTGGGGTGGCCTGCGCATCGGTTGGATCCGTGCGGCGGCTCCGCTGGTGCAACGGCTGGCCGCGGTGCGGGTCGGCGTGGACATGTCCGGGCCGGTACTCGATCAGCTGGTCGCGGCCCGGCTGCTGATGCACGCGACCTCGGTGGTCGCGGCCCGGCGGGCCCGGCTGCGCCGGCAGCGCGACGCGCTGATGGCGGCGCTGCGCGAGCGGCTGCCGGAGTGGCGGTTCCGGGTCCCGGCCGGCGGCGTGACGCTGTGGGTCGAGTTGGACGCACCGATCTCCAGCCCACTGTGCCGGGCGGCCGAGCAGTACGGGATCCGGCTGGCGCCCGGGCCGCGCTTCGGCATGGACGGCACCATGGAACGCTTCCTGCGGCTGCCGTTCACGCTGCCGGAACGCGACCTGCTGGAGGCGGTGGACCGGATCGCCGAGGCACGCGGCGACCTGGACACCCCGTCCCGGCGCGGTTACGACACCCCGGCACTCGTCGCGTAGCGCCGCGCTCCGTCTAGATGTCGGCCAGGGTCCCCGCGTACATCGACTCGATGTCCGCGGCGAACGACTTCTCCACGACCCGACGCTTGATCTTCATCGACGGGGTCAGCTCGCCGTCCTCCACGGACAGGTCCCGCGGCAGGATGACGAACTTCTTCACCGTCTCCCAGCGGTTGAGTTCCCCGTTGAGCTTCTCGACGTAGCCGGCGATGAGCTCGTGCGCCTGCGCCGAGGTGACGATCTCCTGGTACGGGCGGCCGGCCAGCGGGCCGCCCGAGGCCCAGGCCGCGATCGCGTCCGGATCGAGCGTGAGCAGCATCGTGCAGTAGTTGCGGGACTGCCCGATGACCAGCGCCTGCGAGGTGTACGGGCACAGGGACTTGAACAGGCCCTCCAGGTGCGAGGGGGCCACGTACTTCCCGTTGGAGGTCTTGATGAGGTCCTTCTTGCGGTCGGTCACCCGCAGGTACCCGTCGGGGTCCAGTTCACCGATGTCACCGGTACGCAGGAAGCCGTCCTCGGTGAACACGGCCGCCGTCTCGTCGGGCAGGTTGTGGTACCCGCGCATCACCGGGGCGCCGCGCAGCAGGATCTCGCCGTCGCTGTCCAGCCGGCATTCCAGGTCGCCCATGGCGTTGCCGACGGTGCCGATGCGCACCCGGTCCTGCCGGTTGACGAAGTTGCCCGCGCTGGACTCGGTCAGCCCGTACCCCTCCATGATCGGCAGCCCGGCGATCGCGAAGAACTCGGCGATCTGCGGCGCCAGCGGAGCGGAGCCGGAGATCAGTGCGCGCATCCGGCCACCGAGCCGGACCCGCAGCTTACTGAAGACCAGCCGGTCCGCGACGCGCCGGCGCAGCGCCAGGCCGGCCGGGATCGCCGTTCCCGCCTCCTCGTGCCGCAACGCCTCCCGGCCGACCCGCAAGGCCCACGTGAAGATCTTCGCCTTTGCCCCGCCGGCGCCCATCGCGCTGTTGACGGCGGCGTTGTAGACCTTCTCGTAGACGCGCGGGGCGGAGCACATGAGCGTCGGCCGGACCACGCTCAGCTTCTCCACCAGGCGGTCCACCCGACCGTCCACATAGGTGGGCAGGGCCGCGTGGGTGAACCCGCAGATCAGCGCCTTACCGAACGAGTGGGACAGCGGCAGCCAGAGGTACTGGAGGTCGTCGTCGTGCATCACGCCCGTCTCCGCCTGCACGATGCCCTCCCAGCACCAGCCCCGGTGCAGCAGTTCGACACCCTTCGGGCGTCCGGTGGTGCCGGAGGTGTAGATGAGCGTGGCCAGCTGATCCGGCCCGATGGCGTCGATGACGCGGTCGACCAGGCCCGGATCCTCGGCGAGCGCGGCGGCGCCCCGGCGCTCCACCTCCGCGAGGCTGGTCGCTCCCGGGGCGGTGCCCTCGATCACGATCACCTCGCGGAGCCCGGCCTCGGCGACCTTGGCCACCTGCGCGGCGTCCTCCGCGATCACCACGGTCGAGCCGGAGTCGCGCAGGATGAAGACGGCCTCCTCGGGCCCGGTCGTCGGGTACACCGTGGTGGTCGCCGCGCCCGCGTACATCACGCCGAAGTCGGCGAGTATCCACTCCAGCCGGGTGCCCGACAGGATGGCTACCCGGTCCTCGGGCCGCACGCCCAGCCGGATCAGCCCGGCGCCGATGGCAGTCGCCCGCGCGCCCACCTCGGCCCAGGTCAGCCACGCAACCTGCTCGTCCGGCGTCGGGTAACCCAGTGCGGCCCGGTCGGGGGTGGCCGCGACCCGGCGGCGGACCATGTCGGGAATGGAGCGGTACGGAACATCCAGCGCCATGGTTGTGAGCCCTCCGCTGCTCGCCAAGTTTGTTACCGAAGAGTAGGCGGTCACCGGTCCGTAATCCAGGCGTGTGCGACACCGATTCATGTTTCAAGAATCGAGGGTACCGTCGTACCTACGTTGTGATGTAGCGTCGCATCATGATTTTCACCGATGACGACAGGCCGATCTGGAAGCAGATCGCCGACGAACTGCGCGACCGTGTCCTCTCGGGAGTGCTGACGCGCGGCCACCCGCTGCCCCCGGAGTCCGAACTGATGCGGGAGTTCGGATGCAGCCGGACCACGGTGCGCAAGGCCGTCGCCCTCCTGCGTGCCGAGGGGTGGGTCGCGGTCGAGACGCTGCCGGAGGGTGGCGTCCGGCACTTCGTGTGCGCGGTCGAGACCGTGACGCTACGACCCGGCGACGTGTTCGCCTCCGTCGCCCCGATCGGGGTGACCCGGGCGAACGGCTCGTTCGACATCTATCCGGCCGGCACGGCCATCACCTGCACGTGAGCACCTGCACGTGAGCCCGCCCGCACGCGGGGCCGGCGATCAGCTGGTGACGTCCCGGCCGCCGAAGCGGGCCCACGCGGCCGCGCCGAAGATCGCCGTGTACGCCGCCGCGGACAGCAGCCCGGGGCCCACCGCGACGAACGAGATCGGGTCGCGCAGCAGGTCGCCGAACGCGGACCAGTAGTGCGTCGGCAGGTACGCGTGGATCGCCGAGAGCTGCGGGATCGCGTCCATGATCTCGCTGGCCAGAGCCAGCACCATGATGGCGATGGTGGCCCCGATCGGCTGCTCGGTCAGGGTCGATACGAACAGGCCGATCGTTCCCAGCACACTGAGGCACACCGCGATGTACCCGATGACCAGCAACAGCCGCGCGACCCCGGTCCAGAACGGCAGCGTCGTGCCGGACAGCGTGACCACCGGGCCGCCGCCGAAGAGGGCCAGGCCCAGCATCGCGCCGACGAGCGCGACCAGCAGCGTGGCGACCACCGCGAACACCGCGATCGCGCCGAACTTGACGACCAGCAACCGGGTGCGGTCCACCGGCACCACCAGCAGGTACCGCAGCGTGCCCCCGTGCGCCTCGCCGGCGACCGCGTCCCCGGCGATCGCGGCGATCGCGAGCGGCAGGAACAGCGGCATCTCCAGGGTCAGCGCGGCGAACGCCACGAAGATGCCGTTCTGCGTGATCTGGTTGAGGAAGTTCGTGCCGCCGCCCGTCGACGGTGGCGACACCTTGACCGCGATCGCGATCAGGATCGGCACGGTCGCGAGGATCAGGCCGCCGACCCAGTTGCGCCGCCGCCCGAAGATGAGGAACAGCTCGGAGCGGAAGAACCGGCTGGACACCGCGCGGGGCCGGTACTCCGCGACCGCGCCCGGGTGGCCCCGATCAGCCACTGACATCGAAGCCCTCCCCGGTCAACTCCACGAACATGTCCTCCAGGCCGGCGCGGCGCACGGCGAACCCGCGCACCGGTACGTCCGCGTGTACCAGCGCGGCCACCACCTTCTCCGGCTCTATGTCGCCGAGCAGGCCGGTGACCTGCGCGCCGGCGGAACCGACCTCGGCGAGGCCCAGCATGCGCAGCACCTCGGCGGCCCGATCGGGTGCGCCCGACTCGACCTCTGCCCGGGGTGCGCTGCGTGCCCTCAGCTCGGCGAGGGTGCACTGAGCGACCAGGCTGCCGAGGTGCATCACCCCGACATGGGTGCAGATCTGCTCCACCTCCGACAGCAGGTGGGTGGAGAGCACGACGGTGGTGCCGGTGGCGGCCAGCGCACCCAGCAGCGCGCGCACCTCGCGGGTACCCTGCGGGTCCAGGCCGTTCGTCGGTTCGTCGAGGATCAGCAGGTCACGGGGGCGCAGCAGCGCACCGGCGATGGCCAGTCTCTGGCGCATGCCCAGCGAATAGTGCCGGTACCGCTTCTCGGCGGCGGCGCGCAGCCCGACCCGGTCCAGTGCCGCGTCGATGCGTACCCGGGCGGTGGACGGGTCCACGGTACGGTCGGCCGCGTCCAGCCGGCGCAGGTTCGCCCGGCCGGACAGGTACGGGTGGAACGCCGGCCCCTCGACCAGCGCACCCACCCGGGGCAGTACCCGCGCGGCACCGGCCGGCATCGACTCACCGAGCAGTTCGTGCCGGCCCGACGTGGGACCGATCAGCCCGAGTAGCAGCCGGATCGTGGTGGTTTTCCCGGAGCCGTTGGGGCCGAGGAACCCGTACACCGAACCGGCGGGTACGGCCAGGTCGACGGCGTTGACCGCGACCTGGCCGGACCGGAACCGTTTGGTCAACCCGGCCGAGCTGATCGCCAGCCCGGCCGGGTCGCGCACGGCCTGTACCGTGCCACGGTCGATGACCGCCGGAGAGTTCACCGCAGTGCCGCCGCCGGATCCGCCGCAGCCTTCTGCAACTGGTCGCCGCTGACCGCGCCGACCAGCACCCGCCCGTCGTCGGTGATCAACACCGAGAACAGCCGGGACTGCAGCAGCCGCCCGCTGCCCCAAACGCCGTTGACCTGCGGAAGGGCGCTGATGAACCCGTTGAGGGCAGACATCCCGGATTTGGTACCCGCGCCGGCTCCCGCCCCCATTCCCGGCACGGCGTCGCCGGAACCGGCGGTCGGCTTCGCCGACGAGTCCGGCAGCCGCGCGGCGAGCACCGACGTCCACCCGGAGCCGATGATCGCGGTCGTCGGCTTGGCGGCCTGGTGAAGCGCCTGGGCCTGTTGGCTGGTCTCGTCGGTAACCTTCGCACCCGCCGGCGGGGTGAAGGCGAACCGGTCGTCATCCGGGCGGGCGAAGTCGACCTGGCTGAACCCGATGGAGAAGGCGGCGGCGTCCGGGTGCCCCTTGGCGAACACCTCGACCTGGGTCGGCACGTGCGCGACGCCGTCGATGGCGACCCGGATCCTGGCGATGAGCGAATCGGTGTCCTTGGGTGCGATGGAGAGCACGTACGCGGAGCGTCCGGCGACCTGCGTGCCGGGCTCGGTGCTCACCGAGGTGGTCTTACCCATCATGGCCAACGCCTGGGTGGCGGCCTGCTGCGGGGTGGTGGGCATGTTGGACAGGGTGGGCAGGGCGCCCGGATTTGCGCTCCCGGCCGAATCTGGCGAGTCGGACGCGCCGTTGTTCATGGTGAAATGGGCGGCGCTGTTGCCGGAGCTGGACCAGATCCAGGCGTCGTTGCCGTTGCGGATGATGTCCGACTCGCCGACCGCGCCGAGCAGGGCGACGCGCGTCTTGTCCGGCCCGGAGTACCACACCCGGAGGGTGTGCGAGCCGCTGATCAGCGAGTTGAGCTGGGAACTTCCGTCGCCGCCGAGACTGTCGGGCAGCGCGGGCAGGCCAAGGTCGGCCTTCTCGACGACGGTTCCGGACACCCCGGTCAGGTTCGCGCCCTGAACATCCACCATCAGCTGGGCCGGACTGCGCGTCGGCAGCGTCACGTTGGCCGCGGCGCGCAGCTGGGTGCTGACCACTCCACCGCCAAGGACGGCCACCAGCACGCCAGCCGGCAGGGCCCATCGCAATATCGGCCTTGTTGCCATCACGGACATGGGTTTCGGCCTCCTCGGTGACCTCTAGGCGCCCTGGTGCTTGCCGGCGCCTTGGTTACTGGTTGTCACGTTCCATCCTGTCTGAAGCATGCTGTGCGGGTCCTGAGACCAGCAGAATCGGGGCAAACAAAAACGTGCCATCCTGGTTCTCGTGCGACTGTTGGTAGTGGAGGACGAGCCCCGGTTGGCCCGGGCACTGCAGCGCGGGCTGTGCGCCGAGGGGTACGTGGTCGATCTCGCCGGCGACGGCGTGGTCGGCCTGGAGGCGGCCCGGCACGAGGCGTACGACGCCGTCGTGCTCGACATCATGCTGCCCAGGCTCAACGGGTACCGGATCATCCAGACCCTGCGTGAGGAGGGCAACTGGGTACCGGTGCTGATGCTCTCGGCGAAGGACGGCGAGTACGACCAGGCGGACGGCCTGGACGCGGGCGCCGACGACTACCTGACCAAGCCGTTCTCGTTCGTGGTGCTGCTGGCGAAGATCCGGGCGCTGTTGCGTCGGGGTGCGCCGCAGCGGCCGTCGGTGCTGACGGCCGGCACGCTGAGCATGGATCCGGCGACCCGGCGGGTCAGCCGGGACAATCAGGAGATCAGCCTGACGGCCCGGGAGTATGCGCTGCTGGAGTACCTGATGCGCCGCTGCGATCAGGTGGTCACCAAGACGGAGCTGCTCGACCATGTCTGGGACGCCGGTGCCGACACCGACCCGAACGTGGTCGAGGTGTACGTCGGGTACCTGCGCCGCAAGATCGATCAGCCGTACGGGCAGCGGTCGCTGCAGACCATCCGCGGTGCCGGGTATCGGCTGGCCGGAGCGGGGTGACCCGCCGGCGGCCCGTCCAGGGGCCTCACAGGTTCGGTGAATTAGCTTTCTCCCCAGCGGTGCCGGACCGCTGGAGGGTGGACAGGTGACCTGGTTTCGGCGGCTCAGCCTGCGCGGCCGGCTGATCCTCATCGGCAGCGTCGGCCTGGCCGTGGGGCTGCTGCTGGGCGGCCTGCTGCTGGTCAGCGTGCTGCACTATGTGCTGATCCGGGCGGTCGACAACGGGGCGCGCGGCACCGCCGACGACATCGCGTCGCTGATCTCGGCCGGTGCGCTGGCGGATCCGATACCGACCGCGGGAACCCAGTACATCCAGGTTCTCGACCAGCAGGACCGGATCCGTGCCGCCTCGGTCGGTGCCGACCGGCTGCGGCCGGTGCTGCACGACGACGAGTTGGCCAGGGCGAGGGCGGGGCACGTGGTCGTCGTCCCGGCGAACCGGATCGGGCTGGCCGGCGAGCTGCGGGTCGTGGTCGCGACCTCGGGGGACGACACGGTACTGGTCGCCGCACCCGACCGGGACGTGCAGGAGAGCGTGCTCACCGTACGGGACGTGCTGCTCATCGCGTACCCGCTGCTGGTCGGCGCGCTGGCCGGGCTGGCCTGGCACGTGGTCGGCTGGGCGCTGGCCCCGGTCGAGGTGCTGCGCCAGGGTGCCGAGGAGATCAGTGCCGGCCAGGTCGGCCGGCTGCCTGTACCGGAAGGCGACGACGAGGTACACCGGCTCGGCCTGACCCTCAACCGGATGCTGGGGCGGCTGGACGCGGCCCGGCAGCGCCAGCGCGCCTTCGTCGCCGACGCCGCCCACGAGCTGCGCAGCCCGATCGCGTCGCTGCGCACCCAGTTGGACGTCGCCGCCCACATCGGGGAGCCGGCCGCCATCCCGGACCTGGCCGTCGAGGTGGACCGGCTCAGCCGCCTCGTCGACGACCTGCTGCTGCTGGCCCGCGCGGAGGAGGGCGATCCCCGGTTGCGGCGCCGGGAACCGGTCGAGCTGATCGCGCTGCTGCGTGACGTGGCCCCGGCCAGGGCGAGGGTTCCGGTGACCGTCGCACCGGGCGATCCACAGTGGACGGTCGGGGATCCGGTGGCGCTCCGGCAGGTGTTCGACAACCTGGTGACGAACGCGGTACGCCACGCGACCTCTGCGGTGACCGTGGCCGCGGCCAGGTCGGCGGACCGGGTGGTGGTCACCGTCACCGATGACGGGCCGGGCATCCCGGCGGCTGACCGGGACCGGGTGTTCGACCGGTTCACCCGGCTGGATGACGCCCGCGCCCGCGACTCGGGAGGCGCCGGCCTGGGCCTGGCGATCGTCCGTGAGCTGGTCCGGCTGCACAA
>DASXOA010000162.1:0-19216 GCA_036494675.1 Rugosimonospora sp.
GCCGGCAGCCCGGCCGCGGTCGGCCTGGTGGTCCCCGGACTCGTCGACGACGACACCGGCGTGGCGATCTACTCGGAGAACATCGGCTGGCACGACGTCGCCTTCCGCGACCTGGTCGAGCACCGCACCGGGCTGCCGGTCGGTTTCGGTCACGACGTCCGGGCCGGCGGCCTCGCCGAACGCGCGCTGGGCGCCGCCGGCGGCTGCGACGACGTGCTCTTCATGCCCATCGGTACCGGCATCTCCGGCGCGATGTTCGTGGGCGGCACGCTGGTGCGCAACCGGTACGCGGGGGAGATCGGCCACATCGATGTCGGCGCCGACGTCGACTGCGCCTGCGGTGCGCGCGGCTGCCTGGAAGCGGTCGCGTCC
This sequence comes from Rugosimonospora sp., assembly GCA_036494675.1. Taxonomy (GTDB): domain Bacteria; phylum Actinomycetota; class Actinomycetes; order Mycobacteriales; family Micromonosporaceae; genus Rugosimonospora. Next base: position 373 of record DASXOA010000162.1, read on the forward strand.
GGTGCGGCCATAGCCCGGCAGTACCACCGCGCCGGAGGCGAGCACCTGCCCGGCGCCCGGGAGGTGCTGCGGCGCCGAGCCGCCGGCGACCCGATCGCCGAGCGGGTGTGGGACGAGGCCGTCACCGCGCTCGCCCGAGCGCTCGCGACCTACATCTCGCTGCTCGCACCGGAGCGGATCGTCATCGGCGGCGGCCTTGCCGGCGCCGGCGAGGCACTGCTCGGCCCGGTGCGCCACCACCTGCGCCAGCTGCTCGTCTGGCAGCGCGAGCCCGGCATCGTCGCGGCCGCGTTGCAGGACAACGCCGCCTGTCTCGGCGCCGCGCTGCTGGCGCGCGAAACCCTCACCACCAACCGACCGTCAAACCAGCCCCGACAGAAAGACGAATCATCGTGACCGACTCCGCCACCCCCCTCAACTTCGGACGGATCACCTCCGCGGAGATCGCCAGCCAGCCCGAGTGCTGGGCACGGGCGCACGAGCAGGGTGAGAGCCGTCCTGCGGGGCTGCCCGCGCCGGGCGAACGGGTCCTCGTGCTCGGCTGTGGCACCTCCTACTACGTCGCGGCCGCCTACGCGTGGCTGCGGGAACAGGCCGGCCACGGCGTCACCGACGCGCTGATCGCCTCGGAGGTGCCCGGCGTGCTGCGCGACTACGACCGGGTATTCGCGATCAGCCGGTCCGGTACGACGACCGAGGTCGTCCAGGCGCTGCGGGCGCTGCCCGGTGGGGTACCGGTGACCGCGGTCCTCGGCGAGCTGGGCACGCCGGTCGGCGCGGAGGCCACGGACATCGTCGACCTGTCCTACGCCGACGAGCGCAGCGTGGTGCAGACGCGGTTCCCCACCACGCTGCTCACCCTGCTGCGGACCCACCTCGGCGCGACCGGGTCCGAGGTTGCCGGGCTGATCGAGCAGGGCCGGTCGGTGCTGGCCGAGCCGACGACCACGCCGGAGCCGCGCCAGCTCGTCGTACTCGGCACCGGCTGGGCGGCCCCGCTGGCGCAGGAGGCGGCGCTGAAGTGCCGCGAGTCCGCCGGGATGTGGGCCGAGGCGTACGCCGCCGGGGAGTACCGGCACGGCCCCATCAGCGTCGCCGGCCCCGGCACACTGGTGTGGTCGTTGACGCCGCTGACGCCGGTACAGACCGGGGCCATCGAGGCGACCGGGGCAACGGTGCGGCAGGGCACCCGCGACCCGCAGGCGGAGCTGGTCGCCATCCAGCAGCACGCCGTGGCCTGGGCGGCGGCCGGTGGCCGGGACGCCGACCTGCCGGTCCACCTGTCCCGTTCCGTCATGGCGCTGTGATCCTCGCGGTCTGCCTGAATCCCGCACTCGACGTGACCTACTCGGTCACGGCACTGCGGCCCGGCACCTCGCACACGGTCTCGGCCGTGCACCACCGGGCCGGTGGCAAGGGCGTCAACGTCGCCCGGGTCCTGGCGCAGGTGGGGGAGGCGGTCACCGTCTGCGGCTTCGCCGGTGGCAGCACCGGCCGACGGCTGCGCGACGAGCTGACCGGCTCGGGCGTCGCCGACCGGCTCACCGGGATCGCCGGCGACACCCGCCAGTGCGTGACGGTGGTCGACGACGCCGACGCCACCGTGTTCAACGAACCCGGTCCCGCGGTGGCGGACAGCGACTGGGACCGGCTGGCGGACACGTTCGAGCAGCAGCTCGCCGGGTGCGCCGCCGCGGTCATGTCGGGCAGCGTCCCGCCCGGTGCACCCGCCGACGCGTACGCCAGGCTGGTGCGCATCGCCCGACGGCACGGGGTACCGACCGTCGTCGACACCTCCGGTGCGCACCTGCGTACCGCGGCCGACGCCGGCCCGACGGTACTCGCGCCGAACCGCGACGAGGTCGGCCTTCCTTCCGGCGGCCGCGCCGAACTGCTCGCCGCGGCCGCCGAGCTGAGCCGGCGCGGCGGCGGCACCGCGGTGATCTCCGCCGGCCGCGACGGACTGGTCGCGGTCAGCGGCGAGCACCGTTGGTGGGCGCGCCCGCCCAGGCAGGTGACCGGCAACCCGACCGGGGCCGGCGACGCGCTCAGCGCCGGCCTCGCCCGTGGGCTCGCGCGCGGCGCTGCGTGGCCGCTCGTGCTCGCCGACGCCCTCGCACTCGCCGCGGCAGCCGTCGCGGCGCCGGTGGCCGGCCAGGTCGAGCTGAGCCTCTACCGCGAGCTGGCAGAGTTGTCCACAGTGGAGGATGCGTCATGCCCCTGATCCCGACCGCGGACGTGGTTCGCGACGCGTGCTCGGCGGGAACCGCCGTCGCGGCGTTCAACGTCATCACCCTGGAACACGTCGAAGCCGTCGTAGACGGCGCGCAGGACGCCGGGGCACCGGTCGTCATCCAGATCAGCGAGAACGCCGTCAAGTTCCACGCCGGGCAGCTTCTGCCACTGGCCCGGGCGGCTGCCGCGATGGCTGCGACGGCACGCGGCGGTGTGGCGCTGCACCTGGACCACGTCACCGACCTGGGCCTGCTGCACCAGGCCGCGGACGCGGGCTTCTCGTCGGCCATGTTCGACGCCGGTGACGCCGCGTACCCGGACAACCTCGCCCGCACCGCCAAGGCGGTCGAGTGGGCGCATGCCAACGGGCTGTGGCTGGAGGCTGAGCTCGGGTACGTCGGTGGCAAACCGGACGCGCCCGCCAGCGCGCACGCCGCCGGAGTCCGTACCGATCCGGCCGAGGCGCGGCAGTTCGTGCGCGATACCGGCGTGGATGCGCTCGCCGTCGCCGTCGGCAGCTCGCACGCCATGACCACCCGTACGGCGGCCCTGGACCACGAGCTCATCGGCGAGCTCGCGGCGACGGTGCCGGTCCCGCTGGTGCTGCACGGTTCCTCGGGCGTGCCCGACGAGGAACTCGCGCGAGCCGTCGCCGCCGGTATGCGGAAGATCAACGTCGGGACGGCGCTGAACATCGCCTACACCCGCAGCGTCCGGCAGGCCCTCGACAGCGACACCGCCATGGTCGACCCGCGCAAGTACCTGGCCGGTGCCCGGGCCGCGATGGCCCACGAGGTGAGCCGCCTGCTGCGGACGATCGGTGGAGCCGCGCTCGAGCCGTCCGGTGGGGCTTACTGATGCCGCGAACGTGCCGCCCCGGTTGGGGCGGTACTCGGTAGCCGCCGTGCCGCGCCGGGAATCGTAGAGTGGCGGCGTGGAGATTCCCGGTCTCGGATCCGTGACCAGAGACGACGAGTTTGGCTGGTACCGCAGCGCGATGCTCCCGGTCCGCGCGCTGGGCGGCGCCGTGTGTCAGATCGTTGTGGACGGATTTGATGCCGACCCGGCGAAGGACGAGTTGCAGGCGGTCATCGGTACCTTCCTCGCACTCGACGAGTCTGCGCTCCGGGCCGCCGCGCCATCGATCTTCCAGTACTACCAGGACACCGTCGCCGACCTCGACGCCGACGAACACGGGTACGGGGAGATCCCCGGCCCCGATGACGTGTGGAACCACGTCCACATCGGTGGTCAGGCGATTATCAAGCGCAACCCTTACGGAGACCGGCGGGTGTACGTCTCCGTGGAGTGCGAATGCGACTGGGAGCCGGAGCACGGACTTCAGGTCGTGTTCCGGGAAGGCCGAGCCGTGAGCAAAGTCGGCCCGTACGACGGGCACCTCACGAACGCGGCCGCCTATGCGCGCGATGACCTGTCGGACGTCGTCTACGTCCGATCCGGATGAGGCAGCCTGCCCAACGATGCGGCGTCCTCTTCTGCCGAGAGCTGTCTAGTTCGTCATCGGCCTTTCGTCCGTGCCACCGCCGTTGCCGCGGCGTTGACCTGACGCAGGGCCTCCTTGACGCCTCCGTTCCACGGTGTGCCGTGGCCGGGAAGTACCCAGGTCGCTTCTAGTCCTTCGAGCCGCCTGAGCGAGACGGCCGCCTGTTCCGGTTCGTCGGTGAAGGGCGCCGGTTGGGGGCCGCGCCGGCCGGTCAATACGTGGCGGGTCGTGAGCCCGTCCCCGACGAAGACCGCGTCGGCGGTAGGCACGTAAACGGCGATGCTGCCCGGCGAGTGGCCCGGCAGCCCGATGATGCGCGGAGCGCCGGGAAGGTCGAGCACCTGGCCGTCATTGACTTCGATCAGGTCGGTCAGATACGCCGTTCGCAACCCGCCCTTGCGGCTCGCGTACCAGAAAAAGCGGGCCGTCGCGCCGAGTTTGATCCGCCCCCAGGTGGCCTTGGGCTTGACCTCGCCCCGGGCGCGGGCGGCGTCGGCTCCATGGATGTAAACCGGCACCCCGTGATCACGGCGGAGCCGCTCGGCGAAGCCGAGGTGATCGGTGTCTCCGTGCGTGAGGATGACGCCGCGGACGTCGGCGAGTGACCGGCCCATGCTGGTGAGTTCCGTGGTCAGTTCCCTCCAGTGACCGGCCAAACCGGCGTCGATGACGGTCACGCCCTCGTCGGTCTCGATCAGGTAGGCCGCCACGATGTCATTGCCGATGCGGTGCAGGTGGGGACCGAGCCTCATGGTCTGCCCTCTCTCCGGATAGTTGGTGTCGTCCGCTACGATGGCTAAGGTACATAGCCTATACGGCTATGGGCAATAGCTATCCTACGGTGGGCAGTGTCGACCGGAAGGGAGATTGGATGCCGATCAGGTCGGAGGGTGTGCGCTGAGCCAGGCTGCCGTTCGGCGCGCTGACGCGCGGGACAACCACGCGTCCTGGATCACCTCGGTCAGCTCCTGGCGGGTCAGCTCACCGATCCGGCTGGCCCGCAGAAGCACCGACGGGTGGCCGTCGAAGTGTGCGGTGGTGAAGAACGGTGACGTCTCGTCCTGAACCAGCGCCTGCTTGTCCGCCTCGGATTCAACCCAGAAGACGATCACATCCGCATAGCGCTCCCTGGTTTCGGGATCGACCGCGTCCGGCCGCGGATTGCGGAAGAAGATGAACGATTTCCCGCCCACCTGGTAGACCGGATTGTCGCCGGTCCCGTACTCGACGGTGACGTGCGGCATGGCCAAAGCCAGTTCATGCACGTCGTCAACCCGGGCGGGCCGGCTTCCGTCGTCGGACACAGCCACAGCGTAGGCGGCGCCCGATCGAACGTCATGCCGCCGACCGCGCGTGCCGCCGGCCAGGCCGGTGTGACTCTCCATGCGCGGCACCGCCCGGCCTACTTCCATCTCCTTACCCAACAACTACCAGTTGATTTTGACTGGCCTGAAGGGCTCGTCTTCGGGTGCCCGCTTGCGGGCCTCCAGCACCCGCTTGGCGGGTGCACCGACCGGCACACGCAGCGGAGGTTCGGACAGCTCGATCGTGTCGGCGACGGCGGCAGCCACCTCCTCGGGGGTGACGGACTCACCGCGCAGAGCGGGGAGTTCCTCGTACAGCGGGGTATAGGGGTCGTTGTCCTTCAGGTACACCTTGGCCCGGGCGGGACCGTCCGACGAGACCGCGCCGGGCTGCATGATGCTCACCTTGACGCCGAAGTGACTCGTCTCGATGGCGAGCGTCTCGGCGAGCGCCTCCAGCGCCCATTTGCTGGCGCCGTACGGGCCGATGATCGGCAGGACCAGCCGCCCCTGGATGCTGGAGATGAAGACGAGGTGGCCCGCTCCCCGTTCCCGCATGGCCGGCAGCACGCCCTGTGCCACCCGCAGCGCGCCCAGGGTGTTGAGCTGGAAGATATGGTCGACCGCCGAGAGCGGGACGCTCTCCAGCGGCGCGCGGACGGTCTCGCCGGCGTTGCTGATCAGTACGTCGATGTCGCCCGCTTCCTTGATGGCCCGGTCGACGCTCTCCTGGTCGGTGACGTCCAGGTACAGGCGCTGGTCGACGGGGAGGTCGGCCAGTGTTTCCGGATTGCGGGCGGTGGCGATCACCCGGTGGCCCCGGTTGGACAGTTCGATGGCGATGGCGCGACCGATGCCCTTGGACGCGCCGGTGATGAGTACGGACGACATGGCGGTTTTCTCATTCTTCAGTTGGTGATTTACGGCCGGAAACCGCGGTTGAAGATCATCTCATCGGGTTCGTGCTGGTGTATGAGCTGGAATCGGTCCCCGGGCTGCATGCCGAACTCTGCGACGAGCGCCTCGTGCACGGCGTTTGAGACATTTTCGAGGTATTTGCGGGGCTTGCCTCGTGCAAGGGCGATATTGACGAAAGGCATGACAGTCCTTTCCGTGCCAGCTTTGACGCGGGATCATCTGATCCGGCACTCCCTTCGTGTGCCGTGGACCCGGATTATGTCGTACGGCATACATGTCAAGAGAAGTATCTCACCGTATGTCGTACGGCATACATGCCCGGAGATCTTTGTAGAGTGGAGACATGGGTCAGCGTTCGGACACCAGGCAGCGAATGGTCGCGGCCGCGAGGCAACTCATCGGTGAGCGGGGTTACCACGCGACGGCCATGTCCGACGTGTTGGAACGCAGCGCCGCGCCGCGCGGCTCGGTCTACTACCACTTTCCCGGCGGCAAGGCGCAGTTGGTCGCCGAGGTGGCCGAGGCTCACGCCCGCGAACAGGTCGCCGAGATCGACCGGGCTGCCGAGAGCGCGCGGTCGCCCGAACACCTGGTCCGCAGCTACGTCGACCTCGCCCGGGACAACCTGGTGAACAGCGATTACCAGCGGGGTTGCGCCATCGCGCCGCTCGTGATCGAGGTCGGCGAGGAGTCCGAGAAGCTCGGCGACGCCTGTCGCCGTGCGTTTTCGGCGATCACCGACGGCATGGCTTTCCGGCTCAGCGTTCTTGGCCTGGACGACGCGACCGCGCGGGAGTTGGCCCACTCCGTGGTCGCGGCGGTCGAAGGGGCACTGGTCACCTCTCGCGCGCTGCGGAGCCCGGAACCGTTCGTATCGGTGTCGGCCATGCTCGTCGACCGTGCCCGGACGCTCGGGCGGGAGCAGGTCCCGCCCGTGACCGAGGCGGGGCAGCTTGTCCACCAGCGACCGCTGCCGATGCGCGCCGAGAGCCTGGACAGCGTTCAGGCTCCCCGCCATTGCGGAGAACACGTGCCTCTGGAGACCTCCCCGCCGTCGATGCCTCTCGCGAACGTAGACGCCCCGTCGACCCCGACATTCATCCAGCCCCGCAACCCGCCCGATCTGTAGGCCGCCCAGTCCTCGGAGGCGAGGAACTGCCCACCGAGGTTGCCACCGCCGCTCAGGATGCCGGCGGGAAGGGCTGACTGCCGCGGGACTGCATCGAGGTTCTCCCGCTGCTCGGTGCTCACGGACGAACTCCTCTCGTCGAGGACGAGAACGACCGGTCAGCCCAGGAAGCGGCCGACCGCGGCGAAGGCGGCGAGCAGCAGCAGGAGCACGTTGGCGGGCAACGGTTGGCGTTCGTTGCGGACCAGGTGCACCCGGAGCGCGCCGATCTGCACCACGACCAGGCCGATCGCGGCGATCGGGGTAAGGACCGGGGCGATCCCGGTCAGCCAGGGCAGGATCACGCCGAGCGCGCCGAGGATCTCCACCAGGCCGACCGCCTTCACGCCGACGTCCGACGAGTCCTTCATCCAGTCGAAGTTGCCCGACGCGACCAGCTGCTCGCGCGGACGCACGACCTTGAGCCCGCCCGCGACGAGGTAGACCAGTGCGAGCAGCCCCTGGGCGATCCACAGTGCGATGTTCACCGAATTCCCCAATCCTTACCACCTGTGCGTAGCCTGATGATCTGTGCCTGTGGGGTCGGCCGCAAAAGGCACATCAATGTATGTGTCCAGGAAGGAGGCTCAGGTATGGCGAACGTCACGCGCAAGACGGACTACCCGCCCCGGATCCGGGACGGCGGCGCGGTCCGCGAGGTGCTGGACCGGATCGGCGACAAGTGGAGCCTGCTGGTGATCGGCACCCTGCGTTCCGGCCCGCTGCGGTTCGGTGAGCTGGAGGAGGCCGCTGCCGGCATCTCCCAGCGGATGTTGACGCTGACGCTCAAACACCTGGTCGAGGACGGTCTGGTTGTGCGCACCGCCTACGCCGAGGTGCCGCCTCGGGTCGAGTACGAGGTGACCGAGTTGGGCCGGACTCTGGTGCCGCTGGTGATGGCGCTCGCCGAGTGGGCGATGGCCAACCACGAGCAGATCAACGCCAATCGTAGGTCCTACGAGTAGTTCTTGATCCGATCTCGAATTCCACCGCCTCAAGTACGCCCGCAGCACCGGCACCTTCTCATCGTCGGTGAGTTCGCGACCTCGGAACCTCTCGGTGCGCCTGCGGGGTAGGTCGAACGCGGGGCGTCCGCGCGGGTCCGGGTGCACACCACGATGCCCGCCGCGAGCAGCACCAGGTTCTTCACCACGAACTCGCCGATGATGCTGAGCATCAGCGGATTCCCGTGTTCAAAGGCGACGCCGGGCTGGATGACCAGCACGCTGAACGTTCCGGCCAGGTGCGCCACGAAGAGTGGGAGCACGATGAGCGGGGCGAGCCGGAGGACGAAGCACAGCCCGATGGCCAGTTCGAACCCGCCCATCGCCGGCACCAGCCAAGCGGGTGCGGAGACGAAGGGAACCGAGTCATGGATCAACTGAGCTACCGGCGGCGAACTGGTCAGCTTGAGCGCGCCGAACCAGAGGTACACCACGCCGAGCGCGATGCGTAACGCCGCCATGCTGTGTCGGCGCAGCAGCGCGATCAGCTTCGCGTACTGGGCGCCGCCGACCGTGGTCGGCGGGCGTGCCTCCGGGATCGGTTGGTATCTGATGTGGTCCTTGACGGTCATGATGTTCCTCCATCGACTCGGCTCCACGACCGCTGCCGTAGCGCGAGCCGAAGTGTGCCAGCCGGTTCTTCCAGGGCGGCTGCGTCCGGCGTGTGGCTGGCATGCGGCGCGGTTGCCCGGCACGCCGGACGTCCGGAGAAGGGCGGGACGGTGGATGTCACCTGCTCACCAGCGGAGTGTCCTCACCTCTCGCCACGATCACCGCCTGCACCGCGCGCAGCCCGGGGCCGGGCCCGATGGACAGTTCCCGGGCCAGGATCTCGCCGGCCCGCCGGTAGACGTCCAGCGCATCGGCCCGGCGCCCGATGGCGGACAGCGCGATCATCAGTTGGCCGTAGAAGCGCTCGTGCAACGGATACCGGAGCACGAGCTGGCTCAGCTCGGGCACCAACTCCAGATACCGGCCCAGGGCCAGGTCGGCCTCGATGCGCAGCATCATCGCGGTCAGCCGCAGCTCCTCCAGCCGGGCGATCTCGCCCTGGGCGATGTCCGCGTCGGCCGCCTCGGCCAGCGGCGTGCCACGACACAGGGCGAGTGCCTGACTCAGTTCGGTGCTGGCCGGCCCGGGCCGACCCTGTCGCAAGGTCCGCGCACCGGTGGCCGCCATCCGCTCGAAGGAGAGCGCGTCCAACTGTTCGACCTCGACCCGGATCAGGTAGCCGGTGGGATCGGTCAGCAACAGGCGGGGTGGCGCCGATCTCGGCCGGTCCCCGTCCAGGTCCCGGCGCAGGGTCGAGAGGTGCGCCTGGATGGTGGCCACCGCGGAGGCGGGCCGGTGCTCCGGCCAGATCCATTCGGCGAGGTGGTCCACCGAGACGAGTCGGTTAGCCTGTACCAGCAATGCGATGAGCAGTATCCGGCGCTTGGCGCCGGGAAGCGGTACCGGTTCGGCGTGCCGGTGAATTTGTAGCGGGCCGAGAATTCCGAATTGCATGCGTGCCGCCTCGTCGGGCTCTGTCCAGTGAGCGTTCACCAGGCTTCGACGGGCCCGGCCGGCCGCTGGCGGCGTTCACCGGTGCCACCCACGACACCGCTACACGGTCAGACCGGGGCCTGATCCGCGAACACCTGAGATCCGTCGAACTACCGCCAACCTCCGTGGACAGGGCACCGGAGGGCTACGGTATCGGGAATTATAGTTCATCTATGTATCGATCGACCGTTCCCCAGACTCCCCTAGGTGCCTCCGGCGCCGGGGCCTACGGTCGACGGCGTGGGTCTTCCGCGTTGTGGATGCGGCGCGGGACCGCCCGGCGATTCCCGATCAGCTAATGCCGGCACGACGCCGTTCCCGGTGCGGTGCGGTGTCCCTCCTACCGTTGGGTCCGGTCCGATGGTTGACCGAGCTGCGGGCGTAGGGTCGACGGTGTCTCGGACTCGCCTCGACCGCGCCCGAAGGCGTCGATGCGTCCCCACCGTCCGGGGATGTCGAGCAGTTCGATGTGGCCTATGCCGGGGGGTAGGGCCGGGTCGACCGCGAGAAAGTCCGGGAAAGGTTCGAGCCCAAGCATCGTGCGCAGGAACAGTAGCGGGGCGCCGGTGGACCAGGCCTGTGGGCTGCACGCGGTCGGGTACCGGACGGGGTAGCGGGTCTCGGCGCGTTCGTATCCACCGAAGGCCTCGGGTAGCCGTCCGTCGAAGAAGGTCGCCGCGTCGAGTATGCCGGCGGCGAGGCGGGCAGCTTCGTCGCGGTAGCCGTAGCGGCGCAATCCCCAGGCGATGAAGGAGTTGTCAAACGGCCAGACCGTTCCGGTGTGATACCCGATGGGGTTGTACCGACCCTCCTGGTCGCCAAGAGTGCGCACCCCCCAACCGGAATACAGGTGGGGGCCGAGCAGATGCCGCGTGACGCTCTCGGCTCGGGCATCGTCGACGATGCCACTCCACAGCAGGTGGCCGATGTTCGATGACAGCGCGTCGAGTTGGCGACCGTCGGCGTCCAGGGCCAACGCGAAGTACCCCTTGTCGTCGATCCAGAAGTCGCGGTTGAAGCGCCGCTTGAGGTCGACGGCCTCGGCCGCCAACCGGTCGGCGTACCCGGGGTCGTTCCAGATCTCGCGGGCTAGGCGCGCACCGCGGACCTTCGCGTCGTATGCGTAGCCCTGCAGTTCACACGTCGCTCTGGGAAAGCCCGGCAGCCGTCCGTCGCGATAGGAGATCGAGTCCGGGGAGTCTTTCCAGCACTGGTTTTCCAACCCGCTCTTTTCATTGCGGGGGCGATATGAGACGTAGCCGTTGCCCATCAGATCGGCGTACTGGTCGATCCAGTCCAAGGCAGCGCGCGCCTCGAACTCCAGCTCCCGCACGAGGTCGACGTCACCGGTCCAACGTTCATACTCGTCAAGCAGGACCACGAACAACGGCGTGGCGTCGGCGGTGCCGTAGTACGGGGAGTGGGGTCGTTCCTCGAAGGCTGTCAGCTCGCCGTAGCGCAGCTCGTGCAGGATCCGCCCGGGGTCCTCGTCGCGGAAGTCGTCGCTTCTCGTGCCCTGCCAGACGCTGAGCGCACGCAGCGTGGTGGCGGCCAGCTCGGGTTGGAATGCCAGTGCCTGCAGGCTGGTGAAGATGCTGTCCCGGCCGAACAGGCCCATGAACCACGGCAGGCCGGCCGCGGGCAGGGTGTTCGGCGCGGCGACCAGGGGCGCGAAGCGCAGCGCGGCAAGGTCGACGAGGCAACGTTGATACGTGTCGGTCAGTGGTCGCCAATCGCACTCCAACCGTGGGGCGCCCTGGAGCCACGTCTCCAAATCTCGCTCCATGTCCGGGCGATCGCGCTTCTTCAGGGCGGGGACGTGGCCGAGGCCGGCGGCCACCGGTGGGCCGGGGACGACGTTCAACTGGGTAGACCAGCGGCCGTGCGGGTCGACGCGCGCCCTGATGGTCAGCCCGTGCTCGTCGAACTCGGCTTCGGCGTCGGTGGAAATCGCGGTCTCGCGCCGGAAAGTCTCCCGCTCGTAGCCGAGCAGCAGGCGTCCGGGCTCGGCCCGGGCGTACCCTTTCCCCCGCTTCGCCTGGCCGCTTTTGACCTCGAAGAGGTGGGCGAAGTCGCTCGCCGCGTCGACGCGGATGGTGAGGTCGACCGGGGATTCGTTGCGACTGAGGATGACGAGGTCTTCGCAGAAGCCGTCGCAGATGCGGCGCTGCCTGATCACCGACAGGTTGACGTCGACGTTCCCGGCTCCTGGTACCAGGAAGAACCGGTGTTCGAAGTAGCTCACCTCATCGATGGACAACTGGCTCAGGCGCTGACCATTGATGGTCAGGATCCATTTCGACAGGAAGCGCGTGTCATAGGAGAACAGCCCGGCCGGCTCGGTCGGCGACGCATCCAGGTCACCGCGCGGGTCGCACACCACAAACGTGGGTCCGTCCAGCATCCGCACCATGGTCTCGCCGATGGCGGTCGCGTGGTCCCCGCCCGCCGGACCCGTCTCGTCGATGGACGGCCGGCTGATCGTCGGCGCGGGCGGCGGGAACAGACGCTGGAACAGAACCAGCAATCGCACGTCGCCCTCGAAGGCCAGCGCATCGCAGAACACCGCGGACAGCGCGTTCAGGCTACCGTTGACCAGCTTGTTGAACACGGCCCGGTCCGCACGAACCACGAAGTCGGCTTCGGAGCGTTGCCGGGAGACGGCGATGTTGCCGTTCCTGATCCGGACCAGCCATTGCTGGCTGCGCCCATTCTCGGTGACATCGAAAAACCCCGTGCCACAAGCCGGCGCCAGCTTCGGTTCGTACCCGCGCCGGGCGAGCTCGTCGAAGAACTGCTCGGTGGCGTCGGGCACCTTGTCCTCCTTGGGAATGACCCGCTGTCGCTCCGGCTCTGACAGCCGGATGCACCCGCCGTCGGATGTACCCGGGGACGACCGCATCATGCCCCGAGCGCAGGGGGCTCCCGGTGGGCTTTTCCGGCCGAGATCATCCTCTCGGGGTGATGCCACCCACCCCGGCCATGGTGCAGTGTTGGCCGGAGTCACGTTTCAGGCGTCACCGACCGCCACCGTCTACTCGATGCCGTCGAGCCAGGTGAACTCGATTCGGGGAGAAACCGATGGACGACCCGACCGCGAGGTTCTTCGATGATCTCGCCGGAAGGCGCCGCGAACCCAGGCTCGAAAACGTCAGCGGCACACTTCGTTTCGATATCGATGGTGAGCACGGGGTCGACCGCTGGTTCGTCGAAATCAGGGACGGAGACCTCACCGTCTCGCGGGAGGATCGCGAGCCGGACGCGCTGATCCGTACGGACAGGACGCTGTTTGGCCGCATCGTCACCGGTGAGGCCAATTCGGTGGCGGAGTGGGTGCGAGGCCGGTTAAAGATCCAGGGAAGCTTGCCCCTGCTGCGCCTGTTCGAGCGGCTTTTCCCGGGCCTACCCGATGCCCGCGACCCTCGGCAGATGACGCGTGCCAGGGCGTCGGCCGGCCCAGGGGCGGCGATAGCCGGCGAGGGATCGGTAGGCACCGTCGATGGACGCGTCAGCATCTTGGACGGCAGTATCTTCCTCGTCACCGACGGTCGTGGTGACATCGACTCGACAACCAACTCCCCGATCGGCTTGTTCGCTTTCGACACCCGATTTCTGTCGCTGTGGCATCTGAGTATCAACGGGCAACGGGTGCACGCCCTGTCCGTGGATGATCTGCAGTATTACGAGACGCGTTACTTCCTCGTCCCGGGCACACCGTCACATGACGTGAACACGAAGCTGTCGGTGATCAGGCGACACTCACTCAGCCGCAGCCTCGTCGAGGAACTGACCGTGGTGAACCACCAGGACGAGCCGGTCGACGTACACGTGCGTGTCGACATGGGGAGTGACTTCGCCGATTCGTCCGAGGTCAGGCACATGCGAGGCAAGAGCGGGAAGTGTCTGGCGCGGGTGGACAACGAGTGCCTGCGTCTGGGCTATCAGCGGGAGGACTTCTACCGGGAGACGGTCGTTTCGTCCAGCCAATCGCCGCAGGTGGACGAGGCGGGCATGACGTTCAACGTCCGTATCCCGCCGCATGAGGACTGGAGTACCGTGCTGCACGTGGCCACCCTCGGGGGTGACGGACGGGACATCAGGACAGTCCTGCAGGGCACGCCGAGCCGACTCAAAGAGGATCTGCGGCAGGATCTGGATGACTGGCTCGACCGGGCACCCACCCTACGGTGTGACTGGGAGATTCTGTCGCAGAGCTACCAACGCAGCCTGGTTGATCTCGCCGCACTGCAGTACAGAGTCCTGGGGCTTCACACGCATCTCCCTGCCGCAGGCCTGCCGTGGTTCATGTGTGTCTTCGGTCGCGACAGCATCCTCAGCAGCCTGCAGGCGCTGCCGTTCGTACCGGAGCTTGCTTCTACGACACTGCGCCTGCTCGGAGCCCAACGCGGCAAGCGACTGGACGACTTTCGGGATGAGGAGCCCGGGAAGATCTGGCAGGAGGCCCGGCTGGGCGAGGCCGCCGCATTCGAGGACAGGCCCCACTCACCCTCCTTCGACGCAGCCGACGTCACGCCACTGTGGCTGATCCTGTTGGACGAGTACGAACGCTGGACGGGAGACGCGGCCCTGGTCCGCCGGCTCGAACCGGAAGCTCGGATGTGCCTCGCCTGGATCGACACCTACGCCGACGCGCTGGGCAACGGCTACATCTGGTTCCAGTCACGCAACGGGGGCAACAGCTCGGGCAACCAGTGCTGGAAGAATTCCTGGGACTCGATCTCATCCGCCGACGGCACACTGCCGGACTTTCCCCGCGCCACCTGCGAGCTGCAGGGCTACGCCTACGACGCCAAGGTCCGCGCCGCCCGCCTGGCCCGCACCATCTGGAACGACCCCGCCTATGCCGACCAGTTGGAAAGGGAAGCCGCCGACCTCAACGCCCGCTTCAACCGCGACTTCTGGATCGAGGACAAGCAGTACTACGCGCTCGCTCTCGACCCGGACGGCCGGCAGGTCGATGCCCTCGCCTCCAACATCGGCCACCTGCTCTGGAGCGGCATCGTCCCGCCCGACCGGGCCACCTGTCTCGCCAGACACCTGACCGCGCCGAAACTCTTCTCCGGATGGGGCGTGCGCACCTTGGCCACCGACGCCCAGCGTTACAACCCACTCGGCTACCACACCGGCGCCGTCTGGCCCTTCGACAACTCTCTCATCGTCTGGGGCCTACGCCGCTACGGTTTCGCCGAGGAGGCCGCACGGATCGCCCAAGCCATGATCGACGCGTCCCAGTACTTCCACAACCGGCTACCCGAAGCACTGGCCGGCTACGACCGGACGCAGACGAAGTACCCGGTCGAGTATCCCAGCGCCTGCAGCCCACACGCGGTCTCGGCGGGCGCCGTCCTGCTGATACTACGTGCGCTGCTCGGCCTCGACCCGCGAGGCGAGCACCTGAAAATCGAACCCGCCCTGCCCACAAGCGTCGGCCGCCTCCAACTACTCGACATCCCGGGCCGCTGGGGCCACATCGACGCCTTCGGCCGCGGCCGAATCGACCTCGACACCAGGCAGCCAGCGGACAAGCGCGCCTGAGGCCACCGCCGCGGCGTTGCTTTCGCCGCCGGCTCCGCACGATCGGCGTGCACGTGCGACGGCGGCGTCGCACCGGGGTCACCCATTCGGTGACTGGTCACGGATTTCGCGGTCGCCGTCGGACCCGTGTGATCCGTCTCGGGTATCCGCAGTATCCGGATAACCTTCGGGTTGGTGGACCTGTTCGTTGGGCGCCGTCGAGGATTGCCTCCGGCTGGTTGGGGGTTGCTGTGCCCGCGTCGCCCGTGAGCCGGCCGAGGATGCGTACCGCGAGGACCAGTGCCGGTCGCACGCGGGCCGCGGCATCGCGCTGGCCGGCGTCTCCCACCGACCGCGCGGTTCTGCGCGCCGTGGCGATCTGCCCGGACGCCGCGATCTCGCTGCTCGAACAGTTGCTCGGCCGTCGCCCCGGGGGGCTGGCTGGGAGCGTGGAACGCCTGGTGGGCGCGGGAGCACTGGTCGACTCGGTCGACGGCCTGCGGGTGGCCCCGGACGCCGGCGAGGTGCTGCGCGGGACGCCGCCGTCGATGCTGCGGGATCTGCGTGAGCGGGCGGCCCGGGTGTTGGCCGCGGCCGGTCGCCCATCGGCTGCCGCGGCTCATCTGGTCGAGGCGCTGGCGTACGCGGGCCGGATGGACGCCGACCTGGTCTCCGCCGTGGCGACGGATCCGGAGGTGGAACCGTCGATCGCCGCCGATCTGTTGCTGACCGCGTGCCGCGACCGGCGCCGGGGACCGGGCCGCCAGCGGGTGCGTGAATGGCTGCTGACCGGCGTTGAGCAGTTGATGCGTGCGGGACGGTTGGATCAGGCGCTGCGGGTGCTCGGGGACGAGATCGCCGCGGACCGCGGTGGTCCGGAGGATCGTGCGATGTTGCTGGGTCGGCTCGGGGCGTGGTACGCGACCGGTCGGCCGTCTCTGGCACTGGAGTATCTGAACCGGGCGCTCGGCGAGTATTCGGTGGCCGCGGTACACCGGTCCTGGCTGCTGACCTCGCTGGCCGCGGTCGCCGCGCCGCTCGGACACCCGGAGACCGGTGATCTGCTCGACCAGGCGGAGCGGGCGCAGCGGGACGTTCCGGCGCCCGGCGGTGAGCTGCTCCTGGTGCTGGCCCGTTCCGGTGCGGCGCTGTCGCGGGGCGACGTGCCGGCGTCGCGCCGGCTGCTGCAGAGCATCGATCCTGGGGGCGGTCCCGGTCCCGGTCCCGGTACCGACGCGGCGCTGGTGCGGATGGAGCGCGTCGGCATCCAGATCGCGGTCGGTGACTTCGATGGCGCGGGGGCCGCGTTGCGGGTGGCGGCCGGCGAGGTCGGCACGTTCGGCGAGGGTGGCCGGCCGGCGCTGGCCGCGCTGGACTGCGTGGTGAGGCTCGCGGCCGGAGAGTTGCCGGAAGCGCTGGCCCGGGCCCGCGACACGCTGCGACCGGATCCGGTGCGGCAGCTGGCCGACGAGACGAGGCTGCGGTTGCTCGCGGTGGTCGTGGAGGTGCTGTTCCGGCGTGGTGAGACCGACCGGGCCCGGTCGCTGCTGTCCGAGGAGCACCCCGCCCGCGAATGGCCCGATGCGTTGCAGTGGGCGGTGCTGGCAGGCGCGCTGGCGCTGGACCCCGATCCGGTACGTCATCGGGATCTGCTGACTGCCGGCGTACGGTGCCTCGACCGTTCGTTGCGGCAGTTGCTGCTCGTGCCGCATCACGCGCCGTGGCTGGTGCGGGCGATGATGCTGCTGGGCCAGCCCGAGCAGGCCCGCGTGGTGGCCGGTCACGTCACCGCGATCGCCGGGTACGTGCGCAATGCCATGTGGCAGGGGTTGGCCGCACACTGCGCCGCGCTGCTTGACCGCGACCCGGTCGCGGCGCGTGAATCGGTCGCCCGGCTGAGAACCACCGCCGCCCGGCCGGCGCTGGCCGAGGCGCTGCTGGACCTGGCCCAACTGCCCGGAGTGCCGGCCGGTGAGGCGCGCGACGCCGCAGCGCACAGCGCCGCCCTGTCCGGCCGGATCGGCGCCACCGGCGACCAGGAACGGGCGCTGCGCTGCGCGCGTGACCTGAACGCACGTCATCGCCGGCCCGGGCCGCGGCCCGCACACGGACTCGACGCGCTGACCAGCCGTGAGGTGCGGGTGGCCGAACTGCTCGCGGCCGGTGCCACCAAGCAGCAGGTGGCTTTCCGGCTGTTCCTGTCCTTCCACACCGTGGACAGTCACCTGCGGGCCATCTACGCCAAGCTCGGGGTCCACAGCCGGCTGCAACTGGGGCGGCTCTGGGACGCCCGGCAACGCTCGGCGCCGCCCGGTTGATCTGGCGGCGCCGAGGCGGCCCGGTCAGGCGACCACCGAGTACTTGTCCTTGGGTAGCGCCTCGATCATCGCCCGCGGCAGGTTCAGCGTGGCGGCCGTGATCTCGGCAGGGGTGTTGGCCATCCACTGGGTCAGTGACACGTCGGCGAAGTTCGGGGTGCGGAACATCTCCAGGAACACCAACGGATCCTCGCCGAGGTTCTCGATGTAGTGACCGTAGGCGAAGGGCACGTAGCCGACGTCTCCGGCCTGGTAGTCGAACGTCCGGCTGACCCCGGTACTGGCGAAGACGCCCATCCGACCGGATCCTGCGATGTAGTACTGCCATTCGTCGTCGGTCGGGTGCCAGTGCAGCTCGCGCATCCCACCCGGTTCGACCTCGACGAGTGCCGCGCAGATGGTGTTGGCGGCGGCGAAGTTCGTCGAGTCGGCGATCCTGACGCTCCCGCCCCGGAACCGGCTCGGTGCCTGCGCGAGCATCCGGTGTTTGAAGGTACGCGGCACGTCGCCGGTGGGGCTGAGCACCCGGTCGGCCTCGAGCGCCGGCGGTACCTGACCGGCGAAGATGTACTTCTCCTTCTGCGGCAGGCTCTCCATCTGTTCGAGGGTCCACCCGAAGTTCTTGGCGAGCACACTGCGCGGAGTGTGTGCGAAGAAGTCGCTCATCAGGAAGGTGCCGTTCTCGGAGAAGTTGCCGTCGTCGAAGACCAGCAGGAACTCCACGCCCTCGTCGAGCGCCTGGATGTGGTGCGGTATTCCCTTGGGGAAGAACCAGAGGTCGCCCCGGCTCACGTCGTCGAGGAAGTTGCGCCCCTCCTGGTCCACCACGCTGATCCGGCAGCTGCCGGCCAGCACGTAGGCCCACTCGGACTGCTGGTGCCAGTGCAGTTCGCGGTAGGCGCCCGGCTCCAGGCGCATGTCCACCCCGGAGAGGGTTGTGGCGATCGGCAGTTCGCGCTGGGTGACCTCCCGGGTCCACCCGCCCTGCTCGACGCGGTTGTGCGCCATGGAGAACGAGAACTTCAGGTTGGGGAGCGTGCCGTGATCGGTTGACGGCGGGACGAGCTCATCAGGATTCTGCCGGTCCAGCATGACATTGCGCGGTCCGGGGTCATCGCCGCCGCGCCCCGCCCGCTCGGGTTGGGGGACAGAGTTGTTCATCGGATTCGTTCCTTTCTGGGTGATGATGCCCGGCCGCCTGCGGCCGTGGCGGAATGAAGAACAGGGTGCGCAGCAACGGCAGGCCGCCCTGGATTCCGACGGCCGCGACAACGGCCGCCCCGGCGAGAACGGCGCACACTGTGGCGACAGCG